>DASVGR010000012.1:0-55611 GCA_036379395.1 Rhodanobacteraceae bacterium | reverse complement strand
TCGCGCTCGCCGCGACGCTGGCGGTTGTGCCCGCCGTTGTCGTTGCGGCGTTCGCCCGTATGCGCACGGCGCTGACCGTTGCCGCGCGGTGGGCGTGACGTCGGCGTGGCGGTGGCAGCTGGAGCCGTCGCGGGCTCGGCGCTGGCCGGCGTGCTGCGGAACCAGCCAAACAGGCGGCCAAACAGGCCACCGGTTGCGGCGGCGGGTGCGGCTGCCGCCGGTGTTGCAATTGGTGCCGCGACGGGCGCCGCGGCGGGTTCGTCGTGGTGCGGGATCGGCGTCGCGCGCTGAACGCCGCTGACCGCCGGCTCTTCGCCGTGGGTGACGATGCCGACCTTCGGCATCGGATCGGCGACCGGATCGGTCAGGCGCTCGTAGCTCGGCTTGGCGTGTTCGCCCATGTCGCTGTCACGGATGCGCGTGATTTCAAGGTGCGGCGTCTCGAGGTTCTTGTCTGCGACAACGACCACGTGCACCTTGTGCCGCAGTTCGATCTCGACGACGCTGGCGCGCTTTTCGTTCAACAGGAAGTTGGCGACGCGCGTCGGCGCCTGCACCAGCACTTCGCCAGTGTTGTCCTTCATCGCGTGCTCTTCGATCAGGCGCAGCGCTGACAGCGCGAGCGACTGCACGCTGCGGATGACGCCATGGCCATCGCAGCGTGGGCACACGCTCTGGGTGGATTCTTCGAGGCTCGGACGCAGACGCTGGCGCGACAGCTCCAGCAGGCCGAAGCGCGAAATGCGCGCGATCTGCACACGCGCACGGTCGAGCTTCAGCGCATCGCGCAGCTTGTCTTCGATCTCGTGCTGGTGGCGCGAGGATTCCATGTCGATGAAGTCGATCACGACGAGGCCGCCGACATCGCGGATGCGCAACTGGCGCGCGACTTCGACCGCGGCCTCGCAGTTGGTGTGGAATGCCGTGTCCTCGATGTCGCCGCCCTTGGTGGCGCGGGCCGAGTTGACGTCGATGGACGTCAGCGCTTCAGTCGGGTCGATGACGATGGAGCCGCCCGATGGCAGGCGCACCAGCCGGTCGTAGGCGCTTTCGATCTGGGTTTCGATCTGGAAGCGGGTGAACAGCGGGACGGTTTCGTCGTACAGCTTCAGCTTGCGCAGGCTGTTCGGCATCACCTGCTGCATGAATTCCTTCGCGTCTTCGTACAGCGAGGGTTCGTCGATCAGGATTTCGCCGATGTCGGCGCGCAGATAGTCACGCAGCGCACGGATGAAGAGTTTGGATTCCTGGTAGATCAGGAACGGCGCGCTGCGCGCGGCGGCCGCCTCGGAAATGGCCTTCCACAGCGTCAGCAGGTAGTCAAGATCCCACTGCAGTTCCTCGGCGTCGCGGCCGACGCCGGCGGTGCGCACGATCAGGCCCATGTCATCGGGCACCGTGATGTGCTGCAGGGCTTCCTTCAGCGCCTGCCGGTCTTCGCCTTCGATCCGTCGCGAGACGCCGCCGGCGTTGGGGCTGTTGGGCATCAGCACCATGTAGCGGCCGGCGAGCGAAATGAACGTGGTGAGTGCGGCACCCTTGTTGCCGCGCTCTTCCTTCTCGACCTGCACGATGAGTTGCTGGCCTTCCTTCAGCAGCTCGCGGATGCCGGCCTTGTTGTGGTCGACACCGGGCGTGAAGTACTCGCGCGAGATTTCCTTCAGCGGCAGGAAGCCGTGGCGTTCCGCGCCGTAGTCGACGAAGCAGGCTTCGAGCGAAGGTTCAACCCGGGTGATGCGGGCCTTGTAGATGTTCGACTTTTTCTGTTCGCGCGAGGGGATTTCAAGGTCGAGGTCATACAGGGACTGGCCATCAACGATGGCCACGCGCAACTCCTCACGCTGAGTTGCGTTGATCAACATGCGTTTCATTGTAATTTCCTCGGCTGCGTCGCCAAAGATGCGTGCAGGCGGCGCCTTGTGGGCGGCCAAGCCATGAACGCAACACCGGTGACGCGGCAATGGGGCCGGAGCAGTCGTTGCTCCGGTACGATTGTTCAGTTGCGCGTACCCGTTTGCTCCACGACCGTGAGAAAATAAGGGCCATCGCCATGAATGCGTTGGCGACAACAGCGGCACCGCAGCCCTTGAGGGCACCGCGGACGCACACTCGACCCAACCGTTACGATGAAAGAGGCATTGGCGACCGATGGTGAAAACCGGTGCCCTCTCTGCCGACGCGACGGCTGGGCCGCTAACCCGGTCGTACGTTGCAAGCCAGACGGCTTTGCGCCCTCGCAGTATACCCTTCGCCAGTGGATTTTTTCAATGCAATCTGTCACTTCCCCGACTTCGTTCAGCCAGGTCCAGCAGCTTGAAGTGGGCCCGGAGCGGGATGGCCAGCGTGTGGACAATTGCCTTTCGGCGCTGCTCAAGGGGGTGCCGCGCAGCATGATTTACCGCCTGTTGCGCACTGGCCAGGTGCGCATCAACGGCAAGCGCGCCAAACCGGACACGCGTCTCAATGTTGGTGATACGCTGCGCATCCCGCCGGTCCGGCTGGAAGTGCGCGAAACCGGGGAGGCGCCGCGCGAACTGGTCGAAAAACTCCGGCAAAGCATCATTTTCGAGGACAAGCATTACCTGGTCATCGACAAGCCGACCGGCATCGCCAGCCACGGTGGCAGCGGCATCAGCCATGGCGCCATCGAATTGATGCGCGCGGCACGCCCGGACGAGCATCTGGAGCTGGTGCATCGGCTGGACCGTGATACCAGTGGCGTACTGGTCATGGCGCGCACGCGCCAGGGCCTGGTCGGGCTGCAGAACCTGATTCGCGAAGGTCGCGTGACCAAGCAGTATCTGGCGCTCCTGACCGGCAAGATCAAACGGCAGAAATTCGACGTCAACGTGCCATTGCGCAAGTTTGTCCTGCAGGGGGGCGAGCGCATGGTACGCGTGTCCGACGACGGCAAGCCGGCCCTGACGTTTTTCAAGGAATTGGAGCGTTATCCGTCAGCCAGCCTGATGCAGGTGACGTTGGGCAGCGGCCGCACGCACCAGATCCGCGTGCACAGCGCCCACATTGGCCATCCCGTGGCGGGCGATCCCAAGTACGGGGACCGCGAGGCCAACAAGCGTCTGCAGGGTGCGGGGCTGCATCGCCTGTTTCTGCATGCGGCGCGTTTCGAATTCGAGTTGGGTGAGCGCAGCTATTGCTTCAGCACGCCGTTGCCCGATGAACTGCGTGCCTGCCTGGATCGCCTGGCCTGAAGGCGCCGGGTGGGCGGTGGGCATGAAAAAAGGCGCCAGGACCGGTTTCGGTCTTGGCGCCTTTTTTGTCTTGAACCATCCATCAGATGGACGGCACGACCGCCTGGACCAGCGGGGCGGCCTGCGCGACCAGGCTCATGCTGCCATCCCACAACGGGGCAAAATTGCCGGCCGAAGCATCGATCAGGGTGTCCAGCAACAGGGCCAGCGCCGGCAAGGCAACGCCCAGACGCACGGCGACATTGCGCCACACGCGGCCATTGCGCGACTCCGCGCCGCCTTGTTCAGCCTGGATGCGCAGCAGCCACGGTGTCGGATCTTCGGCCAATTGCTTGCACATGGCGTCGATGGTGGAAGCCTCGGCCTGGCTCCCGCGGGTGCGCCAGTTGCTGACGGTCTGAACTTTGACGCCAAGGTTCAACGCGGCCTGCCGGTCCGAACGGACTTGCAGCGAATCCTTGTAGCGGTCAAACAGGATGGTTGTGGCATTCATGAGTTCACCTGACAAAGGTACTTGAGCATATATAGCAGTTATTAAAACACATGCAACGTTGAGGCCGCCTTGACGCGGTGCAGCATGGCGGGAGGCACCGGTGTGTCAGCGCAGCAGGGCCTCGACTTTGGCTGCGCAAATGAAATCGTTCAACGACAAGCCGCCGGCGTCATGGGTGGACCAGGTGAGGCGGCAATGACCGTAGCCTGCCTTGATGTCCGGATGATGGTCCTCGTGGTTGGCCATGAATCCGACAGCGTTGATGAAGCCCAAGGTGTGGCGAAAATTCTTGAACGTGAAGTCCCGCGTGATCGCCACGTTGTCTTTGACCCGTTCCCAGCCGGAAAGTTGCGCCAGCAGCCGGTCTATCGTGGCGCCATCCAGCGCGTCCTCCGGGGAGCGGGGCTGGCAATGGCTCTGGATCAGTTCGTCGATGCTGGTCATGTTGGAAACGTCGGTAACGGTGCGATGGGCGAAAGGTGTTCGTATCACATGGGGGCTGTCGATGCCGCACTCAAGGAAAACCCGGCGCATGGCCGGGTTTTTTGCGGGCATGTCGCAGCGGCTCAATGGCTGCCCTGAATGTAGTGCTCCAGGTTGTCCTTGGCCAGCGGCGACGGTTGGCTGGAGAAGTAGTCGGCAATGTCGTGCATGTCCTGGTCGGACAGCTGCGAGGCAAAGCCTTTCATGATGGCGCTTTGGCGCTGGCCGTCCTTGTATTCGTGCAGTGCCTGCACGATGTAGTCGGCGTACTGGCCGGCAAGGTTGGGGTATTGACCGGCCACGGCGATGCCGTACTTGCCGTGGCATGCCTGGCAGGCCACGGACTTCTTGGCGCCGGCTGAATCACCGGTGCTCTTGGGTTCGGTCACCGGCTGCTTGATGCTGGAAAGGTAGGCGGCGATGTTGGCGATGTCCTGGGCGGACATGCTTTCCGCCTGGGCGTCCATGGTGGGATGCTTGCGGATGCCCTGCTGGTACTCGGTCAACGCCGTGATGATGTATTGCTGGTTCTGGCCGACGATGCGCGGCACATGGTAGGTCGGGTAGGCGTTCTGGTAGCCGGGCACGCCATGGCAGCCGGCGCAGGTGTAGACAAAAGTCTTGCCGGCCTGCTTGTTGCCTTTGAGGTTTTCGGCACTTTGGCCCCAGGCCGTACCGGAACCCAGCAGCAACATGGCGCAAGACAGCATGGCAAGCACGGACAATCGCTTCATGAATCACTCCCCGCTGGCGGCCGCCCCTCGGCCTTGTTGAAAAAGTATAGCGTGCGGGCGTGAGGCCTCGACAGGCCTTTACAACAGGCTGCCGAGGATGTGGATGCCCGCGACATATTCACCAATCATGGTGCCTATGTTCACCAGCATGAATAGCACAAATACACGTGCCACACGGTTGCGCCACCAGCCGCGCCAGTGCGACACATCGTCGCGCAGGGTTTCAAAATCGGCCACTTTCGGCTTGCGTACCCACACTTCGGCCAGGGCGCCGACGGCACCGGCCGGAATGCCGGGACGGAACGGTTTGAGTGGCGCGGCGATGAACGAGGCGACGACGCTCAACGGATGGCCGCCGGACGCGATGGCGCCCACGGCAGCCAGGCCGCCGGTCAGCAGGATCCAGTCGCGCAACGCCTCGGCGCCCAAGCGCGTGTCGCGGTGGAAGGCAAAACCAATGGCGACGAAGATGGCCAGCACCAGAAAAATGGCCAGCCATTTGGGCCAGCGCGCCTTCGGCGGCACCTTGGACAATTCGCTGGCCAACAGGGCGGGGTCATCGCGCTGTTCTTGCAGGTGATGGACGACGCCCTTGAGATGGCCGGCACCGATGACGACCAGCACGCGTCGCACGGCTGGATCAGCGGCGGCGCATTCGCGCAGCCTGGCGGCCATGAATTCGTCGCGTTCGCCGATCAGGCTGCGGTAGAGGGTGGCCGAATTTTGCGCAAACTCGCTGAAGGCGCCTTCCAGCATGTCGCCCTGCTTGAGTTTTTCGATGTCTTCCTCGGCGATGTCCTCGCGCTCGAACACGCTGCCCATGAGGCCGCCCAGCACGCCCAGCTTGTCGCGCCAGGACAGGTTGCGCCAGGCGCGCTTGAGCGTGGTGCTGATGTCGCGATCGACCAGCCACAAGGCGGCGTCGCTGTCGTCCGCGCCATGCATGGCGGCTTTCATTTCGGCGCCCGGTTCGATGCCGTATTGCTCGGCCAGACGTTTCTGGAATGAACCCAGCGCCAGGCTGGCGGCGACCATGCCGGTCTTGCCCTGGCGGATCACCTGGAACAGGTCCATGCGCTTGATCGCTTCGGGATCGCGGATGCCTTGCGCGCGGCTTTCGCACAGCTCGACCGCGATGGCGTCGAACGATTCGGTCGCCAGCATGGCGTTGACGGCGGCCACACTGGCGCGCGAAACGTGCGCCGTGCCCAGCAGCACGTATTCCACGCCGTCACGCGTGACACGGCTGACGGGCTGGTCGGCCAGGGCGTCGGTCGGACGCGGTTCCGCTTCGGGGACGATCGGGTTCATGGAGTCAGGCAAGACGAACGGAACCTCAAGCATGGGGGCGCCGCAGGGCGCGGGCAAGCCCGGATCGTCAATCACGAAAGCGTTTGGTCAGGTCGCCATAGGCGTCGATGCGGCGGTCGCGCAGGAACGGCCAGATGCGGCGCACGTTTTCGCTGCGGGCCATGTCGATGTCGGCGATCAGCAGTTCGCGCGCGTCGGTGCCGGCCTGGGCCAGAAATTCGCCCTGCGGGCCGGCGACGAAGCTGGAACCCCAAAAGGCGATGCCGCGACTGGCATCGCTCGGGTCGGCCTCGAAACCGGTGCGGTTGCAGGCCAGCAGCGGCAGGCCGTTGGCCACGGCATGGCCGCGCTGCACGGTGATCCACGCTTCGCGCTGGCGCGCTTTTTCGGCGTCGTCGTCGGCCGGGTCCCAGCCGATGGCGGTGGGGTAGAGCAGCAGCTCGGCACCGGCCAGTGCCATCAAGCGCGCCGCTTCCGGATACCACTGGTCCCAGCACACCAGCACGCCCAGCTTGCCGATGGATGTGTTGATGGGGTGGAAACCCAAGTCGCCCGGCGTGAAGTAGAACTTTTCGTAAAACCCCGGATCGTCGGGAATGTGCATCTTGCGGTAGCGACCGGCGATGGCGGCGCTGCGGTCGAACACGACGGCCGTGTTGTGCGCCAAGCCCGGCGCGCGGCGCTCGAACAGCGAGGCCACGATGACCAGTTGCAGCTCGGCGGCCAGCGTGCCGAGGCGCCCGGTCGACGGACCGGGGATGGTTTCGGCCAGATTGAAGGCGTCAACGTTTTCGGTCTGGCAAAAATACGGTCCGTTGTGCAGTTCCTGCAGCAGCACCAGCTGCGCACCGGCGGCGGCCGCTTCGCGCAGGCCGCGTTCGATGGCGTCGAGGTTCGCGTCGCGGCTGCCGTGGTTGGTTTCCTGCAGCAGGGCGGTCTTGATGAGTCGGATCATGGCGACAGTTTAATGCGCCCGACGGCGTGCGTCGTGTGGGAGCTGGCCTGTCGGCGATGCGGACCAAAGGTCCGCCGGTGTCCGCGCCACCCGTCATTTTTGCCAGAACCATCGCGCGCGGGCACGCTCCCACACAGGGCTGGTGCCGTTATCCGGCCACGGTGGCGCGGGCCACGAAGCTGGATGTGGCGTGGCTCAACACGCCGGACAGCCAGATGCCGACGTCGATCAGCTTGTCCAGATCGATGCCGGTCTCCATGCCCAGGCCGTGCAGCATGTAGACCACGTCCTCGCTGGCGACGTTGCCGGTCGCGCCGCGCGCGTACGGGCAGCCGCCGGCACCTGAAACCGAGCTGTCCACCACGCGCACGCCGGCTTCGATGCAGGCCAGGATGTTGGCCAGTGCCTGGCCGTAGGTGTTGTGGAAGTGCACGGCCAGTTGCGCCATCGGCACCTCGCCGGCCACGGCTTCGAGCATGGCGCGCGCCTTGGCCGGGGTACCGACGCCGATGGTGTCGCCGAGCGAGATTTCGACACAGCCCAGATCGTGCAGGCGGCGCGCCACGCGCACCACGTCACGCACCGGCACGTCGCCTTGATAGGGGCAACCGAGCACGGTCGAGATGTAGCCGCGCACGCGCACGCCATCGGCCTTGGCGCGTTCCATCACCGGCTCGAAACGCTCGATGGATTCGTCGATGGTGGCGTTGATGTTCTTGCGGTTGAACGCTTCGCTGGCGGCCGTGAACACGGCGATCTCGTCGGCGTTGACGGCGCGCGCGCGCTCGTAGCCCTTGAGGTTGGGCACCAGCACGGGATAACCCACGCCCGGTTGGCGCTCGATGGCCGGAAACACCTGTTCGGCGTCGGCCAGCTGCGGAATCCAGGTCGGGTTGACGAAACTGGTCGCCTCGATGGTCTTGATGCCGGTGCGACCAAGCCGGTTGATCAGCTCGATCTTGGTGCGTGGCGGCACGATGGCGCGCTCGTTCTGCAGGCCGTCACGCGGGCCCACTTCGACGAGGCGAATGAAATTGTCGCTGGTTGGCGAGGTGGTCATGGCGATCTCGCTTTCAGTCGGCAAATTGCGCAAGAACAGTATCGGCATCGACGAACTCGCCGGCCGTGGCGGCCAGCTTTTCGATGCGACCGACGCGCGGTGCCTTCAGTGCCAACTCCATTTTCATCGCTTCCATGATGATGATTTCCTGGCCTTCGACGACCTCGTCGCCCGCCTTGGCCTTGACCAGCACGATGCGGCCCGGCATCGGCGCGACGATGTGGTTGCCGGCCGTGGCGTCGGAGGTTTCCCACGCGTAGGCCGGCGTGCGCAGCAGCGTGAAACGCTGGCCGTGGGTGTCGTGCACGGTAATGCGGTCGGCGTTCACGGCCACGCGCAGGCGCATGGCTTCGCCGTCGAAACGCGCCTCCAGCCAGGCGCCGTCGAAGCGTGCACCGGAGACTTCCACGTTGGTGTTGTCGCAGTGCATGGCGTAATGGCCGTTCGCGCCACTGGCACGGATGTCGTGGCGCGTGTCGCCGGCGCTGAGCACGACGTGGCGCTCGCCGGGGCGGCCGACGCGCCAGGCGTCAACTTTGTGCCACGGTGAATGCGCGTCGGCGCCGGTGGCGGCCCGTGTTTGCGTGGCCTGTTCGTCGGCCAGCAGGGCGGCACAAGTGGCGGCCAGCAACGCGTGCGGCCCGGGTTGCGTGTTGCCGAGCAGAAACTCGTCCAGATGGCGGTCGAGATAGCCGGTGTCGATATCGGCGTCGACCACGACGGGGTGGCGCACGAGGCGTTCCAGAAACGCGACGTTCGACTTGGGGCCGGCGATGACGCATTGCGCCAGCGCCTGGCGCATGCGCTCCAGCGACTCGACGCGATTGCCGCCATGCACGATGAGCTTGGCGATCATCGGATCGTAGAAAATGCTCACCGTGTCGCCTTCGACCACGCCGCTGTCGATGCGCACGTCGGCCGACGGCGGCGGCAATTGCAGCGTGACGAGCTTGCCGGAGCCGGGCAGGAAATGCTGCTCGGGATCTTCCGCATACAGGCGTGCCTCGATGGCGTGGCCGTGCGCGTGGATGTCGGCCTGCGCGAGCGGCAGCGGTTCGCCGCAGGCCACGCGCAGCTGCCATTCGACCAGATCCAGGCCCAGCGTCATCTCGGTGATGGCGTGCTCGACCTGCAGGCGGGTGTTCATTTCCATGAAGTAGAAATCGCCGTCCGCGCCGACGATGAATTCGATGGTGCCGGCGCCGACGTAATCGACGGCCCTGGCGGCGGCCACGGCGGCCTTGCCCATGGCCTGGCGCCGCGCCGCGTCGAGGAACGGCGAGGGCGTTTCTTCCAGCACTTTCTGGAAGCGGCGCTGTGCGGAACACTCGCGCTCGTTCAAGTGGATGACGTTGCCGTGCGTGTCGCCAAAAATCTGGAACTCGATGTGGCGAGGATGCTCGACGTAGCGCTCCAGCAGCACACGCGTGTCGCCGAACGCGCCCTTGGCCTCGCGCTCGGCGGCCGCCAGTGCATCGGCAAAATCCTTTTCCTCGCGCACGATGCGCATGCCCTTGCCGCCGCCGCCCGAAACGGCCTTGATCATAAGCGGAAAGCCGGTCTTGCGCGCCTCGTCGGCCAGAAACGCCGGATCCTGGTTGTCGCCGTGGTAGCCGGGCACCACCGGCACGTGATGGGCTTCCATCAGCGACTTGGCGGCGGCCTTGGAGCCCATCGATTCGATGGACTCCGGGGCGGGGCCGATGAACACGATGCCGGCTTCGACGCACGCGCGGGCGAAATCGGTGTTTTCCGACAGGAAGCCGTAACCGGGATGCACGGCCTGCGCGCCGCTGCGGCGGGCCACTTCGAGAATGGTGTCCGCACGCAGGTACGAATCGGCCGGCGCGGAACCGCCGATCGGCCAGGCTTCGTCAGCCAGGCGCACGTGCTGCGCGTCCTTGTCGGCTTCGGAATACACGGCGATGGAACGGATGCCGAGACGACGGCAGGTACGGATGACGCGGCAGGCAATCTCGCCGCGGTTGGCAATCAGGACGCGCTCGAACACTGCTCAGGCTTCCTTCTCGGTTTCTTTCTGATCGTCGATCCACGCCGGCTTGCGCTTGTCGAGGAACGCGCCCAGACCTTCCTGGCCTTCTTCGGACACGCGGATGCGCGCGATCAGTTCGGCATTTTCGGTGTCGAGTTTGGTCTGTTCGCGCTCGTCGCGATCGGCCACGCGCAAGGCCAGGCGCTTGGCCAGGCGCCGTGCGCGCGGGCCGGCCTTGGACAGCCGATGCACGATTTCGCGCACGCGATCATCCAGCGCATCGGCCGGCACGGCTTCATGCAGCAGGCCGAAATTGACGGCATCCTGCGCGTCGAACACTTCGCCGGTGACGAACAGCCGGCGCGCCTGGCGCAGGCCGATGGCATCGACCACGTAGCGCGAAATGACCGCCGGCACGATGCCAAGCTTCACCTCGGACAGGGCGAACTTGGCGCTGTCCACGCCGATGGCCACGTCGCAACAGGCGATCAGGCCGACACCGCCGCCGTAGGCCGCGCCGTTGACGCGCGCGATGGTGGGCTTGTCGAGGTAGTTCAACTGGCGCATCAATCGCGCCAGTTGCAGCGAATCCTCACGGTTGTCGAGCTGGCTGGCCTTGGCCATGCCGCGCATCCAGTGGGTGTCGGCGCCGGCACAAAAGCTGGGGCCGGAGCCGGTCAAAACCACGGCATGCAGCGAATCGTCCTTGGCCGCGGCGTCGAACACCGCGTTCAATTCGGCCACCAGCACGGCGTTGAACGCGTTGTGGACCTCGGGACGGTTGAGGATGACGACGCCGATGTTGCCACGGCGCTCGGTGCGGATGGTCTCGTACACGGATACCTCCTTGGGGAGCTGGGTCGATGGCGCTAACTCGCGTCCATGATAGCCAGTTATAAGGAGGTGGTGAGATGGGTGGCGCAAAAGCGCATTGCATTTGTGGGAGCCGGCCTGGCGGCGAACGGGCCGCAAGGTCCGCAGGGTTTGCGCCAGAGCCATCGCGCGGGCGCGCTCCCGCAATCCGGTTTGAGTGGAGCGGTCAGACGACCATCACCTGCAAGCCGCTTTCACGCAGCGCGTCGATGATGTCGGCCGGTGCATTGGTGTCGGTGATGACGATGTGCAGGGCGTCGACGGGGGCGATGACCGACAGGCTGCGCTGGCCCAGCTTGCTCGAATCGAGCACGGCGATGGTTTCGCGCGCGGCGTGCACCATTTGCGCGTTGAGTGTGGCTTCCTGCGGGTCGGGGGTGGTCACGCCCACGCGCGGATCAAGGCCGTCCACGCCCAGGAACAGGCGGTCGGCCGACAGTTTGGCCAGTGCCTGCTCGGCGTCGGGGCCGGTCAATGAGTAGGACGTGGGGCGCAGCAGGCCGCCCAGCATCATGATGCGCACGTTGGCCAGACCGTTCAATTCCATCGCGATGTTGAGCGCATTGGTGATGATGGTCAGCGAGCGCCACTGACGCTGGCGGATGCAGCGGGCGATCTCGACCGTGGTGGAACCCGAATCGAGAATGATCGTTTCATCGTCGCCGATGAGCTTGGCCGCGGCCGCGGCGATGCGGCGTTTTTCGGTCAGGCGCCGGGTTTCCTTGACCGTCAGCGGCGTGTCGATGCGCGACACGGACGCGGGCAGGGCGCCGCCGTGCGAGCGCGTGATGGCGCCCACGCGGGCCAGGGCCTCCAGGTCGCTGCGGATGGTGACGGCCGAGATGTCGAAGTGTTTGGACAGTTCTTCGACCGTGGCGCGGCCGTCGGCCTCGACCAGGTCGACGATCTGGCGGCGGCGTTCTTCAACCAGTAGGCGTGGTTTGCTCATCAATCGATCCCCAGCAGGCGTGCGGTGTTGTCGTGATACACCTTGCGCAGAATGGTATCGGAAAGTTTCAGTCCGTAAATCGACCAGCGGCCTTGTGGCGGCGTGAAAGCGGGGGCGTAGTCGAAATATTCGTCTTCGGTTTCGAGGAATCGATAATAGATTTCGTACAGCGCATCGCAAAATAACTGCTGCGGCACGTCATCGCCCCATGGCGACGGCACGGCGTCGGTGCCGAACAGGATGCGGTCCTGGTATTTGTCGAAAAAGCGTTGCGCGATGCGCGGCTGGCGGCCCAGTTCGGCGATGCGCGCGCTGATGTCGACGAGCGTGTTCGGATATTTGTCCAGCGTGGCCGACACCGCGGCCAGGTTTTCCGCGTTGTTGCCCACGTGCAGCAGGATGAACGTGGTGTCGGGATGGCGCGCGATGACGCGGTCGCGTGCGGCGACCAGTTCCAGGTGGGCGGGAAATTCCGGCCCGTAGAACGACCAGTCCGGGTGTTGCGACAGTTCCTCGTAGCGTTCGTTGGTTTCGTCCGTGGGCAAAAAGAACGCCTCCGGATCGGACACGTGCATGAAGACCGGCAGGCCGTGCGCGGCACAGGCTTCCCACAGCGTGTCGAAACGCTTGTCGTCGATGGCGATGAGCGGGCCCGCGTCGATGTGTTCCTTCAGATACAGGCCCAGCGTTTTCAAAAGCTTCAAGCCGCGAGCGCCGACGCGTGCGGCATGCTCGATCGCCTCGCCCTGCAACTGGGCGAAGTTCGGCTCCTCGAACAGGCCGAACGAAGGTTCGGTCAGGGTGATGAAGCGTCCCGGCGCGGCCTTGTCGAATGTCGCGATGGCTTGCTCCAGCCCCTTGCCGGTGCCGCCGGTGAGATTGACGAGTGTCTTGATGTGCTTGCGGTCCATCACCGGCAGCAGGTCTTCCGGCGGAGCGAACACCACGATGTCTTCGCCGACCGACACGCCGCTGCGCACCTCGCGTGTCCAGGTGAGGTGGGCGTGCATGTCGATGACCGGAAAACGCGGCTCGGGCACGTGCGTTTCCGGCACGTGCAGCATGCTGCGCGGTTTGAACTGTGCCAGTCGCAACGCCTGCTTGGCCGCATCCGGTGCCGTGGACAGCGGGTTCTTGCCGCGGTCGGGCAATTGCACTGTGCCGTCCTTGACCGGGGGCGCGCAGCAGAAGCAGTGATGGGTGTGGTCGTGGTCGGTCATGGTGGTCTGGATGGCAATGCGGGTGTCGCGCCAAACGCGTGCCGGGCGCGACGGACTGCCGACATCCGTGTCGGCAAGGTCGTGCTGGCTCAGCGCGAATGCTGGCGCATGATTTCATGCACGCGACGGGTCAGCGCGACGGCGTCGTCGAACGGACGCAGCCACATGTTGCGGCCGAACATCACGCCGGTGGCGCCCGATTGCATGTAACGCGTGACTTGCGCCACCACGGCATCGTCGTCGTCGTTTTTCACGCCGCCCGAAAACAGCACCATGGTACGCCCGGCCGAGCACACCACGCGACGCGTGCGCGTGGGCGTGTCTTCATCAAGCGAGGCATACGGTTCCGGAACATTGGCGCGGTCGGCGGTCGGCTCGTGCAATTTGACGAGGTCGGCGCCCATTTCCAGCGCCACGCGGGCAGCGTAGTCCTGCGCGTACAGCGTGTTCTTGCCGCCCTTGGCGTCGATCGCCGCGCCGCGCGGGTAGGACCACACCAT
This sequence comes from Rhodanobacteraceae bacterium, assembly GCA_036379395.1. GTDB lineage: Bacteria > Pseudomonadota > Gammaproteobacteria > Xanthomonadales > Rhodanobacteraceae > Oleiagrimonas. The sequence goes on along the minus strand of DASVGR010000012.1, from coordinate 41,828 downwards.
CAGCGGCATGCCGAAGCGTTCGCAGTCGGCACGCACCTGGCGCAGCTGGCGGATTTCCTGGTCCTGCCTGGGCGAGCCGACATACAAGGTGTAGCCGGCGCAGTCCGCACCCAGGCGCACGGCGTCCTCGACCGAGGCGAACAGTGGCGAGGTGGCGTCGGCGTCGTCCGGGATGTTGGTCTTGCCGTTGAGCTTGAGGATCAACGGGATCTTGCCGGCGTGGCGTGTCATGTACTTCTCGGCCAGACCGATGCCGAGCGCGATGGCGGAAAAGTTGCCGGCTTCGGCCAGCTCGAACTGGTAGGCCGGATCGCGTGCCGGCGGATGCGGGAAGAAGTCCGTCGGTCCATGCTCGAGACCCTGGTCCAGCGGCAGCACCATCAAGGTGCCATTGCCGGGGCCGTGGTCGTACAACATGTGGGCAAGGCGCGTGCGCTTGCCCACGGACAGATGGTCGAGATTGCCCAGAGTGGGCGCGGGAAACGTGGAGGCTTGCATGGCGGTGCTCATTTCGAATACTCTTGTGGAAACTTTCGAAAGCTTACAAACGCGATCATATTTAATCAGATGAGCCGTCCTGTCAAACCCCTTGTGCCGTTCCAGTCCCTGCGCGTGCTGCGCGCGGTTTCCGCCGAAGAGCAACGGCAAATCGGCTGCGTGGACACGTTGCGCGAAATTTTGCAGCAACCCGCCACCTGGCGGGCCACGGCAGCGCATTTGACCTCGCCCGAAGTGGTCGCCGCCCTGGCGGCATCGCTTGATCCCAAGCCCTCGCACATCATTCTGACCGGTTCCGGCAGCTCGGTGTACGTCGGCGAATGTCTGGCGCCGGTGCTGCAAAAAGCGGCCGGCGTGCCGACGCGCGCCATTGCCGCTGGTACCTTGCTGACGCAGCGCGAAGCCGTGTTGCCGGCCGGCGACGGCTTGATGATTTCCATCGCGCGTTCCGGCGACAGCCCCGAAAGCATGGGCGTGGTCGACATGGTGCTGGCCAAGGCGCCGGGCTATCGGCATCTGGCCATCACCTGCAACGCGCAAGGCCAGTTGGCCACGCGCTATGTCAATGAACCGCGCGTGCGCGTGATCCTGCTTGATCCGGTGACCAACGATCGCAGCCTGGTCATGACCAGCAGCTTCACCAATCTGACGCTGGCTGGCAGTGCTTTGGCCGGCGCGACCGGCATGGCGCCGGCGGCCGATGTTGCCGACGATCTCATCGAGCGTTGCGGCGAAGACCTGGCGCAGTGGGGCGCGCGTGATTTTGACGCGCTGGTGTACCTCGGCAGCGGCGCCCTGTGGGGGGCGGCGCGCGAAACCTCGTTGAAGATGATGGAAATGTCGGCCGGCCACGTGCGTGTCATGGCCGAAACCAGCCTGGGCCTGCGGCATGGGCCAATGGCATGGCTGAACCGGCCGTCGCTGCTGGTGTCGTTTTTGTCCGGCGATGCGGCTGTGCGTGCCTATGAAAACGATTTGCTGCGCGAGCTGACGCGCAAGAATCTGGGCTTGCAGCGCATCGTGGTCGGCGAGGGCATCGATGCCGAACTGGTCGGCAGCGAAGGCTTGGCGATCGACCTGCCGGGCTTCAATGCCTTGCCGGCCGCGCAGCAGGCGATCGTTTGCGTGGTGGTCGGCCAGTTGCTGGCGCTGTTCCGCTGCCTGGCGCTGGGCCAGCAGCCGGATGCGCCGTCGCAAGGCGTGCTCACGCGCGTGGTCGGCGCGTTCGACCTGCATGGAGAAACCGTGTGACAGCGTCCAAGCCCATCCTGGTGGCCGGCGAGATCAACGTCGACTGGGTGTTCGGTGACTTGACGGCGATGCCGGCACCGAACACCGAGGTGTTGGCACGCGATTTCCATCAAGTGCCGGGCAGCTCGGCGATGATTTGCGCGATGGGCATGGCCCGCCTGGGCGAGGATGTGGCGTTCGTCGGTTGTGCCGGCCGCGATGAGCGTGGTGATTTTTGCATTGATGCCTTGCGCGCGGCGGGCATTGACACGTCGGCCGTGTGCCGAAATGCGGCTTTGACGACCGGCGTCACGGTATCGCTGTCCACGCGCGTCGACCGCGCGCTGGTCACGTTGCCGGGCGCCATCGGCGCGTTGACGGGGGATGCCGTGGATGACGCGTTGCTGGCGCGATCGCGGCATCTGCACGTGTCATCGATTTATCTGCAGAACGCATTGCGACCGCAGTTGGCCGACTTGTTTGCACGCGCCAAGGCGGCAGGTTTGACGACATCGCTCGACCCGGGCTTTGATCCTTCCGCGCGTTGGGACGATGGCATCGCATGGCCGGCTTTGCTGCAACATGTCGACGTGTTTTTGCCGAATGCGCGCGAGGCTTGCGCCATCGCTCACGTCGATGACGTGACGGATGCGTTCAAGGCGTTTGCCAATGGCACGACGCACCTTGTCATCAAGTGCGGTGCCGACGGCGCGCGCTATTGGCCGGCCGGTGGCGAGGTGGTCAGTGCCTCCACGCGTGCCGCGGGCGGCGTGCATGACAGCACCGGTGCCGGTGATTCGTTCGACGCCGGGTTCCTGCATGCCTGGCTGGCCGGTTTGCCGCCCTCGCAATGCTTGGCCTGGGGCAACGCGTGCGGCAGCCTGTCGATGCGCGCCTTGGGCGGTACCGGCAGCCAGCCTGATGCAACCGAAGTGGCAGCCTGGCTGGGGGCGACGGCATGATTGCCGTCGCCGGGTTCAATACCGCCATCGACCGCCGTGTCGACGTGGATGTATTGCAGCCCGGCGAGGTGCAACGCGCCCGCGCGGTGGCTGTCGAGCCGGGTGGCAAGGGCCTGCACGTGGCGCAAGTGGCCGCGGTGCTGGGCGAGGAAGCGGCCCTGGTCGGCCTGACCGACGCGGCCAACGAGGGTTTGCTGCAGGCGCATTTGAATGCGCGCGGCGTGAACTGGCATGGCGTGCATCAGGCCGGTGGCCTGCGCCAGTGCCTGGCCATTCGCGAAGCCGACGGCCGCATGACCGAAATACTGGAATCGGGCGAGGCATTGAGCCGGGCACAGTGCGATGCGCTGATCGGCGAGGTCGAGTCCCTGATTCCCACGTCGAACGCCCTGGTGCTTTCCGGCAGCCTGCCGCACGGCTGCGACGTGAATACCTATGCCGATCTGGTGCGCACGGCGTCCGCCTGCGGCGTCAAAAGTCTGCTTGATGCCAGTGGCGAAACCCTGCGTGCCTGCCTCGCGGCGCAGCCGTGGCTGGTCAAGCCCAATGTCGATGAGGCCGCCGCGCTTTGGGGCCGCACGGTCAACAACATCGACGACGCGGTCGAATGCGCCGCCTGGCTGCACGGGCGGGGCATCGGCTGGGCGGTCGTCACGCTGGGTGCGCAAGGCGCGGTCGGTTTTGACGGCACGCATGCGTGGCATGCGCACGTTGAAGTGAAAAACGTGCGCAACGTGGTCGGCTCGGGCGATTGCTTCATGGCCGGCCTGGCCGTGGCCTGTGCGCGCGGGTGGACTCTGGACGACGCGTTGCGCCTGGCCAGCGCTTGCGGCGCGGCCAACGCACAGGGCGAAGAAACGGGATACGTCGACATGGATGTGGTCGCCGCACTCCTCGAAAACGTGGAGCTGCAACGGCTCGGAGGCTGACTTGTGGTTTGTGTTGCCTGGCCGCACGAGGCGGCCTGATTGATCAAGAAATGTCTTGTTGCCGGGAGGAGAGGCGACAGGGCATCCGCATCATTACGAGAAACATCATGAGCAAATATTCGGGGAAGGACCGTTCGCGCGGCTTCCGTCAGGTTGCCTTGGCAGGTGCGCTGCTGATGGCATTGGGTTCGGTGCCGGTGTGGGCGCAGTCCATTACCGGCGGCCTGTTTGGCCAGGCCAAGGGTGACACCGCGGCCACCGTCGTCATCAACAGCCCGGCCACGGGCTTCATCAAGACCATCCAGTCCGACGCGTCCGGCAATTACAGCCTCACCGGCCTGAATCCGGGCAAATACGTGGTTACCGTCAAGCGTGACGGGCAGGTGCTTGGCGTGCATCACGTCACCGTGGTCGCCAACGTGCAGGCGCAGGTGTACGCCACTTCGGTCACGCCGGCCGCCGCCAACGCGCAGAAGCTGTCGGGCGTGACGGTCAGCGCCATCGCGGTCGACCAGAACATCAACCCGATCGACGTCAGCACGCCGGAACTGGCCAGCACGTATTCGATGGCGCTGGTCGACCAGTTGCCGACCGGACGCAGCGTGGGCGCGATCGCCGAGTTGTCCTCGGCCGTGCATTACGACAACCAGACCACCGGCCTGCCGCAGTTCGGCGGCGCCAGCTCGGCCGAAAACCGCTACTACTACAACGAGTTCGACACCACCTACAGCTACACCGGCATCGGCGCGACCAAGCTGCCGTCCGAGGCGCTGAGCTCGGTGCAGACGTTGCCGTCCAACGCCGGCGTGAGCTGGACCAGCTCGACCGGCGGCATCATTTCGTCGACCGTGCGCCAGGGCACCAACCAGTTCAAGGCCGGCTATTCGATGTATTTCACGCCGGGCACGTCGCACCTTGAAGAACGCCAGCCCAATTCGTACGACAGCCTCGGCAACTATTACCACTTCACCGAACACAACACGCACGGCCCGTCGTTCACGCAATATTTGTGGGCATCCGGCGCGATCGTGAAGGACAAGCTGTTCTTCTTCGGCATGCTGGGCAACGAGCCGGCCTCGCAAAGCACCAGTTTCACCAACAACCGGCAGTTTGACGCCTCCGGCCGCGACAAGAACGCGCTGCTCAATCTCACTTGGAACATCACCAACAACCAGTCGTTCAACGTCGTCGGCTACCGCGACTGGAACCACAGCTTCAACAACCAGTACACGCTCGACAACGCCTACGACCCGACCAGCAAGGGCGACTATTTCGGCTGGTCGGACAACCAGGTCAAGACGCAGTTCCTGATTGCCAACTACCACTGGTACATCAACGAAAACATGTCGTTGCGCGTGATGGGCGGCTATTTGAGCAGCACCACGCTGGCCACCACCAACTCCACCGGTTCGGGTCTGCCGTACGTCACGTCGGTCGACGCCAACGGCTTGTCGACCAACATCGGCATCACCACCACGCCCAACGAGGTGTCACCGTTCCAGTATTGGCGGCGCGGCTTCAAGGCCGATTTCGACTGGGTGCTGGGCGACCACACCATCACCATCGGCGCCGAGCACTACAAGCGCTTCGTCAACCGCGTGACCGCGACCACCAGCGGCGGCGACTGGACGTACTACGACCGTCCGGGCTTCCAGCTGGCCAACGGCAACATCGTTCCGGGCAGCGGTGCCTACGTCGAACAGTTCTACAAGAAGGTCGGCGGCGCGTTCTATTCGGTCGACAAGTCGGCCTACATTTCCGACAAGTGGCAGGTGGCCGACCGCTGGATCGCCTACCTGGGCGTGCGTGACGACTACTTCATCAACAAGAACGGCGCCGGCCAGAACTTCTACCGCCAGCCGATCCTGTCGCCGCGCCTGGGCGTGGCGTGGGACGTCGACGGCGACGGCACGTTCAAGATCGGCGCCAATGCCGGCAAGTACACCATTCCGTTGCCCGGCTCGGTCAACACCGGTGCGGCCAGCGCCACCACGACGTGGCAACGCTACTACACCTACACCGGCATGGATCCGGCTACCAAGGCACCGACCGGCACCAGGCAGATCGGCAACCAGGTGACGCTGGTCAACGGCCTGGCGCCGCAGACCTACAACATCACCACCGGCAACCTGAAGCCGCCGTACCAGTACGAGTTCCAGGTGTACGCGCAGAAGATGCTGGGCAACGCGTGGTCGGGCAAGGTGTCGCTGGGCTACTCGGTCCTCAAGCGCACCATCGACGATGCCTGCACGACCGACATCATCACCGACTGGGCGCAAAGCCACGGCTACCCGAACTACGTCGACACCACCGGCTGCCCGGAAGTGAACCCCGGCATCGCACAGACCTTCATCCGCGACTACAACGGCGACGGCAAGCTCGAATCACTGACCATACCGGGCGCGCTGGTCGGTCCGCCGCCGATCCGCCACTACTACCACGCGACCGTCGAGCTGGTGCACCAGCGCACGCCCGACGCGCCTTATTTTCTTGACGTCGGCTACACCTGGGCGCACCTGTACGGCAACTACGACGGCATGATCAACCTGACCCAGCGCACGCAGTCCGGGCCGTCCGAACAGACCTACTGGGATTTTCCCGGCCTGATGGAACACGGCACCGGCGACCTGTCCAGCGATGTGCGCGGCAGCCTGAAGATCAACGGCGTGTACTACTTCAGCAACGGCCTGCGCGTGAGCGGCATTCTCGACATGGCCACCGGCACACCGCTGAGCTGCATGGGCACGTATCCGGACGTCAACAACCCGGCGCACCTGTACGGCTCGTCCAGCCACTACTGCAACCGCGAGCCGGCCCCGCTGGGCAATGCCGGGCGCCTGCCGTTCTTCTGGAACCTCAACCTGGGCGTCGGCTACGACTGGAAGATCGACGAGAACAACCTGCTGTCGGTCGACCTGCAGATGCAGAACGTCACCAACCGCCACGGCCAGATCGACGCCAACCAGACCTGGGACCAGGGTTTCCGCGCCGACGGCTCGACGATCTTGAACCCGGCCTACGGCGCGGCGACGTGGCAGACGCCGCGCACCACGATGCTGATTTTGCGTTACCAGTTCCATTGACGCGCCAAAGCCGGGCAGGGCCGCCCGGCAGCGAGTTTCCGTCCGCGTCGTCCGGGAGGGGCGGCGCGGCATCCTCTCCAGCCCGATCGGGAGTTGATCCATGTTGTCCCTGACGCTTCGTGCCGCGACACCTGCTTCACGCCACGCCACCAAGGCCTGGCTCGCGGCCTCCGCCCTTTGCGCCACCTGTCTCGTCGCCGGCACCGCGTTTGCCGCCACCACGCCCGCGCCGACCGGTACGTTCGGCAATGCCAGCGTGGCCGCCAGCTGGACGGTGGTCGACAAGAAACTGTCCAACCTGGTCGTGACCGACAAGATCAACGACGCCAGGATCGACGTGACCACGCCGTTCAAGATCACGCTCAAGGACGGCACCGCGTTCGGCCCGGCCGACATGCTGCTGCTGTCCACGCCGCACGCCGTCGCGCTCAAGGCGCAGCCGTCCGCCGCGCGCCTGGCCGCGCGGTTGCCGGGCAAGGCGGTCGAAGCCAGCTTTGGCAGCGCCGACGGCGACGTCAAGGTCGACTGGCGCCTGGTGCAGCGCGAAGGCTCGCACTACCTGCGCGAGATCGTCACCATCACGGCGGCCAAGGGCAATCTGCCGATCACCAAGGTGAACCTGTTCGGCCTGAAGGCGCCGAACGTCATGGTTGACGGCTCGGTCGACGGCTCGCCGGTGGTATCCAACAACGACTGGTTCGGCTTCGAACACCCCATGTCGCACGCCGACGCGTGGTCGGGTGGGGTGAAGCTGTGGATCAACCGCACCTTGCCGCTCAAGGCCGGCCAGTCGGTCACTTATTCGGCCGTCATCGGCGCCGCGCGACCGACGCAGTTGCGGCGCGATTTCGCCACCTACGTCAACCGCGAACGTGCGCATCCGTATCGCCCGTTTCTGCATTACAACTCGTGGTTCGACATTGGCTATTTCACGCCGTATACCGAGGCCGAGGCACTCAATCGCATCAACACGTTCGGCCGGCAGCTGGTCGAAAAGCGCGGCGTGAAGATGGATTCGTTCCTGTTCGACGACGGCTGGGACGACTACTCCGGCAGCTGGCATTTCTCCAAGGCGTTTCCGCACGGTTTCGTGCCGCTGAAAAAGGCCGCGGCCAAGTACGGCGCCGCGCCGGGCATCTGGCTGTCGCCGTGGGGCGGCTACGGCAAGCCGCATGACCTGCGCGTCAAGAACGGCCGCAAGCTGGGCTACGGCATCGTCGACAACGGCCTGGCCCTGTCCGCGCCCAAATACTGGAAGCGCTTCCATCACGTGGTGATGCAGCTTTTGAACAAGGACGGCATCAACCAGTTCAAGTTCGACGGCACCGGCAACGTCAACAGCGTGTATCCGGGCAGCGCCTTCGACAGCGACTTTGCCGCCGCCATCCAGCTCATCGACGACATCCGCGCCGACAAGCCGGACACCTTCATCAACCTCACCACCGGCACCTGGGCCTCGCCGTTCTGGCTGCGCTGGGCCGACTCGATCTGGCGTGACGGCTACGACACCAACTTCGCCGGCGTCGGCACCAAGCGCGAGCAGTGGATCACCTATCGCGACGAGCAGACCTACCGCAACATTGTCGAAAAGGGCCCGCTGTTCCCGATCAACTCGCTGATGCTGCACGGCATCGTCTACGCGCAGAAGGCGCGTGGGCTGAACACCGACCCGGGCCATGATTTCGGCAACGAGGTGCACAGCTACTTCGCCACCGGCACCGACCTGCAGGAGATGTACATCACCCCGTCGCTGCTGAGCACGCATGACTGGGATCTGCTGGCCACCGCGGCCAAGTGGTCGCGCGCCAACGCCAATGTGCTGGAAGACACGCATTGGATCGGCGGCGATCCGGGCCGGTTGCAGGTTTACGGCTGGGCCGCGTGGACGCCGAAGAAAGCCTTCATCACGTTCCGCAACCCCGACGACAAGCCGCAGCTGGCCGTGGTCAACCTGACCAAACAGCTGGAGCTGCCGCCCGATGCCGCGCGCGACTTCACGGTCAAGGACGTGTGGCAAAGCGGTGGCAACAACGTGCCGGCCACGCTGAGTGCCGACAAGTTGGCCACCATCGAGCTCAAGCCGTTCGAAGTGCTGACGCTGCAACTGACACCGGCACCGTAGGCGCGTGCGACACGTGCGCGGCCGGCCGACTGACAGGCCGGCCGCGCATGAAGCCGTTGTTCCAGCCGGGAGCAGGGCGCACGCGACACGTCTGACGCGGCGGCACGCGTGCTCCACGACATTTGGAGCACGCGCCGGGCGCATGGCGACGGGTTTGCGTCAGCCTTCGGGCGTCTGCAGCCGTCGGCGCAAGCCGGCGAGGTGATCGGCGTACAGGTGCGACTTGGCGGTATCACGGCGCAGCGGCTGGCGCACCTGCTGCGTGCTGGGCAGGCTTTTGACTGCGCGGCGGGCGGTGTAATAGGTCAGGCAGCACGGGTCGAACGGCAACTGGCAAAACGCGAGCAGCGCGCGGATGCTTGCCTCGGGCTGTTGCACGAGCGTTTCGTACGCAAGGTGCAAGGTGCGTTGCGGATATTGTTGCCGCCACAGCCGCGTCAGACGTTCGCAAGCGGCATATTGGTCGGCCAGCCAGTCGAGGTCGCAGGCAAAGCCGCTTTCCGGACCCAGACATTGCCGGTAGCAGGCCAGGCAGGTTTCCACGGCGTCGCGTTGCACGAAAACCACGCGGGCGTCGGGCAGCATCGACAGGGCCGCGCCCACCAGTTGCCAGTTGAGCAGGCTCTTGTCCACGAAACGCGCCTTGCCGGTGCGCAAGGTGCTGGCCAGCGTCATGTAGCGCTGGCCGAGACGTGACCAGTCCGCGTCCGTTGCCGCGCCGGTCCAATCGGGAAACGGCTGGCCGCGACGATGGCTTTCCTCGTCGAGGACGCGTGCCAGCAACCGTGTCTCGTTGCCGCTTTCCACGTCCGGGTGCGCGGCAAGGATGGCTTCGACCAGGGTGGAGCCGGATCGCGGCAGGCTGGCGATGAAAAGGATTTCACCGGCCGGTGATGCCGGTGCCGGCGTCGAGGCGGACGCGGCGAAGGTTTTTTCGATGGCCCGATTGCGCGCCTGCTGTGCGGCGTGTCGCCACTGGACGCGCTGCTTGCCCAAGGCGTTGGCGGCAGTGAAGGCCGCAAATGCTTCGTCGTACTGGTGCGTGTTTTCCAGCGCCTTGGCCTGCGCGAACAGCAGTTTTTCCCTTTGCGCAGGGGGCTGCGTCCCGCGGGCCAGAATGTGTTGCAAGCGTTGCGCGTCGGTCGCGTCGAGGCCGGCCGTGTTCAGATAGGACAGGCCGAACCAGGCTTCGGCGTTGTCGGGCTGCCGGGCGAGAACGGCGCGAAAGCTGCCGGTGGCGCCGTCCGTGTCGCCGTTGATGGCCTGTACCCGTGCCAGCGCCAGACGCGCGGGCAGGGCGTTGGCGTCCAGTGTGACGGCGTGTTGCAGCGCGTCAGCGGCTTCGTCGAAACGGTTTTGCCGCGCCAGCGCCTCGCCCAGATTCGCCCACGCGGGCGCCATGTCGGGCCGCAGGCGGGCGGCCTGTCGGAAATGGTCGATGGACTCGCCGGCATCTCCCTGTTGCGCCAGCGATATGGCCAACCCGGTATGGGTGTCCACGTCGTCGGGCGCGGTCGCCAGTGCCTGGCGAAAATGCGTGATCGCTTGCGCATGATCGCCCAGCCGCTGTTCGACGATGGCCAGCATTTTCGCGCCTTGCGCGTCTGCCGGTGCAAGTGCCAGCACGGCGAGCAGGTCTTGCCGTGCCTGCGCCAGCGCTCCGCGGGACCAGGCGTGCATGGCGCTGGTTTTCAGTTGTTGCAGCCGGGTTGCCGCGGAGTCGGGCTGGGTCATGGCATCGTCGGTTGGGCGCATGCGCGGTCGGCCCCAGTGTGGCACTGCGCACCGGCATGACCCAAGCCATGCCGGTGCAGACGGTGCTGGATGCCGGTCAGTTGAACTGGTAGCGAACCGTCAGCGAGAAGAAGCGTGGCTCCTGCCGGCTCGAAACCGTGAAGTAGTACGGGTTCATTTTCAACGTGGTCGGCGTCAGGAATTGCTCGTCATGGTAGGGGTAACGGCTGATCGCGCGTTGGTTGTTGGTGATGTTTTGCGCCGCCAGCTTGACGAACAACTTGTTCTTGCCGAACTGCCAGTGATAACCGGCCGACAGGCCCAATTCCCAATGCGACGGCATCCGCAAAGAGCCTTGTTTCATGAGTACGCCGCCGCAGAAATGCGACTGTGGACCACGCGCAATGGCGGCCGGGTTGGACGAATCGGGGTAGGTGCCCAGGCAGCTGAACGGCGCGCCGGTGGTGAATCGCCACGAAGCGCCGACCGTCAGGCCTTTGGCCCAACCGTGGTTGAAGTAGTAGATGCCCGAGGCCACGGCCGTGTTGCGGATGTCGTCGGACAAGTTGCCATTGCCGCCGATGCTCATGACCGGGTAGGTGTACTGGTAAGTGTCGGCCGGATAGCCGGGGTTGAAGTGTGACAAATCCAGCAGGCCGTCGTAATTGCCGTATTCACGCTGGAAGGTGTAGCTCAGGTCCAGGAAGAACGGCTGCGTATCGGTCGGCTTGTGCGTGGCCTGCAGGGTCATGCTCCAGTAATGATGCGTCGGCTTGGGTGCCTTGATCATCGCCTTCGGCACGGTCAGGGTTTCGAGCTTGCCGTCGCCGGCAAAATCACGCGTGACGGTGATGTCGTTGCCGGGGTTGAAGTAGGTGCACAGACTGTTGTCGGTGTTGCTGATGTTGTAGTTGGTGAAGCCCGCGGCGTGCGCCACGTCCATCAGCGGCGTGTTCAAGCAGGTTTGATCAATGACGCGATTGAGGTCTTCGCCGGTGAAAGCGACCATGCCCGTCCACGCGTCGGACAATTTTTGTTGCGCATACAGGCTGAAGGCGTAGGCGCGCATGCCTTTCAGGTTGTGCGAAATCTTCTGTGCGGCAGGTGTCGGCACGGCGGCGTCGGAAATGAGCGTCGAACCGATTTGCTTGATGCCTTGCGGCGAACCGTCGGGGTTGATGCCGGTGTAGGTGTAGTACTTGTAGCTGAGCGGATCGACTTGCCCGATGACGGCGCTGAAGTTCATCGGCATCGGCAGGGTGTATTCGCCCAGGGTGCCGCCAATCTTCAAGGTGCTGTCGCCGTGGACATCCCACGAGAAGCCCACGCGTGGCGAATAATTGTGCAGCGTCAAGACCGGGATGCCGCCCTGGACCTTGTATTTGCTGCGCGTCCAGCGCACGCCGCCGTACAGCAGCCAGTTGTCCGTGGCCTGCCATGAATCCTGCACGTAGGCTGCCGTGCGACTGGTGTGGCCTACGCGGATTTCGCTGAACAACTGCCGGGTGACAAATTTGCCGTCGGTTTTCGAAATCGTCGAACCGTTGGACAGGATGATCCCCGGCAGATCCTGGTAGGTCCAATCACCGCCGGCGACGGTGTGGAAGCCTTCGTTGCTGGATTCGTTGTATTTCTGGCCACCGAACTGGATGCGGTTGGAACCGACCCACCAAGTGAAGTCGGCCTTGTAACCGCGCGTCAGCGCCGTGGTCGGGTTGGAAATGGTGCACACGTTTTGCGCCGACAACAGCGTGCCGACCTGCGTGACCGGGTCGACCGATGTGGCGCACACGATGGGGTTGCCGCTGTCGCTGGTGCTGGCCGACTCGAGTGCCGAATTGTTGGACGTGCTGCGGATGGCGGCAATGCCGGCCATCAAATGCACGTGGAAATTGGTACTGACCAGCCAGTGATAATCGGCGATGCCGTAACGGGTGATCGAATCGCCCGTGGACCAACCGGTGTCGGCGCCGACGGAGGATGGATCAAACGGCGTGTTGAGCTGATAGGTCTGGTCGAAGCTGCTGCTGTGGTTGTATTCGCCAATCAAGTCGAGGGTTTGCTTGTTGGTGATGTCCCAGGTCAGGTTGAACAGGCCCGTGTCGTTGCCGTTGGTGTAGTGGCTTTTGGAGGTGGAGCCGAATGAGTCGTTGGCGCGCGGCAGATCCTGTGACACCAGCGCATACAAAAACACCTTGTGCTTGATCAGCGGGCCCGAGGCCCAATAGTCGTTCGTGATCTGCACCGCGTCATGATCGGCGTGCGGGTAATACATGTACGGCGTGCCCTGCGAGTTGGTCGAGCCTTTGCTCAGCGGGCGGAAGAATTTGGACGTGGGCGGCACGAAATTCAACACGTAGCCGGCCTTGAACTTGTCCGACCCTTGCTTGACGTTGGTCATGACCACGCCGCCAAGAGCGTTGCTCCACGAGGCGTCGGCACCGGTGGCCACGACAGACGTGCTCTGCACGGCCTCGGACGGCACGCCGAAGCTGCCGATGTTGGAGGTGTTGTTGGTGATGTCGAAACCATTCAGGAAGTAACGGTTGGCGCCGGGCGTGGCGCCATTGACCTGGATCGACCCGGTGGTCTGCTGCTCGTGATTGACGTTGGATTGCAGCAGGGCAATGGATTCGGTGTCGTTGCTCACCGGCAAGTCATGCAGCAGTTTGGCGTCGTAATGCGTCACCAGCTGGGCGGTGCTGGTATCAATGGAATTGATGGAATATTTGGCCGCGTTTTCCGAGGCGTTGACCACCACCGACTGCAACACTTGCGGATTGCCGCTGACCGTGGCCAGTTGGGTGGCCGCCGACATGATGCCGGGCCTGACCACCACCACACCGGTCTTGACCACTTTCCCGTCACGCAGGATGTTGACCTCGTAAGGACCCGGGTTCAGCGCCGTGGCGCTGAACTGGCCGTTGGCCTTGGGTTGCACCGCGCGTTTGACGCCGGTGTTGAGCGCGTCGATGGTCACGGTCTCCTGCTTGCCGGCGTGCCCGTAGATGCCGCCGGTGACGGCCTGCTGGGCGTAGGCGACGCCGGACGTGCCGAGGGCGAGGGATATGGCAACGGCCAACCCCCGCAAGTGGCGTGGTGAAACGGTGCCTGTCGCGTGCTTGTACATGTTTTCGTGCCCTCGCTGTCGTGGTGCGGCCCCGCGCCGCCCGTGCCGGAAGTGTCGCCGTGCGATGCCCGTGCCCCGGCGTGATCAGGTTATTTTTCGGTGAAAATCTGTACGGAAAAACAAGTACTCGACCGTTATGGCAAGCCAAATAGCGGGTCTATCCGTCTTTTGTTGCTGTAAATGAAACATATGACAACAATACGAAACTTGCGATGAGGTTTATCAAGCCCCGCCCGGGATGTCAAGTGCCTGACGACAACTGACGGTTGCGGCGGGCATGGATGCCCCGGCTGGGCGCGGTCGCTGTCCTGCCGCGTGACAGAGGGTGGTGCCGTGCCACCTGCGTGGCTGGGCACCCGGCGGCACGGTGGCCACCTATAATCGGCGGATGCCTATCGCAAACAACCTCCACCTCGGGCACGCCGGCGAGGCGTACCCCGACGCGTATTACGTCCGTCAGGGCGAAGACACCTTCATTTCAACCCTGCATTCGCAAGGCGCCTGGCAACCCGGCGAGCAGCATCTGGGGCCGGCCTCGGCCGTGGTGCTGGCCGAAATCGAACGGCGCCTGCCCAGCGACAAACTGATCTCGCGCGTGTCGTTTGACGTGCTGGGCGTGATCCACTCCGGCCCGTTCACCGTCGATGTGGACATGGTCCGCCCGGGGCGCTCGATCGAACTGATCGAAGCGTGCATGCGGCATGGTGACCGCGTGTGCATTCGTGCGCGCGTGTGGCGTCTGGCCAGCACGGACACCTCGGCCGTGCAAGGCATTGAATGGATGCCGTTGCCGCCGCCCGAAACGTTGCCGAAGCTGGCGTTTTCGACCGTGTGGGATGGCGGCTTCATCGCCACGCTGGAGGCGCATCGCGCGGCCGACGCGCGGCCCGGACGCAGCCAGAGCTGGTTGCGCACACGTTGCCAGTTGATTGCCGACGAGCCCGATCAGCCGGTCGCCGGTTTCCTGAAACTGGTCGATACCGCCAACGGCCTGGCCGTGCGCGAGCGCCCCGAGGACGTGTTTTTCGCCAACATGGATCTCACCGTGCACTTCCTGCGCCAGCCGGTCGCCGGCTGGGTGGGTTTCGACACGCGCGTCAGCTTCGGCCCAACCGGGTTGGGCGAAACATTTTCGGTGCTGAGCGACATCCATGGCCCGGTCGGCACGGTGGCACAGAGCCTCACCGTGCGCGTGCGCGCGGACGGGCACGACCCGCACAAGTAATCGGGCCGCGGGGATTCGGGTACCTCGAATCTAACCTGTCGCGGATGCAATGCAACACGGCCTTGCAGCGATGCAAGGCCGTGTTGAAATGTGCCCTTGTCTTCAGCTGTTTTCGGAACTGGGGTGGTAGCGCTTGACGAGGTGCAGCGTGTTGCGATCGGTATGATGCATTTCCTTGCCGCCTTGCGCGGCAAGCTTCAAAACGATGTCGGAAGCATGCGTGAACGTACCGTCGTCGTTGAAGGTGAAGACATGCTCGTAGCTTTTCAGCTCGGCGCGCTCCAGCAGGTATTTGTTCTGCAGGATGCCGTAGGCGGGATCGCCCGGTGTGGCCTTGAAGTGCAACTCCCGGTCGTGCGGGCCGGCGTCGCTGCCCGCAAGAATGGCGATGCCGCGTCCGAACACGACACATTGCATGATCTGGCCGCGGACTTTGTCCCACAACAGGTAGCCCGATTCGTCGTGGAACGGATCCATGCCTTCTTCGCCGTGGCGCCAATTGGTCAGTTTGTAGGCCAACCCGTCCAGCGCCTGCTGGCCGTTTTCCTGTACGGGAATGGGCTTGAAAAAGCCTTTTTCGAAGCTCCCGGTTTCCGAGGTCTCGTCGTCCTTGTTGTGATAGGAGAGGTCGACGCCCTCGTTGCTTTCCCATTCGCCAACCAACGGGGTCAACGGGCCGAGTCTTTGTGGACCCAATACTTTTGCCATGGTCATTCCTCCTCACGATGGGTGTGTTGGAGCCTTGACCCTAGTCCCTTGCCGCCCAAATAACCAATTGATTGTTTCCATAAAATCAATAGTTGTTGACTATGAGTGATTTCCCCATTTTGGCGCCGTCGGCAATGGCTGCAGCGGGACAGCCGCCGGCCACGCATGTCCGTGCCGCATGCATGGATTAAACCTTGGGCGCCGATGATGCATCTCATGCACACGACCGTCATTGGCGACTTGCGGAAAACCCATGCAGCGCATTTCCACGTTCCTGTTGTTTGCCGTGGCGCTTGCCATGGCCGCCACGGCCAGCACCGGGGAGGCGCATGGAAGCGCGCCGGTGACGACACGGGCGCCGGCCACGATTCCCGACCTTGCGCCCTGGGCCGGACCGGACGGGGCGCCCGGCTCCGCCGCCTGGCGGCATGCGGCGCGTTTTGCCGTCGACAACGAGATCGATCCGGGTCACAACCGGCCGGCGCCGGTGGCGACCGAGGTGCTGGTCGGTTACACGAAAAAGGCGTTGTGGCTGCGCTTTGTGGCGCATGATCCGCGGCCGGACGATTTGCGCATCAAGTACCGTCAGCGCGATGAATTCGACAACAACGACGATTACGTCGGTCTCATTTTCAGCCCTTTCAACGACACGCAATGGGGCTACGAGTTTTTCTGCAGCGCCGGTGGCACGGAAATGGACATGTTCCGCCTGAACGGCAACGAGTACAGCTCGTTTGACGCCATCTGGTATTGCCATGCACGGCGGACCCGGCATGGCTACACGGTGACAATGCAGATTCCGTTCCGCTCGCTCACGTTTCCGCACAGCGACCGGCCACAGGCGTGGCGGATGCTGTTTTTCCGCAATTGGGCGCGCAGGGTCCGCCATCAGATCACGCAGATCAAGATGGACTACAACAGCAACTGCTTCCTGTGCCAGGCCAAGGTGGTGCACACGGCCACGCCGATTCAGGCCCACGATGCGGGCTTGCAGATCATCCCGGCCGCGACGCTGGAACGCACCGACGTGCGTCCCGCGCCGGCAGCGGGGCTGCGGCGCGGACATCCCGAATTGTCCGGCGGGCTGGACGCGCGTTGGGCGATCCGGCCCGATCTGGAATGGTCGGCCACCATCCATCCGGATTTTTCGCAGGTGGCGCCGGACGTGTTGCAGTCCACCGTGAACCAGCGTTTTGCCATTTACTACCCGGAAAACCGGCCGTTTTTTCGCCAGGGCACCTGGGTGTTCAATACGCCGGGCTTCACGATCGATCCATTCGGCGCCGACACCCGACTGGTGGACACGCGCCAGATCGCCGATCCGCATTGGGCCTCGAAGCTGGTCGGACAGGTCGGCAGCCACGCCATCGGCGTGCTGGTGGCCAACGATGCGATCACCAACATTCTGCTGCCCGGCGAGCAAACCTCGTCGCTCCAGTCGTTCGATTTTCCCACCCGCGATACGCTGTTGCGCTATCGCCACGATTTTGCCGGGCATTCGTCGGTCGGCATGCTGGCCACCAG
Organism: Rhodanobacteraceae bacterium; assembly: GCA_036379395.1. Lineage (GTDB taxonomy): Bacteria > Pseudomonadota > Gammaproteobacteria > Xanthomonadales > Rhodanobacteraceae > Oleiagrimonas. The sequence goes on along the minus strand of DASVGR010000012.1, from coordinate 24,683 downwards.
CCGGCAGGGGCGCGGATACCGCAATCGCGTGCAGGCGCTGGATGGCACCTGGCAGATGGACACCAGCGACACGCTGACGACGCAGGTCGCGCGCTCCGATACCACTTATCCGCTGGCCGTGGCGCAGGCTTTCGGCATCGTCCCGGGGCGCGTGGACGGCAATGCCTGGGCGCTGGACTGGCAGCGCACCCGCACCAGTTACAACGCCAGCCTGGGTGTGGCGCGCGTGGACGCGGGGTTTCGCGCCGACTTCGGTTACTTGCCGCAAGTCGGCTACACCGAGGTGCATCCGCAATTCGAATATGACTGGTACGCGCATGATGCGTGGTGGAACAACGCTGGTCTCGGCGTCAACTACGACTGGATGAAAGCCGTGGACGGCGGAGCGGTGCTGAACCGCGAGCTGGCCGTCGATGCCTTCATGCACGCCGTGGGGCAAAGCCATGTGGTGTTGTGGGCGCGGCGCCAGCAACAGTATTTCCACGGCAGGATCTTTCATCTCCGGCAGTGGGAAATCGATTCCGACGCGCAACCGCTGTCGTGGCTGGGCTTCGAGCTCGACATGACCGGCGGTGACGGCGTGGACTATGTCGGCGTGCGCAAGGGCGGCCTGTTGTCGGTGTCCCCCTCGTTCACGCTGACGCCGGGGCGGCATCTCAAGGTGGCCTTTGTCGGCAATTTCGAGCATATGGACATCGATACCGGACGGCTTTACACGGCCAGACTGTATGACTTGCGCGTGGCGTGGTACTTCAACGCGCGCATGTTCGTGCGCGCCATCGGACAGATGCAGGACGTGCGCAACAATGTGGCGCTGTATCCGGCCGGCACCCAAAGCCGTTCGCGCACGCTGGCCACGCAATGGCGCTTCGGCTACCAGCTCAATCCATGGACGTCGTTGTTTGCCGGCTTTGCCAACAACTACCTGGGCAGCGACGACGATGGTTTGCTGCAGCAGGGACGCACGTACTTTCTCAAGGTCAGTTACGCGTTCCAGCTTTGAGTCTGGAGTTTCACGACCGTGTCGGCTTGCTTGTGTGGGAGCCCGCTTGCGGGCGATGAGATCTTGCCTCAAGCCCGCATCTGGCCATCGCGCGCGGGCGCGCTCCCGCAGTTGCGGCGGCAGGCGGCATGTTTACCGATTCAATCAGCGCTTCCTTGGCGCGGCCGCGTGGTGGCGGAGATGGTCTTCGATGAAGCTCTGCACGAACCAGTAGCTGTGGTCGTAGCCGGGATGCATGCGCAGGTTCAATGGCTGACCGGCGTCTTGGCAGGCCGCGGCAAGGCGCTCGGGTTGCAACTGCTCGCGCAGGAACGGATCGGCTTCGCCCTGGTCGACGAGAATCGTGCCATCGAAGTGCTTGCCGGAGCGGATCAACGCACAGGCGTCGTGGGCATTCCAGGCGTCACGGTCGTCGCCCAGATAGCGTGGCAGTGCCTTGTGTCCCCACGGCACCTGGCTCGGTGCCACGATTGGCGCCAGTGCCGAAACCGAGCGATAGCGGTCGGGATGGCGCAGGGCCAGGGTCAGCGCGCCGTGGCCGCCCATGGAGTGGCCCATGATGCCGCAGCGGGTCAGGTCGACGGGGAAATGGTCGGCGACGAGTGCTGGCAGTTCGTCGACGACGTAGGTTTCCATGCGGAAGCGTTCCGACCAGGGCGCTTGCGTGGCATCGAGATAAAAGCCGGCGCCTTCGCCGAATTCCCAGTCGCCGGTGGCGCCTGCGATGCCGGTGTCGCGCGGGCTGGTGTCGGGAGCGATCAGGATCAGGCCCAGTTCGGCGGCGATGCGCTGCGCGCCGGCCTTGATCATGAAGGTTTCGGGCGTGCAGGTCAGGCCGGCCAGATACACCACCACCGGCAACCGGGCGCCGGCGGCGTGCGGCGGGACGTACACGGCGAACGTCATCGTGCCGCCGCATGCCGGCGAGGCGTGCGTGTAAAGACCCTGGGTGCCGCCGAAGCAGCATTGTTCGGCAATGGGTTGCATGCGTTGTCGCCTGTGGAGGTTGCGTGGTGGTGGCGGGTACAGTGTAGGCATCGGGCAGTCCTGTCCGCACAATGATCGAACGAGGAGTCACCCAATGAAAACACGCGCCGCCGTTGCCTGGGAGGCGGGACAGCCTCTGAGCATCGAAGAAGTTGACCTGGAAGGCCCTAAAGCGGGCGAGGTGCTGGTGCGCATCGTCGCCACCGGCGTGTGCCATACCGACGCGTACACGCTGTCGGGAGCTGATCCGGAAGGTTTGTTTCCGGTGATTCTCGGCCATGAAGGCGGCGGCATCGTCGAGGAAGTGGGGCCGGGCGTGACGACGGTGAAGCCGGGCGACCACGTCATTCCGCTGTACACGCCCGAATGCGGTGAATGCGAGTATTGCCGGTCCGGGCTGACCAACCTGTGCCAGAAAATCCGCGTGACCCAGGGCAAGGGCCTGATGCCGGACGGCACATCGCGGTTTTCATACAAGGGGCGGATGCTGCGCCACTACATGGGCACCAGCACGTTTTCCGAGTACACGGTGCTGCCGGAAATCTCGCTGGCCAGGATCAATCCCGCGGCGCCGCTGGACAAGGTCTGCCTGCTGGGTTGCGGCATCACCACCGGCGTCGGCGCAGTGCTCAACGTGGCCAAGGTGCGGCCCGGTTCGACGGTGGCGGTGTTCGGCCTGGGCGCCATTGGCCTGGCGGTGGTGCAGGGTGCGGTGATGGCCGGTGCCGCGCGCATCATCGGCGTCGACGTCAATCCCGGCAAGTGGACGATGGCGCAGGCCATGGGCGCCACGGAGTTCGTCAACCCGAAGGATCATGATGTGCCGATCCAGCAGGTCATCGTCGACATGACCAGGGGCGGTGTCGATTATTCATTCGAATGCATCGGCAATGTCGAGGTGATGCGCGCGGCGCTTGAGTGCTGCCACAAGGGCTGGGGCGAAAGCACCATCATCGGCGTTGCCGGCGCCGGGCAGGAAATCAGCACCCGCCCGTTCCAGCTGGTCACCGGGCGCGTGTGGCGCGGCGCGGCGTTCGGCGGCGTCAAAGGCCGCTCGCAATTGCCGGGCTATGTGGACGATTACCTGCAAGGCAAGCTGAAGGTGGATGAATTCGTGTCCAGGGATTTGCCGTTTGAAAGCATCAACGAGGCATTCCAGTTGATGCATGACGGCAAGGTGGTGCGCTCGGTGCTGCATTACGGCGACTTGAAGACGGTGTAGGCGGTCCGCATCAAAAAACGCCGCGCCATGCGGGTGCGGCGATGCCGGATGGGGCGTGCCGCGATTTCCGGGGCCGCTTCAGCCGGTGTCTGGCGTGGCGCAAATACGCGAAAAAAACCTTCGTCCGGGGCTTGTTTTGCCCACGCGCTGCGAGCAATCTTTCCCCGTCGCCCGTTTTGCGCCAAAACCGGAGCGGCGAGCCTTGTTCCATCCCGTCAACAGGCCATCAATCGATGGTCTGTTGGTCTTTTGCATGCGTGGTGACGGTGGCCTGACGGCATGCCGGCATCACGCAAGCGCGTATCGGGCGCACCTTGGTGCGTGCCGGCAAAGCCTGCCTCATGTCCGTTTCCGTCGCCAGTCTTCCCGTCAACCCCGGTCCGTCGGCCGCACGCGGCTACGTGCTGATCCACATTTGCGTGGTGCTGTGGGGTTTCACGCCGATCATGGGGCGCGTGATTTCGCTGGATGCGCTGGATCTGGTGTGGTGGCGCATGTTGTTGGCGACCGCCGCCTTGCTGTTGTTGCCGGCGACGTGGCGTGGCATCGCGCGCATGAACACGCGTCTGGTGCTGCAATGTTGCGGTGTCGGCGTGGTGCTGGCCATCGCGTGGTGGCTGTTTTACCTGTCGATCAAGTTGACCAATGCGTCCGTGGGCGCGGTGTGCCTGGGCACGGCGCCGCTGTTCATCGCCTTGTGCGGCCCGCTTTTGACACGCCGCCCGTTCAAGCACTCGGATCTGGTGCTGGCCATTGCGATCATTCCGGGCGTGGCGCTGGTGGTCGGCGGCATTCCCGCCGGCATGTACGCGGGTTTTGGCGTGGGCTTGTTGTCGGCCGCCTGTCTGGCCGGTTTCAGCAGCTTGAACAAATGGCTGGTCAGCCGTGCGCAGCCGCTGGGCGCCACTTGCCTGGAGCTGGCGTCGGGTGCCGCTTTCCTGACCTTGCTGCTGGTCGTGTTGCCGGCGGGCGAGGCGTCGTTTGCGTGGCCGCACGGACACGATATGGTGTTGTTGCTGGTGTTTGCCGTGGTGCTGACGTCATTGCCGATGGCGTTGATGCTGCTCGCGCTGCGTTCCATCACGGCGTTCGCCCAGCAGATGGCCACCAATCTCGAGCCGGTTTACGCCGTCATCATCGCCGTGCCGCTGCTGGGCGAGGGGCGGCAATTGGACTGGCTGTTTTATCTGGGCATGACGCTCATCGTCGGCGCCGTCATGGTGGAGCCGATCATGTTGCGCTGGCACAACCGACGGCATGTGCTGGCCGGTTGATCAACGGGCTGTCGATGAGGCGGGGTGCGTGCGTGCCATGGCAGCCACTTGCCACGCCGCCATCAAAAACGCGCCCACGCCATACACGTAGCTGGCGTCGGGCGGATAGTTTCCCGGCGCGGCGCCGATGGGCTGGATGTTGCCAAGCCGCCCGCTGGCGTAGATCTGGCTGACCAGCCCGCGCCAGCCGCGTGCGACAACAGGCAGGTAAGTGGCGCGATCAAGCACGCCGTGGTTGACGCCCCACGCGATGGCAAACAGCATCAGCGCCGAACCGGAAACTTCCGGCTGCGGGTAGGCCGCGGCATCCAGCAGGCCCGTGCGCCACAGGCCGTCCTTGCCCTGGATGGCGGCAACGGCGGCGGCCATTTGGCGCAATTGCTCGACGTAGCGCGGGCGGGCAGGGTAGTCGGCCGGCATCAACGACAGCACGCGCGCCAGCCCGGCCATCACCCAGCCGTTGCCGCGGCTCCAGAAAATCTTCTTGCCGTTGGCTTCGTGCTTGTCGAGATAACGCGCATCGCGGCTGAAAAGGTGCGCGTGCGGGTCGTACAACGCCTTGCTCGTCAGCCACCATTGCTGGTTCATGTGGTCGAGATAGGCCGGATCGTGCGTGGCCTTGGCCAGCCCGGCCCACACCGGCGGCTCCATGAACAGCGCGTCCGACCACCACCACAGCAGGCGCTTGCCGTGCCATGGATGGGCCAGGCGCGTATCGAATCTCTGGCGCAGGGCCTTGAGCATCGCCGGATCGTGATGCGCCTGGTACAGCATCAGCCAGGCCTGGCCGACGGCCTGATCGTCGGCCATGGTCAGGCGCTTGGCCAGGCCCCAATCCGTGGCCTCGCCGACATGCTGCACGCAGGCGGCGTAGCGCGGGTCATGCAGCAGTTTCGAGGCGTCGATGAAGCCCAGATACAGCGGCGCGAATGTCCAGTCGAGGCTGACATGGTTTTTGACCCGCGCGTACTGCCAGGCCGCCACCTTGGCGGCTGCGCGCTTGATGGCCTCGGGCTGCATCGCGCCGGACAACGGCGCGCGCGGGCCGGGATGGGCCGGCGCATCGCCCGCCAGCGGATCGTCGGCATGTGCCGCGTGCGGTGCCAGCGCCAGCAACAGCAGTGCAAGCAGGCTCAGCAGGGCGAAGGCGTGTGGCCGGTGGCGCGTCTGGCGGGTGGACATGGGGAAACGCTTGTCGGTTGTGGTTGTCTTTCAGCTTAGGTAGAGTTTGACGGCAATTCAATGGCTAATGAAACTTTCATAATCCTTCCTTGTTGACGTGATCAGGATGCTTCCACGCTGGAAATCGGGTTTGTTGCCGGTGTTGCTGGCAATCATGCCGGGCATGGTCTGGGCCGGCGCGACTGCGCCCAGGCCACTGGTGCTGACGGTGGCCAATCCGCTGCCGCAGGCGCGTGACCATGCCGTGCTGGCCCTGCCGCTGGCACGCATCTGGCAGCAGCGCCCAGCGTGGCGTGGCAAACATCTGGCGGCGTACGCCGGCAATGCTGCGACGCGTCTGCCCACCCAGCCTTATGCCAGTCATGGCGGCACGCCCGACCAGTTGCTGGTGCAACTGAAACTGGCCGCGCAGGCCACGGTGCACTTGCGCATCCAGCCTGCGGCTCACGCGTATGTGGCCAAGGCCAATCCGCTGTTCGCGCGCAACGTGCCCGAGCGCTACGGTGATTTTGCGTGGGAAAACGAGCTGGTCGCCTTTCGCCTGTACGGCACGCCGCTGGAAGCTGTCGGGCAGGTGTTTTCCGGCATTGACGTGTGGTCGAAAAAGCCCGGGCGACACGTCATCAACGCGTGGTACGCCGGCGATGCGCATGGGCGCTCGTATCATGTCGATCATGGCGACGGGCTGGACAGCTACGCCGTCGGCCACACGCCCGGCGATGGCGGCGTGGCGGCCTGGTGGCACGGCCGGCCGGTGTATTCGCGCAACGCGACGCGCGTGCGCATCACGGCCATGGGGCCGATCCGTTTGCGCTTCGTGGTCGATTACGCGCCGTGGCAGGTCGGCCCGGCGACGGTGCGTGAGCGCAAGGTGGTGACGCTCGACGCCGGCGCGCATTTCAATCGGCAAAGCGTCACGTGGCACTTCACCGGCGTCTCGCATTTGCCGGTGGCGGCCGGCGTGGCCGTGCATCACGGCGCGGAATGGACGCGTGACGCGGCGGCCAGCGTCGCCGTCTGGGATATGCCGCAAAAGGCCGGCGCCGGCCGCATCGCCACCGGTCTGGTACTGGCGCCGGGGCAAACCGCGCGTCATGTGCGCGGCCAGAAAGCGGCATGGCTGGTGTTCGACGTGGCCGACGGCGGGCGCATCCGGTTTGCCTCTGGTGCCGGTTGGGCCAAGGGCGACGTGCCGAACTTTGCCGTGTGGCGTGCGCGCGTCGCGACGTATCGTCAGCGCTGGTCGCACCCGCTGAAAGTGACGTGGCAAACACCGTCCGAGCAGCGCCGGTGACTGGCGCGTTCAGACGTCCAAACGCGCCTTGATCTTCTTCGTCAAAGTTCCTGTACCGTCGGCCGGAACAGGATTTCGTTGATGTCGACGTTGTCGGGCTGGCTCATGGCGAACAGCACGCAGCGCGCGAAGCTGTCGGCGGGAATGGCGTTGCGCCGGTAGTAATCGGCGATGGCGGCGTTGACGGCCAGTGCGCCGACCGAGGCCGGCAGCTCGGTGTCCACCGCGCCCGGCGACAGCACCGTGGTGCGAATGCCGTAGGGCTTGACCTCCTTGCGCAGTGCTTCGGAAATCACGCGTACCGAATACTTGGTGGCCGAGTAGATTGCGCCGCCGGCGTTGATGGTGTGGCCGGCCACCGACGAAACGTTGATGAACTGGCCGCTTTTTTGCGCCTTGAAGTGCGGCAGCGCGGCGGCAATGCCCCACAGCACGCCCTTGATGTTGACGTCGATGCACTGGTTCCACTCGTCGAAGCGCAGCAGCTCCAGCGGGGCCAGCGGCATCAGGCCGGCGTTGTTGAGCATCACGTCGATGCGCCCGAAGGTGGCGATGGCGTGGTCGACAAACGCCTGCACCTGTTCGCGGTCGGCCACGTCGACCCGAAAGGCGGTGGCGTTGTCCTTGCCCAGCTCTTCGGCCAGCGTTTCGAGACGATCCATGCGGCGCGCGCCGAGGGCGACCTTCGCGCCGGCGCGCACCAGATGCCGCGCCGTTTCGGCGCCCAGCCCGCTGGAAGCGCCGGTGATCACGACGATCTTGTTTTTCACGTTGTCAATCATCGGGGTTCTCCTGGGCGTGTGCGTCGGCCTCGGCGAATACGCGCCGGGCGATCGCGACGGCCGTGCTGGCGCATGGCCAGCCGGCGTAGAACGCGAGGTGCGTGACGACTTCGACCAGTTCGTCGCGGCTGATGCCGTTGTCGAGCGCCTTGGTCAAGTGGAACGGCAATTCGTTGGTGCGATACAGCGAGATGAGGCTCGCCACGGTGACGAGACTGCGCTCGCGTGGCGACAGGCCGGGGCGTTCCCAGACATCGCCGAACAAGACCTTGTCGCTGTATTCGGCCAATGCGGGAGCGACGTCGCCGAATGCCCGACGGGCAGCCGTGGGTTCGTGATTCATGATTCGTGCTCCGTGAAATGCGTGTTCATCGGCTGACGCGCGCTTGCAGGTTGGCGGGGTAGCGATCGCCTTGCACGGTGATTTTTGCGATGGCGCTTGTGATTTCGCGCAAGTCGTCGTGCGTCAGTTCGACCTCGATCGCACCGAGGTTTTCCGCCAGGCGATGTGGCTTGGTGGTGCCCGGAATCGGTACGATCCACGGCTTTTGCGCCAGCAGCCAGGCCAGGGCGATTTGTGCGGGCGTGGCGTTCTTGCGCGAGGCCGTCGCGTTCAGCAAATCGACCAGTGCCTGATTGGCCGTGCGCGCTTCCTGCGTGAAGCGCGGATTGGTGTGGCGAAAATCCGTATCGTCGAAGTGGGTGTTCGCGTTGATGGCGCCGGTCAGAAAACCGCGGCCGAGCGGGCTGAACGGCACGAAGCCGATGCCGAGTTCTTCCAGCGTCGGCAGGATGTCCGCTTCGGGCTCGCGCCACCACAGCGAGTATTCGCTTTGCAGCGCGGTGACCGGTTGCACGGCGTGGGCGCGGCGAATCGTCTGCGCACCGGCTTCGGACAGGCCGAAGTGTTTGACCTTGCCTTCGGCGATCAGGTCTTTCACCGTGCCGGCCACATCCTCGATTGGCACGTCGGGATCGACGCGATGCTGGTAGAACAGGTCGATGCGATCGGTCTTGAGGCGCTTCAACGAGGCTTCGGCCACCGCGCGGATGTGTTCGGGCCGGCTGTCCAGGGCGTGTTCCGCGTCACCGATCCTGAAGCCGAACTTGGTGGCGATCACCACGTCGTCGCGAAACGGCACCAATGCCTCGCCCACCAATTCCTCGTTGGTGAACGGCCCGTACACTTCGGCGGTGTCGAACAGTGTCACGCCGCGTTCGACGGCAGCGCGGATCAGCGCGATGCCTGCCTGTTTGTCCACCGCCGGGCCATAGCCGTGGCTCAGGCCCATGCAGCCCAGGCCCATGACCGATACGCCCAGATTGCCGAGTTTGCGTTGTTGCATGTGCTGTCTCCTGTTTTTGGCATGACTGCAAAGGAATGGGGTTACGCTTCGGGGATCACCCTGCCGAAGGTTTCGAGCGTGATGCTGGCGGGCTCCGGCCCGCCGCGCACGCCGGTTTCAAGGGCGTCGATGGCCGCGATTTGTTCACTGGTCAGCGCAAAATCGAAGACATCGAAGTTTTCGGCAATGCGCGCGGGCTTGACCGACTTTGGAATCGCGGCGCGGCCCGCCTGAAGGTGCCAGCGCAACATCACCTGGGCGGCCGACTTGCCGTGTTGGTGCGCGATGTCGAGCAACACCGGGTCGTCGAAGCTGCGCTTGCCATCGCCCCGGTAGGACGTGATGCCGCCAATGGGTGACCACGCCTGGGTGACGATACCGTGTCTGGCGTGCAAGCGTTGCAGCGCCGGTTGCTGAAAGTACGGGTGGCACTCGATCTGGTTCACGGCAGGCACCACAGAGGTTTCGGCCAGCAGGCGACGCAGATGTTCGGGCATGAAGTTGCTCACGCCGATGGCACGTACCCTGCCATTGGCCAGCAGCTTTTCCAGCGCCCGGTAGGCATCGAGGGTTTTCTCGAAGGCCGCTGGCATGGGTTGGTGCAGGATCAGCAGATCCAGCCACTCCACGCCGAGTTTGCCGACAGCCTTGTCAAAGGCGTGCAGAGCGGCGTCGTAGCCGTAGTCGCTGATCCAGATCTTGGTTTCGATGAACAACTCGTCACGGGCAATGCCCGAGTCGCGGATGGCGTCGCCCACGCCGCGTTCATTGGCGTATGCGGCCGCCGTGTCGATGAGACGATATCCGCAACGCAAGGCTTCCGTGACTGCTCTGGCCGTAGCATCGGGCGGGGTCTGGAACACGCCGAAGCCGAGTGCGGGCATGGCGATGCCATTGCCCAGCGTGATGCTCGCCGGATTTTCGACAGGCTTTTTCATGGTTTGCTCCACAGGCGGTCGGCCCGCTGAAATCATGGTCATTCTGTGCTGTTATCGTTTGTGGATAAAGTAGTAAATTGCGCATGTACTTGTGAATCATATTCAATAATGGCTCGCACCAATCTCAACGACCTGCTGGTCTTTCTTGCCGTTGCCCGCGAGCGCAGCTTTACGCGGGCGGCGGCAAAACTCGGGGTGTCCGCGTCGGCGCTGAGCCATGCCATCGGCGGGCTGGAAGCGCGTTTGGGCGTGCGGCTGCTCAACCGCAGCACGCGCAGCGTCGCGCCGACCGAGGCTGGCGAACGGCTGGCCGGCCACATCGGTCCGCATGTCGAGGGGATCGAAGCGGAGCTGGCGGCATTGAACGTCTTGCGGGACAAGCCTGCCGGCACCATCCGCATCACCGCGACGGAACATGTGGCACAGACGATTTTGTGGCCGAAACTGGCGTCGTTCCTGTGTGACTGTCCGGATGTCCAGGTCGAGATCGCGATTGACGACGGACTCACCGACATCGTGGCCGAGCGTTTCGATGCCGGCGTGCGCGAAGGCGGCATGGTGGCCAAGGACATGATCGCGGCGCGCATCGGGCCGGACTTGCGCATGGCCGTGGTGGGCGCGCCGGCGTATTTCGCCCATCGCCCGCTACCGAAAAAACCGCAGGATCTCACCGGGCATGCGTGCATCAACCTGCGTCTGCCGACCCGTGGCGGCCTGTACGCGTGGGAGTTCCAGAAAGGCCGTCGCGCATTGCGAGTGCGTGTCGACGGCCGGCTTGTCTTCAACTGCGTCGCGTTGATGCTGGATGCCGCGCTGGCCGGCTTCGGCCTGGCCTACGTGCTGGAAGAGGCGGCGCGACCGCATCTGGCCGAAGGCCGGCTGGTGCGAGTTCTGGAAGACTGGTGCCCGCCGTTTTCCGGCTACCACCTGTATTACCCGAGCCGCCGCCAGCCATCGCAGGCGTTCGCCTTGCTGGTGGAGGCGCTGCGTTATCGCGCTTGATGTGGGGCGCTTCAGTCCGGATCGAGACGGGTCAGGCGCGTGCTTTCGTGCCACAGCTTTTCGGCCAGCGCGTCGTCGCGCGCCAGGTCGGCGGGTTCGGCCACGCGTTCGCGGTTGAAATACAGGCCGGTTTGATCGGCCACGTCGTCGCCGATGGCCAGGCGAACCACCACGCGGGCACCGTCTTCAGGGCGGCGCATGGCCAAGCGCTTGACCGGCGCCATCACGCCGCGAAAAAACGTCTCCGCCCATGCCGGCGCACCATGGTCCCAGATATGCGTGCCGACCACGCCCGGGTGCAGGCAATTGACGCTGACGCGTGTGCCCTGAAGGCGCCGGGCCAGCGCGCGCGTAAACAACACGTTGGCCAGCTTGGAACGCGCATAGGCGCGCAGCGTGTGGTAGTCGCCGCGGGCAAAGCCGATGTCGTCCAGATCAAGCGTGCCGCGGCGGTGGGCTTCGGAAGCGACGTTGACGACGCGCGCCGGCGCGCTGGCCTTGAGGCGGTCAAGCAGCAGGTTGGTCAGCAGGAAGTAGCCGAGATGGTTGATGGCGAATGTGGCTTCGATGCCATCTTCCGTCAGCTCGCGTCGCGGGTGCACGCCGCCAGCGTTGTTGATCAGCACGTCCAGACGCGGACAGGCGGTGAGCACAGCTTCGGCCAGGGCGTGGATGGATGCTTGCGAGGCGAAATCGCACAACATCGAGCTGACATCGGGTGAACCGGCGCGCTGGCGGATTTCATCCAGCACCGCGTGCGTCTTGTCGGCATTGCGTCCAACGATGACGACTTGCGCGCCCTCGCGCGCCAGCATCACGGCCGCTTCCTTGCCAATGCCGCTGGTGGCGCCGGTGATGAGGATGGTTTTGCCGTGGATGTCCAAAGCCTGCCCCCGAGTGGTTGGATCAACAACATCGCCGATGGTGGAGGCGATCGCAAGACTCATCATGCGCAGGCGCGTTCCCGCAGAGGACTTCAGGCATGCATCGCTTTTTTTGTGGGAGCCTGCCTGCGGGCGATGGGGTCAGATTATGGCGTAGGCTTTGCGTACGGCCTCGGCGCCGTGGCTTTTTTCCAGCCGGCGCACGATGAAATGGCCTTCGGCCATGTGCTGGAAATGATGCATGAACAACACGTTGAGCGAGCTGCCGGTGGCGGCGCCGATGACGGGCAGGGCGTCGGCCAGGGCTTTCTCCGACACTGGAATGGCAAAGTACGCGGCGATGCGGCCGACCAGATTGACGATGACCGGCGCACCGCGGTCGGCGGCGCCATGGCTGGCCACATGGCTGATGGCGGCTGACACTTGCTGCGCCAGTGCCGCGCGCACGGCGAAGTAGCCGGTTTCGGCAGCATCGTCGTCGTTGCGTGGCCCGCCCAGCGCCAGCACTTGCAAGCAATCGATGCGCGTGGCCGGGTCGTCCAGCGAGGCACCTTCGGCGCGTGCGATGTCGAGGATTGAACGCAGCATCACGGTGGTGGTGACGGGCAATTCGACCGGCAGGCTGGCCAGGCCGAAAAAGCCGCCGACGGCGCCGGTCGCGGCCACGCCCAGCTTGTGCAGCGTGTTGTGTGGCGCCTGCATCGGAGCGTCGTGCTTGATCGTGGCCAGTGCCACGCGGCAGGCCGCCGTGATGGCCTTGTGCGTGGCCTTGTCGACCAGCTTGCGCGCCTTGCCCGGCAGCTGTTTGGCGTACAGGTATTCGATCGGCGCACCGGCGAAGTTAGCCAATTGGACGGCCAAACCGGGATGCTCGAGCAGAGCCTTGGCACGACGCAGATCAGCCCGATCCGCATCGCTCCAGGCGTCGCTGTCGATAGGTGTCAAGGCGGCCATCACATGCGGAACACGCCGTAGGGCGCCGGCTCGATCGGCGCGTTCATGGATGCCGACAAGGCCAGGCCCAGTACGCGGCGGGTGTCGGCCGGGTCGATCACGCCGTCGTCCCACAACCGTGCGCTGGCGTAGTAGGGGTGGCCCTGGCGTTCGTATTGTTCACGCAGGGGCTGCTTGAAGGTTTCTTCCTCGTCGGCCGACCAGTTGCCGCCGCGCTTTTCGATGCCGTCGCGGCGCACCGTGGCCAGCACGCTGGCGGCCTGTTCTCCGCCCATGACGCCGATGCGCGCGTTCGGCCACATCCACAAAAAGCGTGCGCCGTAGGCGCGGCCGCACATGGCGTAGTTGCCGGCGCCGAAGCTGCCGCCGATGACGACGGTGAATTTGGGCACGTGCGAGCAGGCCACGGCGGTGACCATTTTGGCGCCGTCCTTGGCGATGCCCGATTGCTCGTACTTTTTGCCGACCATGAAGCCGTTGACGTTCTGCAAAAACACCAGCGGAATGCCGCGCTGGTTGCACAGCTCGATGAAGTGTGTGCCCTTGAGCGCGGATTCGGAAAACAGGATGCCGTTGTTGGCGACGATGCCGACCGGGTAGCCGTGGATGGACGCGAAGCCGGTGACCAGCGTCTTGCCGTAGCGAGCCTTGAATTCGTGAAACTCGGAGCCGTCGACGATGCGCGCGATCACTTCGTGGATGTCGAACGGGCGGCGCATGTCCTCGGGCACCACGCCGTACAGTTCTTCGGCCGGGTAGGCGGGTTCGGCCGGCGTCGTGGTCGTGACCGGCAGCGCCTTGTGGCGGTTCAGGCGCGCCACCGCGTCGCGTGCCAGCGACAAGGCGTGCGCGTCATTTTCGGCAAAGTAGTCGGCCACGCCGGACATGGACGTATGCACGTCTGCGCCGCCCAGGGTTTCGGCGTCGACCACCTCGCCGGTGGCGGCTTTCACCAGCGGCGGGCCGCCGAGAAAGATCGTGCCTTGCTCCCTGACGATGATGGTTTCGTCGCTCATCGCCGGCACGTACGCGCCGCCGGCCGTGCACGAGCCCATCACCACGGCGATCTGCGGAATGTTCAGCGCGCTCATGCGCGCCTGGTTGTAGAAGATGCGGCCGAAGTGTTCCTTGTCGGGAAACACTTCGTCTTGCAAGGGCAGGAATGCGCCGCCGGAATCGACGAGGTAGATGCACGGCAGGTGGTTTTCCAGCGCCACTTCCTGCGCGCGCAGGTGCTTTTTCACCGTCATCGGAAAATACGTGCCGCCTTTGACCGTGGCGTCGTTGGCCACGACCATCACCTCGATGCCGTCGACGCGACCGATGCCGGTGATGATGCCGGCACCGGGCGCCTTGTCGTCGTACATGCCGTGCGCGGCCAGCGCGGACAGTTCGAGAAAGGGCGAACCCGGGTCGAGCAGGGCGTCGACGCGTTCGCGCGGCAGCATCTTGCCGCGTGCAAGGTGCTTTTCGCGCGCCTTGTCGCCGCCGCCTTCGGCCACCTTGTCCAGTTCGTTGTCGAGATCTTCGACCAAGGTGCGCATGCGCTTGACGCTGGCCTTGAAATCGGCATCGCGTGGATCGAGGTGGGAGACAATCCGGGTCATGGCAAAGCCGTTCGTGGGAGACAAGCGCCCATCATACGAGTACGTGCATAAGCGCGCCAAAACTTCGCTGGTGATGGGCGATGCGGAAGCTTCGTGCCAGACGAGTCTCAGTGCCCGGCGCGGATCTTCGCGACTTCGGCGGCGGTCACCTGCTTGCCATGGTTGCCCCAGGACGAACGCTCGTAGTTGGCAATGTTGGCGATGTCGGCATCGCTGAAGTTGCTGGCGAACGGCGGCATCACGCCGGAGTACTTCTTGCCGGCGATAAGGCTGCCGTGCTTGCCGTCCAGGATGGTCTGGATTTGCACGGTCGGGTCAGCGTCGTTGACGGCCGGGTTGCCCTTGAGCGGCGGGAAGGCGGTCGGCACGCCGACGCCGGAGGCCTGATGGCAGACCGAGCAATTGTCGTCGAACAGCGCCTTGCCCTTGACCGCATCGTAGGCGTAGGCAGTACTGGACGCTGCAGGTGCCGGGGCGGAGGCGTTTGCGGTGGCGGCCGATGACGGGGTGGCGGCACTGGCCGCCGGGGCCGATGTGGTGGCGGGTGTGGCGCTTGCCCCGGCCTTGGGTGCGACGGCGGAATCGACTGCGTGGGGCGTCGGCAATTCGCTGGCGGGCGGCTGCTCGCCGTTGTTCGGCTGGTTGCAGCCGGCCAGCAGGCCCATCAGGGCAACGGCCGACAGCACGTGGGCGTATTTCATGGAAAACCCTCTTGGGAAAAGTGGGTGATGCGCCATTACTTTGCTACGACAGGCGGACTTGATCCATAGCGGGCATGGCGCGCGGGGTGGCAACACGGAAAAGGGCCGATGTGGCATCGGCCCTTTTCTGTTTGTTTCGCACAGTATCAATCAATGAAACGAAGCCAGTTTGACGTCCTTCATCCCGAGTGCCTGGGCCACGTCGTACATGGCCTGGTTGAGGATTTTGTGCGTATTGCTGTCGGCTGCATGACCCGGGCCAGCGTCGATGTCGGCCATGACCTGGTTGTGCAGCTTGTGCGAAATGGCGCGATCGAACATGTAACCGGCCCAGAATGTGCCATCCGGCGTGGTGCCGGCCTGCACCAACCCCTTGGCCAGCGCGGCACCGGTGAGGTCGGCCGGTGGCTCGGGCAGTTTCACACCCGCGGCGGTAGCGCGCTTGATGGCGTCATGGACGGCAAAGTCCATGCCCTTGATGAAGCCGTCGACATCAGCTTTGCCGTACTGTTGGGTCAGTTTGGCCACTTCGGCGTTGACGGTCTTTTCACCCAGCATCGACACCAGGGCCTTGGCGAAGCTGAAATCCTTGGCGCCACCACCAGCCTTGATCAGTGCGGCGGTGGCGGCCAGGTTGGGCGCGCCGTTGTAGATCGGGCCGCCAAACCAGTTGGTGGCAGCGGTCTGGCCGCCCATGGCCATGGAAGAGCTGGAAGCCATCGCGGTGGAAGCAGACGGTGTCGGGACGGCAGCTGGGGCGGATGCTGGTGTGGCGGCGGGCGTCTGTGTGGAGGGGCTCTGATTGCCTTGGCCGGAGTTACTGCAAGCTGACAACGACAACACCATCGCGGCGGCAACGGATACCGCGATCAACGTACGGGTAAGCTTCATGGGTAATCTCCTGAAATGGCTGTAAAAACCACATGACGTGGTGTTTCCATTAAAGCGCGTTGACTGGGCATGTGCCAGTTCAGGCGCAAGGCTGTTCAGCTTGGATGGCTGCGGCAAGGCAATGGGCCATGCATGTTGTGTCGGCAATGGTGCCGGTGGGGG
Source organism: Rhodanobacteraceae bacterium (assembly GCA_036379395.1). Lineage (GTDB taxonomy): Bacteria > Pseudomonadota > Gammaproteobacteria > Xanthomonadales > Rhodanobacteraceae > Oleiagrimonas. Next base: position 8,454 of record DASVGR010000012.1, on the reverse strand, counting down.
TTGATCGTTCGGTCGGGTATTTCCGCTGGTATTGCCGGGCACAAAAAAACCGGTCATCGAAACGACCGGTTTTTTCGTTGTCGACCGGGGAGCAAAAACTGCTCCGGGGCGCTGAACGAACGTCGACAACCAGCCGGGCGAAGATCCGGCGGTTATCCGTCACTGGCGGATGCTCAGTGGTTCTTGACGGCGTTCTTGGCCTTCTCGGCGGCTTCCTTGGCCTTGTCGGCAGTCTTGGAGGCTACGTCCTTGGCTTTGGCGGTGGCGTCCTTGGCGACGTCCTTGGCCTTGTCGGCGACGGCCGAGGCGCCTTGTTTGGCGGCGTCGGCGGCATTGCCGGCGGCAGCCGCGGCGGAGGCCTTGGCCTGATCGGCAGCACTGGTGGAAGCGCTGGCCGGAGCGCTGGCGGCCGGGGCCGCAGCCGGCGTGGTGGCAGGAGCCGCAGCCGGAGCAGCCGCAGGAGCGGTGGCCGGGGCGGCAGTCGAGGCAGCTTCAGGCGCGGCCTGGCTGGCGGCGTTGTTCTGGGAGCCGTTGGAACAGGCCGCCAGCATGACGGTGGCAGCACCGACCACCAGGAGGTGGGTCAATTTCATGTTGTTTTCTCCGTGAACCGTGATTGCCAAATCTGGCTGCGTACAGATAGCGCGAAGCGGCCGGCTTTTCCAGAGCCGGCCGCTTCGTCGTTATGCCTTTGGCAAGGAAAGGTGATGCTTTTTCACACGGTTTCGATGGCGATCGCAGTGGCTTCGCCGCCGCCGATGCACAACGAAGCCACGCCGCGTTTGGCCTTGGCGTGCAGCATCGCGTACAGCAAGGTGATGACGATGCGCGCGCCGCTGCAACCCAGCGGATGGCCCAGCGCGCAGGCGCCGCCGTGCACGTTGACCTTGTCGTGCGGCAGGCCCAGTTCCTTCATCGCGGTCATGGTGACCACGGCAAAGGCTTCGTTGATTTCGAACAAATCCACGTCGGCGGCTTGCCAGCCGGCCTTGTCCATGGCTTTCCGCGTGGCCGCGACTGGCGCGGTGGTGAACCATTCCGGCTCCTGCGAATGCGTGGCGTGGGACACGATGCGCGCCAGCGGCCGCAATCCGCGTTTGGCCGCCTCGTCGGCGCTCATCAGCACCAGCGCCGCGGCGCCGTCGGAAATGCTCGACGCGCTGGCGGCGGTGATGGTGCCGTTGTCCTTGCGGAAGGCCGGCTTGAGCGACGGGATCTTGTCGATCTTGCTGCGGCCGGGCTGCTCGTCAGTGCTGAACGTGACGTCGCCTTTGCGCGTGGACACGGTGACCGGCACGATCTCGTCATCGAACGCGCCGGACGCCTGCGCGGCCTGCGCGCGCTTGACCGACTCGATCGCGAACGCGTCCTGGTCCGCGCGTGTGAAGTGGAACTTGTCGGCGCACTGCTCGCCGAACACGCCCATCGCCTTGCCGTCGTACGGGTTGGTCAGGCCGTCCCAAGCCATGTGGTCGACCATCTGCCCGTTGCCGTAGCGCAGGCCGTTGCGCGCGGCCAGCATGTGCGGCGCGTTGGTCATCGACTCCATGCCGCCGGCCACGACCACGTCGGCCGAGCCGGCCTTGATGAGGTCGTGGGCCAACATGATGGCTTTCATGCCCGAACCACACACCTTGTTGATGGTGGTGCAGCCGGCCGACAACGGCAGACCGGCGGCCAGGGATGCCTGTCGCGCCGGCGCCTGGCCCAGGTTGGCCGGCAGCACGCAGCCCATGATCACTTCGGACACGTCCTTGCCGTCCAGCCCGGATTGCGCCATGGCGCCGGCGATGGCGGCGGCACCCAGGGTCGGCGTGGGCACGCCGTTGAACTGGCCGAGAAAAGAGCCGATGGCCGTGCGTTTGGCGGCGACGATGACGATGTCGGACATGGGGATGCTCCGTGATGTGGAAGGCGCGCGAATCGCGCGTTATAGCCGCACATTATGACGGGCGTGACGGCGGAGCGGCAAACGTGCGCGGCGTTTTTGCCGGCAAGCGTCATCGGGACCGCCAATGCCGCGGTACAGTAACTGCATCGTGGCTATCGCCGCTGCGGGGAAGGAGGGAGCTATGACGGTTTCGATTCGGGCGGACATCGTGCGGCCCGGCGCCTTGGCGCTGGCCATTGGTCTGGCCTTGGCCCTGACCGGCTGCGGCGGCGGTTCGAACGTGCGGCCCATCACGTCGCCACCACCGGCGGCGGCACCACCGCCAGCCCCCGCGCCCGCGCCTGCGCCGTCGTCCAGCGAGCCGCCACCGGCCGTCGACGCCTTGTTGACAGTCGTGCATGCCGAGGCGGCGCACAACGCGGGATTCACCGGCAAGGGCTACACCATCGGCGTGGTCGATTCAGGCATCAACGGCGACAATCCCAGTTTGCAGGGGCGCGTGATCGCCTCGCAGATTTATCTTGATTGCAGCGTCAACAATTGCGACAAGGCCGACGTGAAGGGACACGGCACGTGGGTATCGGAAACGGCCGCGGGCCAGCCGTTTGGCCAATGGCCGGGTGGCATTGCGCCGGACGCCGACCTGGTGTCGGCGCGCATCATCCAGGACAAGGATCCGACCGACGACGGTTCGGGCCAGGGCAACGAGATCAAGGCGGCTGATGCGGATTTCTTTGCCCAAGACCTCAACCCGTACCTGGTCAGCGAAGGCGTCAACATCCAGAACAACTCGTGGGGCGGGCTGTACTTCGATCCGGCCGATCCCGACACGGTGGCCGACGCGTTTGCCGCGGCCTACCGGCCGTTTGTCGAGCAGCATGACGGACTGGTGGTGTTTGCCGCCGGCAATTCCGGTTTTGCCAATCCGTCGGATCTGGCGGCCTTGCCGCATTGGGCGCCCGATCTCGAACGCGGCTGGCTGGTGGCCGTGGCACTGGATACGCAACATCCCACGCAGCTGGCCAGTTATTCAAACCAGTGCGGCTACGCCATGGATTACTGCCTGACCGCGCCCGGCAACGTCATCGTGCCCGGCGCCTATGAAGACCCGAAGGGGTGGAATCTTTACTATGTGCAGGGCACCTCGTTTGCTGCGCCGGAGGTGTCGGGCGCTGCGGCCGTGGTGTGGCAGGCGTTTCCGTATTTCGACAACGACATGGTGCGCCAGACGCTGCTCGGCACGGCCACCGACCTGGGCGCGCCGGGCGTTGACGCGACCTTCGGCTGGGGCCTGCTCGACGTGGGCAAGGCCATCAAGGGGCCGGCCAAGTTCGCCTGGGGTGACGTGTCGGTCAGCTTCGATGGCATCACGTCGACATGGGCCAACGATATCAGCGGCAGCGGCGGGTTGACCAAAGGCGGCACCGGCACGCTGGTACTGTCCGGCAACGACACCTACACCGGCGGCACCACGATCAATGGCGGCATTTTGCAGGCCGCGCACGCGCTGCCCGGCGCGATGACGATCGGCGCCGACGGCACGCTGGATGGCGTGCCCGGCGTGGCGGGCGACTTGTCCAATGCCGGCCGCGTCGCGCTGCATGGCGGTGACACCACGGTTGGCGGCAATTACGCGCAGGCGTCGACCGGCACGCTGGCCGTCAGCCTGGGCAGCAAGCTGGCCGTGACCGGATCGGCCACGCTGGCCGGCACGCTGGAAGTGACCGGCGCCGACAGCGGTTATCAGGCCAATACGCATACCGATGTGCTGACGGCGTCGGGCGGCGTGACCGGCACGTTCAGCGGCTTCGTCAAGGACGCTGGCGTGGTGTTCACGTCCACGACCATCGGCTATGGCGCCAACGATGTGTATCTGGACACGACCAATCTCGCCATCACCACGGCGGCGGCCGGTGATGGCGTCAAGTACACGGCCGCTTCGTACGGCAGCGCGGTGCGCGTGCAGGGCGCGTTCGACAAGCTCGACGGCAAGATCGCCGAAAAGCAGCTTTCCAGCGTGCCGCAGGCGTTCGTGCAAAACGCCGGCGCCATCCAGCGCTCGCCCAGTTACCAGGCCGCGCAGGCTTCGCTGGAAAGCCTGTCCGGCCAGCTGCACGCGGCCAGCGCCGGCATGACGCTGCAGGCTATCGATGCGACCGGCCGCGCGTTGTCCGAACGGCTGGACAACCTGGCAACGCAAGACGCCAAACCGCAAGTGTGGACGCGTCAATTGCGGCAAGGCGGCAACATGGCGCGCAGTGGTTTTGCGCGTGTCGATTACCAGCTGGACGGCCTGCTGGTGGGTAGCGATCTGCGCATGGGCAAGCATGCCGTTGTCGGTGTCGGCTTCAGCCAAGGGCAGGGCGTCGAGCAATTGACCGGCCGTCTTGACCGCAATCGCGGCAACCACAGTTCGGCCATGTTGTATGCCGGCTGGGCCGATGGTGCGCTGTACGCGCAAGGCCGCGTCGGCACGGGCCATTTTCGCCAGCACATGAGTCGCATGTTGCAGCTGGGCATGAGCTACCAGGGCGTGTGGAGCGATTACACCGGCCATTACAACGTGGCGTATGCGCAAGGTGGCCTGCATTTGCGGGCCGGACGTTGGCAACTGGCGCCGTTTGCCGACATGGAATACGACCGCGTCGCGCGCGGCGGTTTTGCCGAGCAGGGTGCCGGTGGATTCGGCCTCAAGGCCGACAGCCAGACCATCAGCCGCTGGCAAGGCGGATTGGGCGTGAAGCTGGCGCGGCAATGGCAGTTCGCCGGTGGTACGTCCATGCGTCTGGACGCGCGCGCGCAATGGCGGCAGACGCTGGCCGCGCAGGGCGCCGTGTTCGACGCCAGCTTTGTCGCGCTGGATGACTGGCGTCCGTTGACCGGCATCGGGCTGTCGCGACACAGCACGTTGTTCGGCCTGAATCTCGACATGGCGCCGACAGCCGATCAGCATTTCCGCGTGGGCTACGAGTACCTGGCTGGCGACCGTGGCCGGGCGGGCGTGGCCAATGCCAGTTACGCGGTGGATTTCTAGCATCGCGCCGCGCCCCGCTTTTCGTAGGAGCGCGCCTGCGCGCGATGGGTTTGGCGTGGTGCTGTGGACGTGCGCCAGATCGCCTGCAGGCAGGCTCCTACGCTGCGCGTGTCGGTTGCGTCGGTTGCTCAGGCCTTGCCGTGAAACAACTCGCGCCCGATCAGCATGCGGCGGATCTCATTGGTGCCGGCGCCGATCTCGTAGAGCTTGGCGTCACGCAGGATGCGTCCGGTCGGAAAATCGTTGATGTAGCCGTTGCCGCCCAGGGCTTGCACGGCTTCCAGCGCCACTTTCACGGCGCTGGCCGAGGCGTTGTACAGGCACGAGGCGGGATCCACGCGCGAGCGGATGCCGTTGTCGAAATGCTGCGCGACCATGTAGGCGTAGGCGCGCGAGGATTGCAGCGCGGTGTACATGTCGGCGATCTTGGCCTGCATGATTTCGAACGTGCCGATGGGCGCGTTGAACTGCTTGCGCTCGCGCACGTAGGGCAGGGCGATGTCGATGGCCGCCTGCATCAGGCCGATCGGGCCGCCGGACAACACCAGACGTTCGGTGTCCAGTCCGCTCATCAGCACGCGCACACCTTCGTTGACTTCGCCGACAATGTTCTCGGCCGGAATCTCGCAGTTGTCGAACACCAGCTCGCAGGTGTTGGAGCCGCGCATGCCCAGCTTATCGAGTTTTTGCGCAGTGGAAAAACCCGGCATGCCTTTTTCGACGATGAATGCCGTCATGCAGCGGCTGCCGGCGGTGCGCGGCGCGGTGCGCATGTACACCAGCAGCACGTCGGCGTCGGGGCCGTTGGTGATCCACATCTTGGAGCCGTTGGCGACCCACATGTCGCCTTTGAGCTCGGCCTTGCAGCTCATCGAGCCGACCACGTCGGAGCCGGCGCCGGGCTCGCTCATGGCCAGCGCGCCGACGTATTCGCCCGAGCACAATTTCGGGATGTACTTCTTGCGTTGCGCGTCGTTGCCGTTGTGGAAAATGTTGTTGACGCACAGGTTGGAGTGTGCGCCGTAGGACAGTCCGATCGAGCCCGATGCACGCGAGATTTCTTCCATCGCCACCAGATGCGCCAGAAATCCCATGCCGGCGCCGCCGAATTCGTCGGGCACGGTGATGCCAAGCAGGCCCATGTCGCCCAGCTTGCGCCACAAGTCCATGGGGAAGGCGTTGGCCTGGTCCACGGCAGCCGCGCGCGGGGCGATTTCCTTGTCGGCAAATGCACGCACGCTGTCGCGCAAAAGATCGAGGTCGTCACCAAGAGAAAACGGGCGCATGAAAGGGATCCTTGTTGGAGTGGGCGGCACACACGTGTCGAGGTCCGGTCAGTTCGTGCGCCTTTATGACCAAACGCAATGTTACTGCGGATACGACAGCCACGTGACAGGAGTGCGACTGCGCGCGCTGGCAAGATGTTCCTGGCCGGCGCAAGCATCCATCGCCCGCAGGCGGCCTCCCACAAAGCATTGCGGCGATCGCTGCCGTGGGAGCGCGCCCGCGCGCGATGGCCGGATATGGGGTTGAAGCAGAGTCCTTTTCGCCCGCAGGCGGGCTTCCGCGAAAAGCGCCGTGGCAATTACATCCCGCCGCGCATGCGCCCGGCAAAGCGCGTGGCGCGCCCCGTGTTGGACAGCCGGACCTTGCCGATGGCGCTGATGCGTTCTTCGGCCATGCGGTCGGCGGCCTTCCAGGTGGCGATGCCGTCACGATCGGCAATTTCGTACACGCGGCCGAGGTTGTAGTAGATGGTGCGCATCATGCGCATGGCGCGTTCGCGGTTGTAGCCGTCGATTTCCAGCGACACGTTCATCACGCCGCCGGCGTTGACCGCGTAATCGGGCGCGTACAGCACGCCGCGGCGGGTCAACTCGTCGCCGATGGCGTCGCTCGACAACTGGTTGTTGGCCGGCCCGCAGATGACCTTGGCCTTGATGCGCTCGATGGTCTGCTCGTTGATCGTGCCGCCCAGCGCGCAGGGGCTGAACACGTCGGTATCGACGTCGTAGATGGCATCGGGCGGGACGGCTTCGCAACCCAGCTCGTCCACGCAGCGCTGCGCGGCCGCGGTGTCGATGTCGGTCACGAACACTTTGGCGCCCTGTTCGCGCAGCAGCTTGATGAACTCGCTGCCGACATGGCCGCAGCCCTGCACGGCAAAGCTGTATTTGCCGACGTCCTCGTTGCCGAACTTGTAGTTCAACGTGGCCATCAGGCCCTGCAACGCGCCGAATGCGGTAAACGGCGACGGATTGCCGGAGCCGCCATGCACCTGGTGCACGCCGGTGACGTAGTCGGTTTCGCGGAATACGTATTCCATGTCGTTGACGTCGGTGCCGACGTCCTCGGCCGTGATGTAGCGGCCGCCCAGCGAGTGCACGAAACGGCCGAACGCGCGGAACAGCGCTTCGGACTTGTCCCTGGCCGGATCGGCGATGATGACCGACTGGCCACCGCCCATGTCCAGCCCGGCGACGGCGTTCTTGTAGGTCATGGCACGCGACAGTCGCAGCACGTCGTTCAGCGCGTCCTGCTCGGACTTGTACGGCCACATGCGCAAGCCGCCCAGCGCCGGTCCCAGCACCGTGCTGTGGACGGCGATGATGGCTTTCAGGCCTGCATCCCTGTTCTGGCAGAAAACCACCTGTTCGTGACCGGTCACCGAAATGCTGTCAAAGATCATCGGGAAGAAGCTCCGTGGTTTGGCATGCCGCATGCGACATGGATCCCGGGAACGAAACGCCTCGCGCGTGCGCCCCGGACGTGGTCTTGCTGCGCTCCATACGCATCGCCCCAGCGGGGCTGGGGCGATGAAAGTGGATGGATGCGAGTCTAGTACCACGGGCACCAGGGTGCCACGCAGGTCTAGTGATGATGGTGTCCCCGGCCACCGTGGTGACCGTGATAGTCGCGATGGCCGTGATTCCAGTGACCACGGTGGTCGTGGTCCCAGTGCCGGCGGGGTGCCGGGTAATGGCGCGGGTGGACGTACCGCACGCGGCCCCAGTAGCCGGGGCGGAAGTGCCAGCGGCTGCCGACGCGCACCCAGCTGGAGCCGTGGTAGAGATAGCCCGCACGGCGCGGATACCAGCGACCGGTCACCCAGATGTATTGGCCGCCGCCCCAGCGCCAGTAGCCCGGCGCCCACACGAAGCCGACGCGCGGCGCGGGAATCGGTTCCCACAATGGTGCAGGCGGGGCAATGCCGATGCCGATGCTGATGTGCGTGCCGGCATGGGCGGAAGCCAGGCCGACACCTGTCATCAGGATCAATCCCAGACCCGCGCTGGCCGCCAGTTTGCCGATCAAATTCATGACTCTTTCCCGTGGTGACGATGAAACTGGAAACGCGCCCGTCCGCGTGTTGTTGACGCCGCATGGTCGGCGCATTCAGCGGGTGTTGGCCCGGGCGTTCAGACGGCAGGCGGGATGATGCCCGGTCGCCAGTGCATCGCGATACACCGGCATCAGTTTTTGTGCGCCACTGCGCATGTTGGCAATGCGCTGGCCGGGCGACGGGTGG
>DASVGR010000011.1:0-14556 GCA_036379395.1 Rhodanobacteraceae bacterium | reverse complement strand
TGGCTCAGGCCCGGCACGCTGGCGCCGGCCATGATGGCGGTGGCGATCGACACGGTGGCGATCTGGCCGACCTGGCCGAACAGCGAGCGCATCGCGGCCAGCGTGGGTGATTCTTCCGGTGCCAGTTGCAAGCCGGCATTGCGGCTGGGCGGGCTGGCCGTGCCGGCACCGGCGCCGACCAGAAACGCCGCGCCGGCCAGCCACACGTAGGCCGACAGCCCCCATTGCGGCGGCAACGCCAGCAGCAACGCACCCAATGCCACCAGCGAGCCGCCGACGTACAGCGGCATGCGGTAGCCGGTGCGACGCAGCGCCATCGTCACCAGAAACGACAGCACCACCGCGGCCACGCCCTCGGCGATCAGCAACGTGCCCGAATCGAGCGCGCTGATGCCGTAACGCTGGCTGGCATACAGCGGCACCAGCAAAATAATGCCGCCGGTCACGCCACCAAACAGCACGTTGAACAGGTTGACCGCGCCGAACCCGCGCCCGTACAAAATGCGCGGCGTGATGCACGGCTGCGCGACGCGGCGCAAATGGCGCACGAAGCCCACGCAGGCCGCGACGGCAATCAGCAGCGGCAGCAAAAAACGCACCGACAACGCATGCACGCCCGGCTCGCCCAGGCAACTGGCCGCCAGCATCGCGCCCAGCATCGCCAGGCCCAGCAAGCCCAGCCCGGCCACGTCCATGCCGGCGGACGGCTCGCGTGCGACCGGCGCCGGGTCGGCCGGCACGTAAAACAGCGCCAGCACGGCCACCAGCAAACCGACCGGCACGTTGATGAAAAAGATGTCGCGCCAGCTGGCATAGGCCACGAACAGGCCGCCGAAAATCGGGCCGACCATGGTGCCGATCGGGAAAATGCTGCCGAACAGGCCGACCGCGCGATCACGCGCCTTGCCAAAATGCTGCACGATGAGGCCGGTCGCCGACGGCGTGAAACCCGCGCCACCGGCCGCCTGCAACGCGCGCAGCACGATCAGCGCGTAAATGTTGCTCACCAGCCCGCAGCACAGCGAGGCCAGCGCAAAGATCAGCACCGAGGCCAGAAACACGCGCCGGTGCCCGTAACGCTGGCTGAGCTTGCCACTGACCGGCAGCATCAGCACGAAGCCCAGCGCGTAGGACGTGATCACCCAGCCGATCCAGTTGATCGAGGTGTCGAGCTCGCGCTGCATGGTGGCCAGTGCCGTCGCGACGATGGTCGAGTCGATCGACATCATCATCAGCGCCAGCGCGACGATGGCAAAAACGGCACCGCGGTTGACGCGCGCCGGCGGCGTGCCCGCCAGCACGGGAACATCTGCCCCACGGGTGCGCCACCCGGCGGCTGCGACAGACAAATTCAACATGATCGAAGGCGTGCCCGCCGACGTTGCCGGCAAGCGCGAAAGCGGAAATGGAAGGCGCGTATTCTACTCCCTTGCCGGCCGTATCCCGCATGAACACGCCGTGCACGCAGGCGAACACCGCCGCGCCGCCAAGCTCGGTTGACACGCCCGCGCGCATGGCTTCCACTGGGCACTCCTTCACCATCGAACGCCACCATGGGTTGCCTGCCGATCATCGCGCTGTTCGTCATCGGAACCGGCTTGGGCTATTGGCTGGGCGGCGCGGCCGGCGCGACTTGGGGCGCCGGCATCGGCATCGCGCTTGGCATCATCCTGGGCGCGGCTTTGGTGCTGTTCCTGCGTCGCGCCCAGACCGACACCAGCAAGGACCACTGAAGCGGCGCGTTTGCCGGAAATGCGATAATGCCCAACCGTTTCGCATTGATGATGGCCCCATGCAGCAATCCCCCTCCGCCTCGGCCCCCGTTTCCGCTTCGGCAACCCGCGACCCGCATTCCCACGCGCGGCCCGACCAGGTGGTCGTCACCCACGTCGCGCTGGATCTGGCGCTGGATTTTGCGCAGCAGGCGCTGTCCGGCCACGCCACGCTGGACCTCGACTGGACCGACAAGCACGCCGGCACGCTGCTGCTGGACACCGACGAGCTGACCATCGACGCCGTCGAAGCGGTCGCCGCCGACGGCAACACCCGCACACTGCCGTTCGTGCTGGGCCAGCCCGAAGGCTACCTGTGCCGCAAACTGACCATCGACGCCGCGGACCAACCCGCGCGCGTGCGCATCACCTACCGCACCGCGCCAACCGCATCCGGCCTGCAGTGGCTGTCACCCGAGCAGACCGCCGACAAGACGCACCCGTTCATGTTTTCGCAGTCCGAAGCCACCCACGCGCGCTCGTGGGTGCCGCTGCAGGACTCGCCCGCCATCCGCTTCACCTGGGAAGCGCGCATCCGCGTGCCCGACGGCATCCGCGCCATCATGAGCGCCAACAACGATGCCGCGCATCCGGCCGGCGGCGAGTTCACGTTCGATCAGCCGCATCCGGTGCCGTCGTACCTGCTGGCCATCGCGGCCGGCTCGATCGACGTCGTCGCGACCGGCCCGCGCAGCGCCGTGTACGCGGAACCCTCCGTCATCGAGCGCGCCGCGCGCGAGTTCGAAGACACCGAAAAAATGATCGACACCACCGAGGCGCTGTACGGCCCGTACCCGTGGGGCCGCTACGACATCCTCGTGCTGCCGCCGTCGTTTCCCTACGGCGGCATGGAAAACCCGTGCATGACCTTCGCCACGCCGACCGTGCTGGTGGGCGACAAGTCACTGGTGTCGCTGGTGGCGCACGAGCTGGCGCACTCGTGGTCGGGCAACCTCGTCACCGCCGCGCGCTGGCGCGACATCTGGCTCAACGAAGGCGTCACCACCTACGTGCAGGGGCGCATCACCGAGGCGCTGTACGGCGCGCGCCAGGCCGACGAGGAAACCCTGCTCAACACGCATTCGATCACCCACGCCATGCAGGGCATGGAGCCGAACGCGCAGCGTCTGGCGCCCAAGCCGCGCGACGTGGCGGCCGACGATACACTCTCGCGCGTGGCCTACGACAAGGGCTCGTGGTTTTTCCGCACGCTGGAGCTGCGCTTCGGTCGCGACGTGTTCGACGCTTGGCTGAAAAGCTATTTCGCGCACTTTGCCTGGCACTCCATCACCACCGAGCAGATGCTGCGCCACCTCAAGGCCAACCTGTTTGACGCCCACCCCGGCAAGATGGGCTGGAACGAAGTCGAAGAATGGGTTTACGAAGATGGCATCCCGGCCAACGCGCCGCTGCCCGACTCGGTCATTTTTGATGCCATTGACGAAGCCCGCGAAGCCTTCTTGGCCGGCACGCTGGAGGCCGCCGCACTGCAGGCCGACGGCTGGAACACGCAAGAGTGGATGTATTTCCTCGACCGCCTGCCGGAAGAATCCCCGCTGGCAAAAATCCGCGCGCTGGACGACGCCTGGCACCTCACCGGCACCCCCAACGCCGAGATCGGCATGCGCTGGTATCGCCGTGCCATCCGCGCCGGCGACACCTCCGTGTGGGATGCCGCCGACGAGCACATGACGCGCATCGGCCGCGTGTATCTCACCTTGCCGGTCTACCACGCCTACGCGCGCACGCCGGCCGGATTGCCGCACGCGCGCGAGGTGTTCGCACGCGTGCGCTCGCACTACCACCCGCTGACGCAAAGCTCCGTGCAACGCATGCTGGACAAGGCGCAAGGCTCGGCCTGAATCCCACCGCCAGCAGACGCGCTCCCTCGCCATTTTCCCGCGCAGGAGCCGGCCTGCCGGCGATCGAAATTTTCGCCATCCACGCCTCTTCGCGTGCAGGCACGCTCCTGCGAAAATTGGCATCCCACAACCATCGCGCAGGAGCCGGCCTGCCGGCGACCCGTTGCCCACCACAGAGTTTCAGGTCGTGGCCGGAGCGACTGGTGGTCGCGACGGGCTGACGCGTGCTTGCGACATCCCATCGCACGCAGGCGCGCTCCTACTGTCAAACAGGCGATTTACTCGGCGGTGTCGGCGGGCGGTGCGACAGCGGGCGGCTCGCAGGCCGTCATCTTCAATACCGAGTGGCGCAATTCGCGCGAAAGGATGACCCGGGCATCCTCGACCACGCCGCCAAGGGCCGGCACGTATTCCAGCTTGCTCTGCGCGTTGCTCCAGATGACCTTGCGCTCGCGCAGCTTCTGGATGAAGCCGTGGAACAGCGACTTGTCGAAAAATTCCGGCGCCGACAGCTCGTGCAGCAAGGCCACGCGTTGCGCGGTCAGCGTGCAGGCCTTTTCCAGCTCGCTGGCGCTCAACGCGCCCTGGCCGTGGCCGACCAGCGTGGCGATGACGATGTAATAGCGTTCGAACGCCTGCATCAGCGTGCGTGCGATGGTCTTGAGCTGATAGGCGCCATCGCCCTGCCCCGGCCCGCGCTCCAGCAGGCGGCCATCACCGCGGGCGTCAAGCAGGCCGCGGCGCACGAAGAAGTCCAGCGTGTCGGACAACACGCCGACGAACTCGGCCTCGCTCCAGCGCAAGAACAGCTCGCCCTGGATGTACGGATAAATGATGCGCCCCAGCCGCAGGATGGACGCGCGCGACATGCGCCGATTGTTGAGGAAGCAACTGGCCACCCACGCGGCGGCAGCCACCAGATGCAGCACGTTGTTGCGGAAATAGCTCAGCAACACGGCCTGTTCGCCTTCGGCGACCAGCACGTCGCCTTGCGGATGGCGAATGCGCCGGATCCAGCCCATGGCTTCGCCGTGGGCGATGATTTCGGCCGCCGTGGAGGTGGTGACGGTCACGCGTTCCGCGTAGGGCAATTCGGTCAGCAGCGCCTTGATGAGATCGATCTGCGCGACGAGATCGGCCTCGGCCACGGCGTGCCGGCGCGTGGCCAGCAGCACCAGCGCGATGAGGTTGACGGCATTGACGTTGGCGCACGCGTTGACGTTGATCTGGATGCGGTCGGCCAGATCCTCGACGGCATGGTTGAGCCATTCGGGCTTGGCTTCGGGATCAATGTCGGCGTGCGCGCGCCAATCGCTGGAGGCGGCCGCAAGCACCTCGTTGAGCTCGATCGGCTCGCCGAAGGAAAGCGCGACCTGACCGTAATTCTGCTTGAGCACCTTGCGCACGCCGCGCAGCAACGCCAGCCACGATTCCTTCTGCTTGGCCTGCCCGGACAGCTCGCCCACGTAGGATTTGCCTTCCATGAGCTTTTCGTAGCCGATGTAGACCGGCTGGAACAACACCGGCCGGCGCGGCGCGCGCAAAAACGCGCGCACCGTCATCGACAACATGCCGGCGCGCGGCTTGAGCAGCCGACCGGTGCGCGAGCGACCGCCGTCGATGAAATATTCCAGCGGCACGCCGCGGTCGATCAGCTGCGCCATGTATTCCTTGAAGATGGTCGAATACAGCGCGTTGCCGCGAAAACTGCGACGCAGGAAAAACGCGCCGCCGCCGCGCAGGAAACGCCCCAGCACCGGCAGGTTCAAATTGATGCCGGCGGCGATGTGCGGCACCACCACGCCGGCCGCGTGCAGCTGGTAGCTCAGCAGGATGTAGTCGGCGTGGCTGCGGTGGCACGGCACGTAGATCACTTCGTGTCCCGGCGCAGCGGCGCGCGCGGCGTCGAAGTGCTGCATCGAAATGCCGTCGTACAGCTTGTTCCAGAACCACGACAGGATGAACGTGGCCGAGCGCACCATGGTGTGTGAATAGTCGGCCGCGATTTCCAGCATGATGTCGTGCGCGCGCTGCACCGCCTTGGCACGCGGAATGTTGTCGCGTGCGGCCGCCGCGTCGATGGCCGCCCGCACCGGCGCGGCGTTGACGACGCTGTCGACCACGTTGCGCCGGTGTGACAAATCCGGGCCGATGACCGCCGCGCGCACGCGCCGGAAGTGCGTGCGCAACACGCGCGCCACCTTGCGCGCCGTGCGCTCGGTGCACTCGTCGCCCGATTCCCTGAGCACCTGGCGCAGGCTGACGGGCTGCGAAAAATGCACGGCCGTGTCGCGGCCGTTGAGCAGCAACGCCAGCAGCCGGCGGAACCGCCCGACCACCACCCAGTCTTCGGAAAACAACACGCGGAACCAGCCCGATTCGCGCCCCGGCGCACGGCCCACGTAGATGGCCACCGGCATCAGCAGCACGTCGCGTTCGGGCGCGCCTTCAAGATATTCCAGCAATTGGCGCAACCGCGCCTGCGAAGCGCCATGGCGCGTGCGCCCCAGCACGCTGCCCGAACGCGACGTCAGCGCGAACATGGCGTGGCGCGGATGTCCCAGCCCGTCGATGGGGGCATACGGCGACGGCAAGCCGGCTTCGCGGCAGGCACGTTCCAGGATCAGCGTGTCCGACAGACCGTGGCGCTCGACCACGTAGCACACCGGCGTGTCGGCTTCGAGCAGGGCGGCCGGCTCGGTGGGATCGCGCTTGAGGCGAATCCAGGGGTTGAGCATCCAGCCCGCCAGCGACGACGCCCAATGCGGCCGCGCCGCGGTTGCAGGAGGTTTCAGGTTTGCTTGTGTGGAGGCCATGGCACGTATTTTAGGCGACGTGGTCATCGGAAACCCAAACGCACACGCGTACTTGTTCTTTTGTGGAAGCCTGCCTGCGGGCGAAGTTCGTCAACGCGCAACGCTGCTGCCCGCGGCTGGAGCGACACTTGTCGCCTGCGCCGTGCTTGCCGCCGCAGCCAACCTGGCCTGTTCCTGGTGCCACTTGTCCAGCGCGCGCTTGAGGTACCAGCGCTTGCCTTCGCGCTGCATCGTCACGTCGCTGGTCATCGGCTTGCCCAGAACCTCGTAGCTGAGTTCAACCTTGGCCGTGTCGCCCTGCACGGACAGCGTCTTGGCCTTGATCGAATCGAGAATGGTGTCGACGGACAGGCCATACACGGCGGTCAGCTGCTTGAAGCCTTTCCAGGCGGTGCCGTAGCGGACCATGGCTTCGGGATAGTCCAGATCGTAGGCGTCGTCGAGCGTCTTCAGCTTCAGCGCGCGCGCGGTGTCGACCACGATGCCGACCGCCTGTTTGGCCTTGGCCGGATCACCCCAGTTGGTGTTCTGCGCCCACGTCGCCACCGCGTCCAGCACGCCGCGTGCCTGGCTCTTTTGATCGGCGCTCATGGTGTCGGACTGCGTGATCTTGGTGCCGACCATGATGCGCATGATGCCGACCATCATCGGCACGCGCTGCTTGTATTTGCTGTCCCACGCATCCAGCGCCGGCTTGAGCTTGGCGAACTCGGCCTGCTTGGCATCCGGTGCGGTCAACGCGGTCATCTGCTTGGCAAAGCGCTGGCGATCGTGCTCGGTGATCTTGGCCAGCGCTTTTTGCTGCTTTTCCTTCCAGTCGGCGCGCAGCTGCTTGTAGGCCGCCGGCGGCAGCAGGTTTTGCGTCAAGGCATCGAAGTTGCCGTTCTCGAGTGGCGTGACGAGGCTTTGCACGGCCTCTTGCGGCGTGGCGCCATGAATGGCGACCTTGGGCGCCTGGTTGCCCTTGTGGCATCCCGCCAAAACCAGTCCAGCGGCCAGTACCGCCACGGCCAAACGGGGGGAAAACGTGCGCATGGGTCGTGTCCCTGGATGAAGAAGTCCAAAGCGTAGGGGGCGGCCATACGCCGGGCAAGTGCTACTCATGCTGGGGTTGCGCGCAAAGAAAACCCCGCGCCGAAGGCTGCGGGGTTGTCCGGAAGCAATGAACCGGAAGGGAAATGGCCCCGCCGGACCAGCATGGCTGGCCAAACGCGGCGTGCCTAGGTTAGTTGCATGATGAAGTTTATGCAATACCTTAAGTTAGGCAACATAAATGACTGATATTGGTCGATGTTTTTAATATCAATTCCAAATCATCGCAACCCAATCGTCCGCAGGAGCCCGCCTGCGGGCGACCGGCGCAAACTGGAACCTTGCGCCAGTCCCATCGCGCGCAGGCGCGCTCCTGCGGAAATCGGCAGCTTGCAGCGGCGGGCCTCACGGGTAGCGCAGCGCCTTGAGCTTGGCGGCGCGGCGCTGCGCCGGGGTCAACGAGTAGTCGCCGCCGAACGCAGCCGATTCCCAGTCGCCGTAGGTGGGATTGGGCAGCACGAACCAGCGCTGGCCGAACCAGTCCAGATACGGCTTCAGCTCGGCCTTGCGTGCCGCGGGCGTACCGCGCAGTTGCAGAAAATCACCCATCTGGTCGCCCACCTGCACCAGCACGCGGTAGTGCCGCCCCACTTCCACGCGCCGGCAATGCTTGGACGTGCCGTGCTGCGTGCAACCGGACACGCTGGTGCCCAGTCCCAGGAAAGCATCATCGCCGCTGACCGGAAAGCCGTCGGCCTTGAGATTGGCCAGCGTCGGCTTGTCGAGATCCTGCGCGCGGTTGGACAGGTAGATCACCTGCACGCCATGCGCGGCGGCGTAGCGCGCGAATGCCAGCGCGCCGGGCAGCGCCTTGGCCTTTTGCTCGCGCACCCAGTCGGCCCAGGTGGCGGACGAATACTGGCCATGATCGCGCGCCAGTTTGGCCTCGTAGGGCGAGTTGTCGAGCACGGTTTCATCGATGTCCAGCACCACCGCCGGCGGCAGGTCGGTGAAATTGTTGTGGCGGTCCTGCGTGCTCAGCGCGTCCCAGGACGGATCGGCCAGCGCCTTGGCCAGTTGTTGCGCGGCCTGGTGATAAACCTCGCGGTAGATGAGGTCGTGCTCCATGGAGGTTCGCGTCCACAGCACGGCGTTGAGGTTGTCGTCCGGCGTCGGACCGGACGGCGCCGACGGCTGCGAGGACAACATGGCGCAACCGGCCAGCAGAAAAGGGGCAAAACACAGGGCAAGGCGGCGCATCGGGCAATCCATTCGAAAGCAAAACACCAGTTTACGCGACAGTGTAGGAGCGCGCCTGCGCGCGATGGCCAGTGCTGATTCAAAGCCAGCTCCTTTCGCCCGCGGGCGGGCTCCCACAAGAGCTGTTGAGACTTCCGCTTTGCCCGTGGGAGCGCGCCTGCGCGCGATGGCCGGATGCAGGTACATGGCCAGATTCATTCGCCGGCAGGCCGGCTCCTGCGGGTGGGTAGTGGTGCGATGTCAGTCAGACAACAACGCCGACAACCGCGCCAGGTGGGTGGCGGCGGTTTCACGCGTGACGGCGGCGTCGGCTTCGGGATCACGGCCTTGCCAGTGCAGGTCGTCGGCGGGCAGTTCGTCGAGAAAGCGGCTGGGCTTGTTGGCGATGATTTCGCCAAAGCGGCGCGTGCGTGCGGCAAACGACAGGGTGAGCATTTCCTTGGCGCGCGTGATGCCCACGTACATCAGGCGGCGTTCTTCGTCGAGCCGGCCTTCGTCGATCGCGCCCTCGTGCGGCAGCGTGCCATCTTCGCAGCCGACGATGAACACGAAGCGGAATTCCAGCCCCTTGGCCGCGTGCAGCGTCATCAGGCGCATGGCGTTGCCGCCGTCGTCCTTGTCGGCGTGCGTCATCAGCGCCAGTTGCGCGGCCAGGTCGCCGACGCTGCCGTCCTTGCCCATGGCGCGAAACCAGTCGACCAGTTCGCGCAGGTTGCCCAGGCGTCGCTCGCGCAATTCTTTTTGCGGGGTGTTGGCGGCCAGGTGCTCGCCGTAGCGCGTGCGCGCCAGCACGCCTTCGGCCAGCTCGGCCGCGCCTTGCTTGTAGGAGGCGCGACGCAGGCTGTCGATCAGCTCGACAAAACCGGCCAGCGCCGAGGCCGGGCGCGGCGCCAGCATTTTCAGTACGCTGTCCGAACGCGCCGCTTCCAGCATCGGCAGGTGTTTGGACTGCGCCAGCTGGCCCAATTTTTCCAGCGTGGTGTGGCCGATTTCGCGGCGCGGGCTGTTGACCACGCGCAAAAACGCGGCGTCATCGGTCGGGTTGACCACCAGCCGCAAATACGCCAGCACGTCCTTCACCTCGGCCCGGTCCAGCAGGCTGCGCGCGCCGGTCAGGTGGTACGGCACCTGCGCCACACGCAAGGCTTTTTCCAGCGCGCGCGCCTGATGGTTGCCGCGATACAGGATGGCAAATTCGTTCCAGTGCGCCTTGTACTTTTCGCACAGGGAACTGGCGATGGCGGCGATGCGCTCGGCTTCCAGATCGTTGGTCTTGCACTCGATGACGCGGATCAGCGGGCCTTCCGGCAGCTCGCTCCACAGCGCCTTTTCGTGCAGGTGGGCGTTGTTGGCGATGAGCTTGTTGGCGGCGCGCAGGATGCGCTTGGCGCAACGGTAGTTCTGCTCCAGCTTGATGACGCGCAGGGCCGGCCAGTCACGCGCCAGCTGGTCGAGGTTTTCCGGATTGGCGCCGCGCCAGGCGTAGATCGACTGGTCGTCGTCGCCCACGCAGGTGAACGCGCCGCGCGGCCCGGCCAGGTGCATCAGCAGGCGGTATTGCGCGAGGTTGGTGTCCTGGTATTCGTCGACCAGCAAATAGCGCAGGCGCTCGTTCCACTCGGCGCGGCAGGCGGCGTCCTCGTCCAGCACTTTCAGTGGCAGGCGGATCAAGTCGTCAAAATCGACCGCGTTGTAGGCGGTCAGGCGTTGCTGGTACAGCGCGTAGATCGTCGCCGCCTCGACCTCTTTCGGGCTGCGCGCGGCGGCGACCGCCTGTTCGGGCGTCAGGCCGGCGTTCTTGGCGTTGGACACCAGCGTCTTGAGCCCCCACAACGCGTCGGGCTTGATGCCGGTCGGCGCCAGATCCTTGATGATGGCGCCCGAATCGTCCGCGTCCAGCACCGAAAAATTGCGCGACAAGCCGGCCCGCGCGTGGTCGATGTGCAAAAACTTCAGCCCCAGCGAATGGAACGTGCACACCGTCAACTCGGCGGCGGCCGCGGCCGGCACCAGCCTGGCCACGCGCTCGCGCATTTCGCGCGCCGCCTTGTTGGTGAAGGTGATGGCCGCGATCTTGCCGGCCGGCACCTCGCGGCTGGCCACCAGATGCGCGATTTTCTGCGTGATCACGCTGGTCTTGCCCGAGCCGGCGCCGGCCAGCACCAGCAGTGGCCCTTGGGTGTAGTTGACGGCGAGGCGTTGTTGCGGATTGAGCATGGCCGCCATCATAGCGGCGCCGTCAACACGGCATGGGGCTTGCGCGGCGCGTTACCATCGAAGCCCGTTTTGACGCATGCAATCCCGATGGCCAAGCTGTATTTCTATTACTCGGCAATGAATGCCGGCAAGACGACCACGCTGCTGCAAAGCGCGTACAACTACCACGAGCGCGGCATGCGCACGCTGATTCTGACACCGGCCATCGACAACCGTTACGGCGAAGGCATGGTCGCTTCGCGCATTGGCCTGAAGGCGCGCGCGCTGCGCTTTGCAAAAGATGCCGACCTGCTGGCCACGGTCAAGGCCGACATCGACGCGCACGCCAAACTCGACTGCGTGCTGGTCGACGAGGCACAGTTCTTGACCCGCGCACAGGTGTGGCAGTTGAGCGACGTGGTCGACCAGTTGCGCATCCCGGTGCTGGCCTATGGCCTGCGCACGGATTTTCGCGGCGAGCTGTTCGAGGGCAGCCAGTATCTGCTGGCCTGGGCCGACGAGATCAGCGAAATCAAGACCATCTGCCACACCGGCCACAAGGCCACCATGGTGGTGCGCGTGGACGACGAAGGTCGCGCCATCACCGACGGCCCGCAGGTGGAGATCGGCGGCAACGAGCGCTACGTGTCGGTCAGCCGCGCCGAGTTCAAGAAGATCACCGCCGGCCAGGGGCGCATCGAGTTGCAGCAAAGCGTGCTGCCGCTCGATCGCAGCGAGAATTGACGCCGCGCCGGTGTGGTAGGAGCGCGCCTGCGCGCGAAACGGGCCGCAGGCCCGCTGGTTCCCTGCAAGCCCGCCGGTTCGAAGCCAGATCCATCGCGCGCAGGCGCGCTCCTACACACCAACAACAAGCAAGACGGGTTAAAAGCGCACGCCGACCAGGGCCATGGTTTCACCCAGATTCTTGCCCGGAAACACGTTGCCGTTGGAGATGTGGCGCACCATCACCACCCAGTGCTTGCCCATCCAGCCGGCCGAGCTGATGAACTCGCCGGTGCTGCTCAAGGCGTACGTGCGCCCGTTGGTCACACCGACCTGGAAGCTCACGAACGCACCGTGCCACCAGTTGACCAGACGCATGCCGCCGCCGGCGACATACACGTTGTGGTTGAGCCGCTCGAGCTGTGAACGGCGGCCCTTGATCCAGCCGACCGTGCCCACCGGCTGAAAGTGCAACCCTTTCCAGTCGTACGTGCGATCGGCACCGATGTTGACGAACGCACTGGTGGTCCAACGCTGTTCGGTCGTCATGCTGCGGCCGGCCACGACGCTGACGTCGGCGGCGTGCGCCAACGTGGGGACAGCGACAGTGGCCATGAGCAGCGAGGCGGCCAGACAAGGCAAAAAGACACGCATGATCGCGCTCCTTCTTATTTTTTGTACCCCGCGGTTCAATTATAGGGGCAACAGCGCAATTTGCAACGCTTTTCCGGCAAATTCCCAAGCGGAAAAGCCGCTTGCGCGCGACTTTTCCGGGGTGATCAGTGCCCGCCCATCGGCCGCGCGGAAGCCACGAACGGCGGCTTGGCCAGCCACATCACGGCAATCAGGCAGATGAAGATCCAGCCCAGCGCGTAGAAGATTTCATTGAACGAAATCTGGAAGCCCTGCTGGGTGATGATGCCGTTCAAGATCGTCAGCTGGGTGGGATCGGCCGAGCCGCCCAGTTTCTGCATCGCGTCCTGGGCCAGCGGGTTGTACGGCGTGATGCTTTCGGCCAGCTGCGCATGGTGCACGGCTGCGCGGCGCGTCCACAAAAACGTGATGATGGACGCGGCGAAGCTGCCGCCCAGTGTGCGCAGGAACGTGGCCACGCCGGAGCCGGACGCGATTTCGCGCACTTCCAGGTCGGACAGCAAAATCGTCAGCACCGGCATGAAGAAGAACGCCACGCCCAGGCCCAGCATGAACTGCACCATCGCCACGTGCAGGAAGTTCACCTCAAGGTTCATGCCCGAGTACAGGAAGCACACGCCGCCCATCACCAGGAACGCCAGCGAGGCCATCAGGCGCAGGTCAAAGCGCGCCGCGTACTTGCCGATGAAGAACGACAGCAGCAACGGCAGCAGGCCGATCGGCGACGTGGCCAGGCCGGCCCAGATGGCGGTGTAGCCGAGGTTGCGCTGCATCCACAGCGGCAGCAGCAGCGCGATGGCGAAGAACGCCGCGTAGGCCAGCACCAACGCCAGCGTGCCGGCGGAAAAGTTGCGGTGGCGGAACAGTTTCAGGTCGACGATGGGGTCATTGTCGGTCAGCTCCCAGATCACGAACACGGCCAGCGCGATGAGCGAAATGATGCTGGCAATGACGATGAACGTGGAATTGAACCAGTCCGCGTCCTGGCCCTTGTCCAACACCACCTGCAGCAGGCCGACGCCGATGATCAGCGTGATCAGGCCGATGTAGTCCATGCGCGGCTTGTCGAGCTTTTCCACCATGCCCTTGAGCTGGTTGCGGATGGCGAAGCTGCAGAAAAAGCCGATCGGGATGTTGATGAAGAAGATCCAGCGCCACGAATAGCTGTCGGTGATCCAGCCGCCCAGCACCGGGCCGCAGATGGGCGCGACCACGGTGACCATGGAAATGAGCGCCAGCGCGATGCCTCGCTTGTGCGGTGGATACACGCCGATCATGAGACTTTGCGTGACCGGATACATCGGCCCGCACACCGCGCCCTGAATGACGCGGAAGAAGATCAGCATGCCCATGGTTTGCGACACGCCGCAGGCAAACGAAGCCAGCACGAACAGCAGCGTGCACCACACGAACACCCGCACCTCGCCGAAGCGGCGGGCCAGCCAGCCGGTCAACGGCAGGCCGATGGCCTGGCTGACCGCGAACGAGGTGATCACCCACGTGCTCATGTCCACGCTCACGCCCATGCTGCCGGCGATGGTCGGCAGCGAGACGTTCGCGATCGAGGTGTCGAGCACCTGCATGAACGTCGCCAGGGACAAACCGATGGTGGTAATGCCCAGATTGGGTGGCTTGAAATAGGAGCTCATGGATTGATCCGGCTGACCCTCCCCCGAGGGCGCGACAACCTGCCTGCAAAGCGTTGCTGAAGGTGAGTGTGCGGGTTGCCGGCCATGCCGGCATCACCTTGTACGGTGTACCGGTACGGCCGGTTGCACGGTCGGCTTACATGTTGTCTTGGATGATCTTGTCGATCAGGTGGTTGGCGTCGGCCAACTGCTTTTCGTAGACCGCGGTGCTGTACAGCGGCTTGGTCGGCGACTGCTGTGCCAGCATGTGACCGCTCCGGTCATGCAGGTTGACGGTGGCATCCATCGACAGGCCGATGCGCAGCGGGTGCTTGTCCAGTTCTTTTTTGTCCAGCACGATGCGCACCGGCACGCGCTGCACGATCTTGATCCAGTTGCCGGTGGCATTCTGCGCCGGCAGCAGCGAGAACGCGCTGCCGGTGCCGATGCCCAACGCCTCGACCTTGCCATGGAAAGTCACGCCGCCGCCGTAGATGTCGGAGGTGAGCTCGACCGGCTGGCCGATGCGCATGTGCGTCAACTGGGTTTCCTTGAAATTGGCGTCCACCCATACCGAATGCAGCGGCACCACGGCCATCAGCGCCATGCCCGG
>DASVGR010000010.1:0-18920 GCA_036379395.1 Rhodanobacteraceae bacterium | reverse complement strand
ACCAGAAACAGGAACAGGAATCGGCGCGAGCCGAGTACGCGCTCGGCCGGGAGGCCGAAGATCACCAGGAACAACATGTTGCCGACCAGATGCAACCAGTCGGCGTGCATGAACAACGACGTGAACGGACGCAGCCACAAGCCGTGGTGCAAGACTTCGCCGCGCTGGAACAGGTGCGCGGGCACGGTGCCCCAATCGCCCAGGAACGCGTAGCGCACCGCGGGCGGCGACAACATGAGCCACAAATAGCAGGCGACGCAAGTCACGACCAGAGCGGGCGTGACCCAGCGCGGATGCACATGCTTGCGACTGGGCACGTCGACGAACATGGGCTTACCTTAGCCGAACCGCGTTCGGGTTCTGCGCAGCCGCTGCTTCACGCCTCGTCCTGCCTGACCGCAGTTGCGCGTACCCGTAATCGCCGCGGACTTTCCGAATGACAAAAGACCCATGCCACTCCTCCACGAGTCAGAAATCGTTCCGGCTTGAGGAGAGAGTCCCATGAGCATTCGCTTGCCGTTGCGCTGGCCGTGCGGTCACGTCGCCGCGTCTTTCACGCACCGACCAGCCGCACTCGCGCGAAGTTGCGCTTGCCCACCTGCAACACGCCTTCGAAGCCTGCAACGAATACGCGCTGCGGATCTTCCACCACCAGCGCGTCGATGCGCACCGCGCGTTCTTTCAATTTTCGGTTGGCTTCGGAATTGCTGGACGTGAGTCCTGCCGCGGTCAGCAGCGCGGGCAGGCGCAGGCCTTCGGCGGGAATCGCGATGTCGTGCAACGGCAACGATGACGTGTCGCCTTCGCCGCGCACCACCGCGTGCCAGCCGGCGATTGCCCGCTCGGCTGCGGCCGCGTCGTGGAATCGCGTGGCCAGTTCGCGCGCGAGGCGCAACTTGGCGTCGCGCGGGTTGAGCGTGCCGGCAGCGACATCCCGTTTCATGCGCGCCAGCTCTTCGAGCGAGACATCGAAACTCAGGAGTTCGAACCAGCGCCACATGAGGTCGTCGCCGATCTTCAGGGTCTTGGTGACGATGTCGATCGCCGGCTCGTCGATGCCGATGTAGTTGCCCAGCGACTTGGACATCTTGTGCACGCCATCGATACCTTCGAGCAGCGGCATCGTCAGCACGATCTGCGGCGCCTGGCCGTAATGCTCCTGCAGGCTGCGCCCCATCAGCAGGTTGAACTTCTGGTCGGTACCGCCGAGTTCGACATCGGCCTTCAACGCCACCGAATCGTAGCCCTGGGTCAACGGATACATGAATTCGTGGATCGCGATTGGCTGCTGCGCGGCGTAACGTTTGGCAAAGTCGTCGCGTTCAAGCATGCGCGCGACGGTGTGCTGCGCGGCCAGGCGGATGAGGTCGGCCGCGCCCATCTTGCCGAACCACTCGGAATTGAAGCGCACCTCGGTGCGCTCGCGGTCAAGCACCTTGAACACCTGCGCGGCGTACGTCTCGGCATTGGCCTTGACCTGCTCGGCCGTGAGCGGCTTGCGCGTGGCGTTCTTGCCAGTCGGATCGCCGATGCGGCCGGTGAAATCGCCGATCAGGAAGATCACCTGGTGACCCAGATCCTGGAACTGGCGCATCTTGTTGAGCAGCACCGTGTGGCCCAGGTGCAGGTCCGGCGCGGTCGGGTCGAAGCCGGCCTTGACGCGCAACGGTCGCCCTGTCTTCAGGCGGGCTTCCAGATCTTCGGTCTTGATGATTTCGTCGGCGCCCCGGCCGATCAGCGCCATGGCCTGCGCAAGGTCACTCATGAGTAAGAATTCCACTGGGAGACAGAAATGAAAGACAGCCGTCCGCGCGGCTGAATGGAGTTAATTGTGCGTTAACCCTGCGTGATCCGCAACACATTGAAACACAACAACTATTGACGCGCCGCCCCCGCGTTCTTTAAGGTGCCAACAATTTGCAACAACAACGCACGAGAAGAATAAAGATGGGCGAGGGGCATCCAGGGGCACATCGGTCGCGACGGCGCGCCATGCGGCGCAAGGTGCATCACTGTCACGATGGCTTCTACAAGCACTGCAAGCACTGGTCCCTGCCCACCGACGAGGCGCCGACGGCCCAGCCGATCCACTGGCACCGCGAACACTGGGCGCTGGCCGGCACGGTCGCGCTGATGACGCTGCTTTCGGCCGTCGCGATGCCCAGCTGGGCCAACGCCATGCGCCGCAGCGCACCGACCACGCGCGTCGTCATGCCGCTGGACCTGCCGCCGCTGGCGGCCACGACCGTCAAGCCGGAAGTCGCCGCCTGGAAAGACGTGACGGTCAAGCCCGGACAAACCCTGTATGACATCTTCAAGGCCCAGGGCCTTGGTTTCTCCGCCATGCAACAGGCCCTGACGGCCAGCAAGGCAACCAGTTCGCTGCACAACCTGCGTCCCGGCGACACGCTGTCCTTCCGCCTCGGCGCGCAGGGCGCCCTCGAGGCACTGCGTTTTGATGCCGACGACGAGCACCTCGTGACCCTGGCGTTCGATGGCGCCAACGTGACGCGCCACGTGCAGGAACGCTCCTTCGAGCTGCGCCAGCACGTGGCCCGCGGCGTCATCGCCAGTTCACTGTCCGCCGCCGCCGCCAAGGCCGGCCTGAGCAACGCGGTGATGGTGCAGCTGACGCACATCTTCCAGCACAAGATCAATTTCCGCCGCGACATCCGTGCCGGCGACAGCTTTACCGTCATCTACAACGCGGTCTACCGCGACGGCGAATACCAGCACGCCGGCAACGTGCTGGCGGCCGAGTTCGTCAACGGCGGCCATCGCTACACCGCGTACCGCTATTCGCTGCCGGACGGCCACGTCGGCTATTACAGCCAGGACGGCCGCCCGTTGTCGGTTTCGCTGCTGCGCACGCCGGTCAAGTACACGCGCATTTCCTCGCCGTTCGGCTGGCGCGTCGATCCGGTACTGCACGCGCGCCACCTGCACGCCGGTGTCGACCTGGCCGCCCCCAAGGGCACGCCCATCCACGCCGCCAGCCGTGGCGTCATCACCGTGCACCGCTGGGTGCATGGTTACGGCCGCTACATCTGCATCAAGCTCAACGCGACCTACTCCACGTGCTACGCGCACATGTCCAGGTACGTCAAAGGCCTGCATGACGGCAGCCACGTGACGCAGGGCGAAGTCATCGGCTATGTCGGCATGACCGGTTTTGCGACCGGCCCGCACCTGCATTTCGAAGTGCGCATCCACGGCAAGCCGGTCAACCCGCTGACGGTCACGATGCCCAAGCCCAAACCGCTGGCGCCGGCCTTGATGGCCGGGTTCAAGCAGCACACGCAGCCGCTGCTGGCACGCATCACGCGTCTGGACAACAACCTCGAACTGGCCAAGGCGCGCACGCGTGCCGGCGCCATTCGCACCAATCACGCCGGCTGAACGCATGAGTGACGCCGATGGCCTGTACATCGGCCTGATGTCGGGAACCAGCGCCGACGCGATTGACGCGGCGCTGTGTTCGTTTGTGCCGCGGCCGCGCCTGCTCGCGGCGCTCGAACATCCCTGGCCGGCGATGCTGCGCCGCCAGTTGCTGACCATCGCCCAAGGCGAGCAACCCGTCGACCTGGACGCGCTGGGCCACCTCGACACGGCCATCGGCAATACCCTGGCCGATGCGGCCGGCGCTTTGCTGGCCAAGGCCGGCGTGGCCGCCAGCGCCGTGCGCGCCATCGGCAGCCATGGCCAAACCCTGCGCCACCGTCCGGACGGCCCGCTGCCGTTCACGCTGCAACTGGGCGACGCCTGGGTGATTGCCGAGCACACCGGCATCGACACCGTCGCCGACTTTCGCCGCGCCGACGTCGCCGCTGGTGGTCAGGGCGCGCCATTGCTGCCGGCATTCCACTCCCGCGTGCTGGCCACCCCCGGCCAGGATTGCGCGGTCGTGAACCTGGGCGGCATCGCCAACCTCACCTTACTGGCCGCCGATGGCCACGTGCTGGGCTTCGACACCGGCCCAGCCAACGGCCTCATGGATGCGTGGTGCCAGCGCCACCGTGGCAAGCCGTACGACCACGACGGCGCGTTTGCCGCCAGCGGCCACTGCGACCAGATCCTGCTGGACCAGCTGCTCGCCGACGCCTATTTCCAGCGACCGCCACCCAAAAGCACCGGCCGCGAGTACTTCCAGCTGGCCTGGCTGGACGGCTTCCCGCGCGTCGCCCAACTGGCGCCGGCCGATGTGCAAACCACGCTGCTGGCCTTGACGGTCGAAAGCATCGCCCGCGCGCTGCACGACCATGCGCCCGACGCGCGCAGCGTGTTCCTGTGCGGCGGCGGCGTGCACAACGCGGCGTTGCTGCGGGCGCTGACACAGGCACTGACGCCACGCACGGTGGCCAGCACGGCCGTCGCCGGCGTCGATCCGGATTATCTCGAAGCCATGGGTTTTGCCTGGCTGGCGCGCCAGCATCTGCTGGGTCTGCCCGGCAACCTGCCGGCCGTCACCGGCGCGCGCGGCTTGCGCGTGCTGGGCAGCCTGCACACGGCCATGCGGCCGCATGCCTGAGCCCGGTCAGTCACTCTTGAGCGGTTTGGTTTCGGCCGCCGCCAGCGCATTCAAGGCTTCCTCGAACGCCGCCGTCTCATCGGCATCCCATGCGCCGGCAAGATTGGCGACACTGCGGAATTCATGCTCGTGGGTGCCAAAGGCGTCGCCGCCCAGACCCAGGCCATAACGCAGCGCGTGCAGGATGACATCATTGATCGACCACTTGCGCTCGCGCGCCAGCGTCTTGATGCGCTCGGCCATCTGATCATCGATATGGCGAACCACGACGTCCGGCATGGCATCCCCCATGTCTTGTGCTCATGTCACCCCTGTCCGCCCATTCTGGCACGGTTGCCACCGGCATATCGCGGCGCGCGCCTCAGTTCGCCACCTCACCGGCCAGCGCAACGCGCCTGGCCAGCCAGGCGAACAGTGCCAGCGCCGGGGCAATCGCCAGCGTGGTCAGCGTGAAATAGTCGGCATAGCCCGTCATGCTGGCCGTCGGCGCATTGGAAAACATCAGCACCATCGAGCCCGAAGCCAGCCCCAGCACCTTGCCCGGCAGGTTGATCAGCGAATCGAACAGGGCGTACTGCGTGGCGGTGTAGCGCTGGTTGACCAGCGCCGACAGGTACGCCACCGCGACCGCACCCAGAAAACCGCCGGACAGGTTTTCACCCGTGATGGCCAGATAGAACGCCAGCATGTTGCCGTGCTGGTGCGCCAGACCGACGTACACCAGATTGCTCACCGCGCCCAGGATCATCGCCGCCCACAGGCTGCGCCGCAGGCCAAAACGCGCCACCGCCACGCCACCGATGAAGGCGCCGGCAATACCGATCCACACACCGTAAAAGCCGCTGACCGTGCCGATCTGCGCATTGCTGAAACCGGCCGCGCGATAAAACGGCCCCATCAAGCCGCCGGCCAGCGCCTGGTCGGAAATCTTGAACAGCAGCAAAAACGCCAGCAAACCGATGCCCAGCCACCATTTGTAGCGACTGAAAAAATCCACGAACGGCGCCACCACGCCTTGATACATGCGCGTGGCCCACGAACCTTGCGCCACATGCACCACCTCCGGCTCGCGCGCAACGGCGGTCGTGACCAGCGGGATCAGCATGAACGCGGCCATCACCACGTACACCCACGACCAACTGATGTGGCTGGTCAGCACCAGCGCCAGCCCGCCGCTGGTGATGAGCGCGATGCGATAGCCCAGGATGACCGCCGCGGCCAGTCCGGCCTGCGCCTCGACCGGCGCGATCTCGATGCGGTACGCGGCCAGCACGATGTCCTGCGTGGCGCCGGCGAACGCGGTGAACAGCGCCAGCGCCACGAACGCCGTCAAATGCGCCGGCGTCACCCACGCCATGCCCAGCAGCCCCAGCGCCACGCCGGCTTGCGCGGCCAGCAGCCAGCTGCGGCGCTGCCCCAGATGACGCAAGCCCGGCAGCACCACGTGATCGACCAGCGGCGCCCACAGGAATTTCAAGGCGTAGGCCATGCCTACGCCGGTCAGCCAAGTGATGGCGTCGACCTTGTAGCCGGCATCCTTCAGCCACAGGCCCATGGTCGTGGCGACCAGCAAAAACGGCAGGCCGGAGCCGAAGCCCAGCAGCAGGATCGTCAGCGAAGCCGGTTGCGCCAGTTGATGCCAGGTGTCGCGCCAGCTGCGGCCGCTCATCCGGCGTAATCCACGGTGTACGGCGCGTGGTCGGAAAAGCGCTCGTCGCGGTACACCGAAAACGCCTTGACGCGCTCGGCCATGGCCGGCGTGACAAGCTGGTAGTCGATGCGCCATCCGACGTTGTTGGCGCGCGCTTGCCCACGGTTGGACCACCACGTGTATTCGGCCGCTTCCGGCTCGATGACGCGCAGGCTGTCGCGCCAGCCGTGCGTCGGCGCCGGCGTGCCGTCGCCACTGGCGTCACTGATCATGCCGTTCAACCACGCGCGCTCGGCTGGCAGGCAGCCGGAGTTTTTCTGGTTGGTTTTCCAGTTCTTGATGTCGCGCTCGGAACGCACGATGTTCCAGTCACCGCACACCACGTAATCACGGCCGCTGGCCAGCCACTCGTCCAGCACATCCTTGAACCATTCCATGATGCGAAATTTGTAGTCCTGGCGTTCGTCGCCGGACGAACCGGACGGAAAGTACAACGACACCACTGACAAGTTGCCGAAGCGCGCTTCGAGATAACGGCCCTCGCAATCGAAATCCTCGCGGCCGAGCGTGTCGCGCACCTCGTCCGGTTGCTCGCGGCTGAAAATGGCCACGCCGGAATAACCCTTC
Source organism: Rhodanobacteraceae bacterium (assembly GCA_036379395.1). GTDB lineage: Bacteria > Pseudomonadota > Gammaproteobacteria > Xanthomonadales > Rhodanobacteraceae > Oleiagrimonas. The sequence continues at coordinate 12,114 of DASVGR010000010.1, read as the reverse complement.
TTGGAGCGCGCGTCGTGCAGGTAGCGGTGATAGCCGGCCGGGTGGAACGTGGCCGCTTCCAACTGCTCCGCGCGCGCCTTGGTTTCCTGCATGCACAGGATGTCGGCGTCGTGGCCCGCCAGCCATTCGAACAGGCCCTTGCTGGCCGCCGAGCGGATACCGTTGGCGTTCAAACTGACGATGCGCATGCAATCTCCCGTGCGGTGATGGCCGGCGAAAACGCCGGCAATGCGGCATCATAACGCCCCCGACACGCCATTTTGGAACGCCCGCATGCTTGCCTACCAACACGATTTCATCGAACTGGCCCTCGCCCACGAGGTGTTGCGTTTCGGTGATTTCACGCTCAAATCCGGGCGCCAAAGTCCGTATTTCTTCAATCTGGGCAAGATTGCTTCCGGTGCCGGCCTGGCGCATCTGGGCCAGGCCTACGCGCAGCGCCTGGCCGCCAGTGACGTGCCGTTCGACATGCTGTTCGGCCCGGCCTACAAGGGCATCGCCCTGGCCGCGGCCACCGCCATCGCCATGGCGCAAGACCACCGGCGCGACCTGCCGTGGGCCTACAACCGCAAGGAAGCCAAGGACCACGGCGAAGGCGGCGTGCTGGTCGGCGCGCCGCTCACCGGGCGCGTGATGATCGTGGACGACGTGATCACCGCCGGCACCGCCGTGCGCCAGTCGCTGCAGCTGATACGCGACGCCGGCGCCACACCGGCCGGCGTGCTGGTCGCGCTGGACCGGCAGGAGCGCGGCCACGGCGACACCTCGGCCACGCAGGAAATCGCCGTCGAATACGGCATTCCGGTGCTGGCCATCGCCGGCCTTGCCGAAGTGCTCGACTACGCCGCAAGCGTGCCCGCGCTGGCCGCCGAACACGCGCGCCTGGCCGCCTACCGCGCGCAGTACGGCATCGCGCCGCAAGCCTGACCGGCACGTCGCGCGCAACTGTGGACTGGCGCAAAAAGCATCGCCGCGGCAACGCTATACTGCCCGCGGAGGTAGGCATGCGCGCGTTGCTTCGAATCACGGCACTGGCCTTGCTGGGCATCGCCTGCGGTGCCCAGGCCCAGTCACAACATCACGATTCCGACTACCGTTACCGGTGGGTGGATGCGCACGGCCTGACGCATTATTCGGACACGCTCAACGTCAAGGCCGTGCAATTCGGCTACGACGTGCTGGGTGTGGACGGCCGCATCGTGCGGCATGTCACCGGTGCGCCCAAGCCGGGCGAAGCCAATGCGCAAGCGCATCAACTGAGCGCCGCCGAACAACGCCAGCATGACCGGCAGTTGCTGATGGCCTATCCGACAGCTGCCGATTACCAGGCCGCGCTGCAAGCCCGCGTGGACCAGTTCGACGGTCGCATCAGCACGGTGCGCGCCAATTTGCTGTCGCAGGAACAAACCCTGGCGCAATTGCTCGACAACGCGGCCGATTACAGCCGCAATGGCAAGACCGTACCGGCCTTCCTGAAAAAGCGCCTGGCCAAACAGCGCACGGCCGTCGCCGCGCAGCGCCAGGCGCTGGCGCAGGCGCAGGCCGGCCGCACGCAGGCGCAAAAGGATGCCGCCACCCGGCTGGCCCACTATCAGCAACTGGTGGCCCGGCAACAGGCGCTGTACGACCACTGAGCTGTCTTGTCATGTGAAAATCGCGCCCGCCCTTGTGCTTGTGGGGCTCACCTGCGGGCGAACGGGCCTTGTGCCCTGTACCAGCATCCAGCCATCGCGCGCAGGCGCGCTCCTACGGAACAGGTAGCGCTTGGCGAGGCTTTTGTAGGAGCCCGCCTGCGGGCGAACGGGCCTTGCCACATGCCAGCTCTGGCCATCGCGCGCGGGCGCGCTCCTAACGGAAAACCTCGAATAATCACGGACGAGCGGACAACACCCCCCATGTGCCGCTCGACTTCAAAAACCAGGTTCGAGTGACGGCTCCACCGTCTTGAGCTGCTCGCGGAACACCTGCTTGATGCGCTCCAGCGCGGCCTCGTTTTCGGCATCGAAACGCAGCACCAGCACCGGCGTGGTGTTGGACGCGCGCACCAGGCCCCAGCCGTCGGGCCAGTCGGCGCGCACGCCGTCGATGGTGGTCAGGCGCGCACCGTCGAACGTGGCTTCTTGCTGGAAGCGTTCGATGAACGGGTGGTTCTCGCCTTCCTGCATGGTGATTTTCAATTCCGGCGTGGACACGCCCTTGGGCAGGGTCGCGAAAATGGCTTCGGGCGTGCGCCCGTCCAGATCACCGGCGAGGATTTCCAGCAAGCGCGCGGACGCGTACACGCCGTCGTCAAAGCCATACCAGCGCTCGCGGAAAAAGAAATGCCCGCTCATCTCGCCGGCCAGTGCCGCGTTGGTTTCGCGCATCTTGGCCTTGATCAGCGAATGGCCGGTGCGCCACATCAACGGGCTGCCGCCGGCAGCCAGCACCTGCGGGCCCAGATGGCCGGTGCACTTGACGTCGTAGATGACGGTCGCGCCCGGATCGCGCGACAGCACGTCACGCGCGAACAACATCAGCACGCGGTCGGGGAAGATGATCTCGCCTTCACGCGTGACCACGCCCAGACGGTCGGCATCACCGTCGTAGGCCACGCCGATGTCGGCGCCGTGCTCGACGATGGCACGCTTCAAATCTTCCAGATTGGCCGGGTTGGACGGGTCGGGATGATGGTTGGGAAATTGCCCGTCCACCTCGCAGAACAGCGGCACCACCTCACAGCCGATGCCCTCAAGCAGGCGCGGGCCGACCATGCCGCCGACACCGTTGCCGGCATCGACCACCACCTTGATCGGCCGCTCGACCTGCACGTCGCTGGTGATGCGATCAATGTAGTCGTCCAGCAGGTCGACCTGGCGATAACCGCCCTTGCCGCCGGTCGGCAGCTTGCCTTCCTGGATGCGCAGGCACAGGTCGGTGATGGCGGCCTCGGACAGCGTTTCGCCGCCGATGACGATCTTGAAACCGTTCTGGTCCGGCGGATTGTGGCTGCCGGTGACGGCCACGCCGCTGCCGGTGTTGAGCTGGAAGCCGGCAAAATACACCATCGGCGTGGTCGCCATGCCGATGTCGATGACGTCGATGCCGGCTTCGCGCAAGCCGTCGGACAGCGCGCCGGCCAGTTCCGGGCCGGACAGGCGACCGTCGCGGCCGACCACGATTTCGCTCAATTGCTTTTCGCGCATCACCGCGCCGATGGCCTGGCCCAGCGCGTGCGCGACCGGCACCGACAGCTGCGGCCCGACCACGCCGCGAATGTCGTAGGCACGGAAAATATACGGATCGACCGCCACCGGCACGGCAGCCGGCGCAGCCACTTTGGCAGGGGACGCGGATTTGGACACGGACACGGGAAGCTCCTCTTCCTCTTTGCTAAGAACCAGTGGCGCTTCCGGACGGAAACGTCGCCACAACAATACGCCAGCACCGATTAACGCGAGCAGTGCCAACGCGGCCGACACCAGCCATTGGCCAGGCAACACGACCGGCGCTCGCGGCGCGGCCGCCGCCACGACCAGATGGCTGCCGCGCAAGGCCAGCCCCGGTGCCGCATCGGGCACGCTGTCACCGCGACCGTGCGCAGCCAGCACCAGAGCATCGTCACCCTGCCCCAAGCGCAACGTCAGCCGACCGCCGGCCGTCGCCATTTGCCGGAACGGTGTGACCAGCAAGCCCGTCGGCCAGGTCAACCACGCATAGGCGACCACGCCGTGGTGCGCGTCGTCGACCGGCAGCGCCAGCGACAGCACATGGCCGCGCGGGTTGCGCGCCACGCTCACGTGCGGCTGGCCCTGGCCGCTTTGCAGCGCCATCAGCTGCGCCGCCTTGGCAAAGCCGAACTTGCCGTAATCGACATTCGTCAGCGCGCTCAGCGACGGGTCGTAAAACGTGACGGCCTGCGCGTGCGGCAGCAAGGCCTTGGCACGCGTGGCGGCACCCGCGTAATCGCCGGCCGCCAGCGCCTGCTGCACGGCCGGGAAAGCCAGCGCCTTGGTCACGCTCGCGCGTTCGTGCGCCAGCACCTGGTCCAGCTGCGCCACGGCACGCTTTTGCGCCACCTTGACCGCATCCCGCGACTGCTCGACGCCGGCGATCACCCACGCCTGCCAGGCGGCAAACAGCGCAAACACGATCAGCAGCGTCACCAGCGCCAGCGCCGCCAGCCGTGTCCACGTCTCGCGCGGCACCTGCGCGCGCCATGCCGCCAGGCGACCGGAAAGGTTCGCCGCCGCCCCCTTGTTTGCCATCAGCCCACCCCGGTTGATCCAAATCCGCCTTCGCCGCGCGCGCTTTGCGCGAATGCGTCCACGCGCGTCAGTTGCGCATGGCCGACCGGCACCAGCAGCAATTGTGCGATACGGTCGCCCGGCGCGATGGTGAACGTGTCACGTCCGCGGTTCCAGCACGACACCATCAGCGGACCCTGGTAATCGGCGTCGATCAGGCCGACCAGATTGCCCAGAACGATGCCATGCTTGTGGCCCAGCCCCGAGCGCGGCAAGATCAGCGCGCACCACGCCGGATCACCGATGTGGATGGCAAGGCCGGTCGGCACCAGCGAGGTGTCGCCCGGCGCCAGCCTGACGGGCGCGTCAACCGCGGCGCGCAAGTCCATGCCGGCGCTGCCGTCGGTGGCGTGGCCGGGCAAGGCGATGGTGTCGCCCAGACGCGGATCGAGAATCTTGTATTGAACCGGCACGCGGTTCATGCGCGCGCCTCGCGATGGGCCGCGTAATGCTCGCCCACGCAGGCCAGCAGCGCTTCGGCCAGATCGCGCTTGTCGGCGCGCGGCAGGGCTTTCTCGCCGCCATCCCAGTACACGGTCAGCGCGTTGTCGTCGGTTTCGAAACCCAGCCCGGCGCCGACCAGGTTGGCGGCGATCATGTCGAGCTTTTTGCGCGTGAGCTTGTCGCGCGCGTAGGTTTCCACATCGTTCGTCTCGGCCGCGAAACCGACCACGAACGGCGGCGCCGGCAGCGCCGTGACGGCCATGAGAATGTCGGGGTTTTCGGCCAGCTCCAGCGTGAAGGGCTTGCCCTTCTGCTTCTTGATCTTGCACGGCTCGGCCACGCGCGGGCGGTAGTCGCCCACGGCGGCGGCGGCGATGTAGATGTCCTGATGCGACGCCTCGCCGAGCACGGCCTGATGCATTTCGCGCGCGCTGCGCACGTTGATGCGGCGCGCCACGCCGGCCGGCGTCGGCAACGCCACGGGGCCGGCCACCAGCGTCACATTGGCGCCGGCCGCCACCGCCGCGGCGGCCACGGCAAAACCCATGCGCCCGGAACTGCGATTGCCGATGAAACGCACCGGGTCGAGGTCTTCGTACGTGGGCCCGGCGCTGACCAGAATGGATACGCCCGCCAGCGGCCCTTTCTGCGCCGCGCGCCGCGCCGCAACCAGCGCGGCCACGATGTCTTGCGGCTCCAGCATGCGGCCGGTGCCGGTTTCGCCTTCGGCCAGCGGCCCCTCGGCCGGCCCCAGGATGGTCACGCCGCGCTGGTGCAAGGTGGCAATGTTGGCCTGCGTGGCCGCGTGTTCCCACATGCGGAAATTCATCGCCGGGGCAACCGTCACGTTGGCCGCGCTGGCCAGGCACAGCGTGGTCAGCAAGTCGTCGGCCTGACCATGCGCCAGACGCGCCAGCACGTCGGCCGAGGCCGGCGCGACGATGATGTCCTGCGCCCAGCGCGCCAGCTCGATGTGGCCCATGCCCATGGCCGCCGTGTCGTCCCACAAGCTGGTGTGCATGGGCTGGCCGGACAAGGCCTGAAACGTCGCCGCGCCGACAAAATGCGTCGCGCCTTGCGTCATCACCACGCGTACCAGCGCGCCTTCGTCGCGCAGCCGCCGCACCAGTATGCAGGCCTTGTAGGCGGCGATGCCACCGGATACTCCAAGCAAAATGCGGCGCTGGGCGAGGCTCATGTCGGCAAAATCTGACCAAGGGACAAGCCTCTAGCTTACCGGATTCATCGGCGCGCGCCGCGGGTCGGCAACCTGATCAGGCGGCATGGTGAAATCCCTTCGCCCGGCATCCCGACATGAGCATCCCGCAATGGCCCAGCAACGAACGTCCGCGTGAAAAACTGCTGGCGCGCGGCGCCGGCGCCTTGTCCGACGCCGAATTGCTGGCCGTGCTGCTGGGCAGCGGCACGCGCGGCAAGGACGCCGTCGCGCTGGGCCGCGAGCTGCTGACCGCCAGCGGCGGCCTGTCGGCACTGCTGGGCGCGACCGAACCACCGCGCGCGAGCGGCCTGGGGCCGGCCAAACGCGCGCGCGTGATGGCCTGTCTGGAACTGGCCCGCCGCGCGCTGGGCGAGGAACTGGCGCACGGCCCGGCACTGGCGCGCCCGGATGACAGCGCCGCCTTCCTGCGCGCGCGCTTGCGGCACCTGCCTTACGAAGTGTTCGCCTGCCTGTTTCTGGACAACCGCCACCGCGTGCTGGCGTTCGAGGAACTGTTCCGCGGCACCATCGACGGCGCCAGCGTGCACCCGCGCGAAGTGGTGCGCGCCTGCCTGACGCGCAACGCGGCGGCCGTCATCTTTGCGCACAATCACCCGTCCGGCGTGGCCGAGCCCAGCCAGGCCGACCGCGCCATCACGCGCACGCTGCGCGAAGCGCTGGACCTGATCGGCGTGCGCGTGCTCGACCACCTGGTGATCGGCAGCGGGCAGCCCGTGTCGATGGCCGCGCGCGGGCTGATCTGACCGTCGCCAGCATGCCGTCCGGCCGCGTTCCCCGCCACATGCGCGCTTTCGTTGGCAAGAGTTATGCACACCGGCAGTTTTGGAGCGTTTACTGCCACTTTCTGTTGGCTTGTCGCAAGCCATTGTTGCAACAACATGTTTCCATTGATATTTATATGAAACAAGCGCCATTCCGACACTCTCTCACCACCACGTCCGGCCATCACCCGACGCTTGCCCACAGAGTTATCCACAAGCTTTCGCACAGCAACGACCTACAGCAAGGGCCGCGCAACTGCTAGCATGGCCGGTCCCATCCTTGTGTCTTTCCCGCCGTGAAACAGCCCCTGCACGCTCTGGTTCTCCAGGCTTTCGCCGAGCTCACCCGCCAAGCCATCCTGCCTGCCGACCTGGCCGCGCCGGCGTTTGTCATCGAACGCACGCGCTCGCGCGAACACGGCGACTTTGCCTGCAACCTGGCCCTGCTGCTGGCCAAGCCGGCACGTTGCAAGCCGCGCGATCTGGCGGAAAAGCTGGTCGCCGCCCTGCCTGCCAACGACGTGGTGGACAAGGTGGAAGTGGCCGGCCCCGGCTTCATCAACTTTTTCCTCGGCGCCGCGGCCTATCACGCCGAAGTGGCGCGCGTGCTCGACGAAGGCGACGCCTACGGCCGCAACACCCGCGGCGCGGGGCGCACTGTCGGCGTGGAGTTCGTGTCGGCCAACCCGACCGGGCCGCTGCACGTCGGCCATGGCCGTGGTGCCGCCATCGGCGACAGCCTGTCCCGCCTGCTGGCCGCCAGCGGCTGGAACGTGAAGCGCGAGTTCTATTACAACGATGCCGGCGTGCAGATCGCCAACCTCACGCTGTCAGTGCAGGCGCGTGCGCGCGGCATCACGCCGGATGACGCCGGCTGGCCGGAAAAGGGCTATCGCGGCGACTACATCGCCGAAGTGGCACGCGCGTTCCTGGACGGCGCCACGGTCACCGCCGACGACCGCAAAGTGACCGCCAATGGCGACGTCGAGGACAGCGACAACATCCGAGCTTTCTCGGTGGCCTGGCTGCGCCGCGAGCAGGACCAGGACCTGAAGGCGTTCGGTGTCGATTTCGACGTCTATTTCCTGGAATCGTCGCTGTACGCCGACGGCAAAGTCGCCGAAACCGTCGACCTTCTGACCCGCCACGGCCACACCTACGAAAAAGACGGCGCACTGTGGCTGAAGACCACCGACTTCGGCGACGACAAAGACCGCGTGATGCGCAAGTCCGACGGCACCTTCACGTATTTCGTGCCGGACGTGGCCTATCACCTGTCCAAGTGGCAGCGCGGCTACCGCAAGGCCATCACCGAGCTGGGTGCCGACCATCACGGCTCGCTGGCCCGCGTGAAGGCCGGCCTGCAGGCGCTTGATTGCGGCATTCCGAAAGGCTGGCCCGACTACGTGCTGCACCAGATGGTGACCGTGATGCGCGGCGGCGAGGAAGTGAAAATCTCCAAGCGCGCCGGCAGCTACGTCACCCTGCGCGACTTGATCGAAGAAGTGGGCCGCGACGCCACGCGCTACTTCCTAATCGCGCGCAAGGGCGACTCGCAGCTCACCTTCGACATCGACCTGGCGCGTTCGCAATCCAACGACAACCCGGTCTACTACATCCAGTACGCGCACGCCCGCGTGTGCTCAGTGCTGCGGCAGGCCGAGGAAAAGGGCTTCACGTTCGATCAAGCCCACGGCCTGCACAATCTGTCCAGGCTCGACAGCGAACACGAACAGGCCCTGATGGTGGAGTTGTCGCGTTACCCCGAGATCGTCGAGACCGCGGCCGCCGCCCTGGAACCGCACCTCCTCGCCGCGTGGTTGCGCGAACTGGCCCAGGCCTTTCACACCTATTACAACTCGCATCAATTTCTGGTCGATGACGCGGCCGTGCGCGACGCGCGCCTGGCGCTCGTCGTCGCGACCCGTCAGGTACTGCGCAACGGTCTGGACCTGCTGGGTCTGTCCGCGCCGGACAAGATGTAACGCACAGGCAACGATCCATGGCACGCACTCGCAAAAGCAAAGGTCGGCAAGCAGTACGCAACGGCGGATTTCCCGGCTGGGCACTGTTCGTCGTCGGCATCATCGTCGGCGCCGTGGCCATGGCCGTGGTGATGCATCAAAACCTGATGCCGATCAGCCGCCCCGACCAGGCACCGCGCCCCGCGGCCGCCAACGGCGCCAGCAACGGCGGTCCCGGCATCGCCGCCAATCCGACCACCAGCAACAAGCCGCGCTACGACTTCTACTCGGTGCTGCCGGAAAAGGAAGTGGTCATTCCCGACGCGCAGCTGACCGCGCAGGCCAAGGCCGAACAGGCCGCCCAGCCCAATGCCGCCGCCACGCCCGTCACGCCCGTCACGCCTGCCGCTCCCGGCGCGTCGACAACGCCGGCAGCCACGGCGGCCGGCGGCGACAACTACCTGCTGCAAGTGGCCTCGTTCCCGACCGCCAGCCAGGCCAGCGACTTGAAGGCCAAGCTGGCGTTCAAGGGCTTCCGCGCGCAGGTGCAGCCGGTCACCATCAACGGCCAGACGTGGAGTCGCGTGCGTCTGGGGCCGTACACCAGCGCCAGCGCGCTGGAAAAAGCCAAGCAGCAGCTGGAAGCCGACGGCTACACGCACGTCATCGCGTTGAAGGAACACTGAAGCCGACCGGCTTGACGGCCTCCACGCCATCAAGCCGCACCCACGCTTTCAGCGGCACATCCTGGGCAAGTACAGCGCCTTCAGATCCGGGCTGGAGCAATGCCAGCCAACGCGTTCGCCATGGCGGCGCAGCGCCAGCACCAGATGCCCGCCGCGAATGGCCTTGTCGGCGGCCACGCGTCCGTAGGTCAGCACGATGTAGCCCTGGTTGACGCTGACCGACGACACGTACTTGCCATGAATGGATGCGGGCGGCGCAAGCCCGGCGGCCAGATTGTCGGCCGGCGCCTGTCCGTGCGCGGTCTGATACGCCACCACCGCCGCTTTCGCCTCGGTTGCCAGCGTCAATCCGCGCGTGATCTGCGCGCGCGCCAGATAACCGTGGTAAGCATGCGTGGCCCCGCCCAGCATGATCACGACCGGCAGCATCGCCACCACGATCGAAACCGTCAGCACCAGCGCAAACGCCCAGCCCGGCAAGCCGTGACGCACCGGTTCGTCCCGCGCGTCGGCGTCGTGCGCCGACCACTGCTCCAGGGCGCCGGCCCGCACCACGCAGCAATCGGCCAGCTTGTCGTGCAGCGCCTGCTTGCGCGCGGTCCAGCCGGCCATCAGATAACCGATGCCCAGCGTCAGCCCGCACAGGATGCGGCCGTAAAACCGGCCCGTGGCCTGGCCGAAATCAATGCGCCGGCCACCGGCGCCGGTGACCCGCAAACCCAGCGCCAGCTTGCCGGGCGTGGCCTGTTTCGGGGATGCCTCGAACAGTGCGAAATACAGCCAGAACGCCACCAGCGTGACCACGTCCCAGAACAGGCGCGGCGCATGCCAGACATGGCCCGTGGCCAAGGCCACCGTCAGGCCCAGCAAAAAACCAAGTACGAAGATGCCGGCCAGCACGATCGCGTAATCGATGAGATACGCCGCCACGCGACGCCAGAAACCGGCGTGAAGCTCCGGCGCCTCGTGGTGCGTGGGCAGAATGTCGGGCGAACCCGCCACGGTCGCCGGCGCAGCGACCGGCACGGCGGCCGGCACGGATACCCGCATGGCAACCTCCGGCTCCGCCGGCCGTTCGTCATCGCTCTCGCGATCCAGCGCCACGGGCACGGCAGAGGCCGTCACCGGTTCATCCCTTGGTGGCATCGGCCCAGCCACGGGTACCACATCCGGCGCGTGCGCCAAACTCGACGCCGGCGGCAGCACGGCATCCAGCGGCAACCATTCGGCCTGACCGTGCCGGCACACCAGTGTGTCGCCCGGCCAGCGCGCCACGTCACGCGCGCGTTGCGCGTAAGCCGTGCTGACCGGCCCGACCGTACGCCCATCCACCCGCACCCACAGCCGCGGCGCACCGTCATCGGGCAGACTCACGGCCACCGCGCCACAAGCCGCCAGCTCGTCGCGCTGATGCTGCGCCTGCTCGGCATCCACGGCCTTGAACGTCACCGGCAAACGCGCCACGAGCGTGGCGGCATCGGCATGCAACAAGGTCGCCACGCGTGACCAGACGGCTTGCGCATCCGCCGTCGGCGCCAACGCGCCCGTCAACGTGACAGACCACAAAGGTGTCGTCGTCATCACTGATTCCCCCATTTTCCCCGCCGATATCGTAACCGCCCAACCCCGCACGGCCAATACGCAAGCCTTGCGCCATGCCCCGTTTTCGCAAGCGCACCACACTTCCGGTCCGGCAAAAGCAGGCCCACGACAACCGCGCGGGCGCTAAACTGCCGGGCATGACTGATCAAACCGTACTCATCACCGGCGCCTCGGCCGGCTTCGGCGCCGCCATGGCGGAACGTTTCGCCAGCAATGGCTGGCGCGTGGTCGCTTGTGCGCGCCGCGCCGAACGCCTGTCCGATCTGGTCGAACGCTTCGGCGCCGACACCATCCACGCGGCCTGTTTCGACATGCGCGACGACAAGGCCATGCGCCACGCCATCGACGCCCTGCCGCCCGAATTTGCCGACATCGACCTGCTGGTCAACAACGCCGGTCTGGCGCTGGGCACCGTCGCGGCGCAGGACGCCGACCTCGCGCAATGGCGGCAGATGATCGACACCAACATCACCGCGCTGGTGACGCTGACGCGCCTGCTGCTGCCACGCCTCATCAAACGCCGCGGCGGCATCGTCAACATCAGCTCGATTTCCGGCACGCACCCGTACCGCGGCGGCAACGTGTACGGCGGCACCAAGGCGTTCGTGACGCAATTTTCGGCCAACCTGCGCGTGGACCTGCACGGCACCGGCGTGCGCGTGACCAACATCGAGCCGGGCATGGCGCAGACCGAATTCACGCTGGTGCGCACCGGCGGCGACCAGACCGCCTCGGACAAGCTCTACGCCGGCACCCACCCGATCACCGGCGAAGACATCGCCGAAGCCGTGTGGTGGGTGGCCAACCTGCCCAAGCATCTGGACATCACGCGTCTGGAAGTGATGCCGGTCAGCCAGTCGGCCGCCGGTTTGCAGGTGGCGCGCGAAGGCTGACGCGGGTTTGCCGATCGCGCTTGGCGACGCGTGGATTGGACACAGGCCGGATCAAACCGCAGGCGGATCCGGCGTGGCGCAGGTGGCAAAACGACTGGCTTGCCTGCCTACGTGGCTTGAATCAAGCATTGGACCATCGCGCGCATGAGATTTTTGTAGGAGCCCGCCTGCGGGCGAAAGGATCTGGCCTCAAATCAGCATCAGGCCATCGCGCGCAGGCGCGCTCCTACAGTCGCAA
>DASVGR010000009.1:0-24363 GCA_036379395.1 Rhodanobacteraceae bacterium | reverse complement strand
TGTACGGCGCCATCGACGGTTCCGGTGGCTTCTACCGCAATGAGGTGGAGCGCTCCTGCCGCTCGTGGATGAACGTGCCGTTCTTCCTGCCCAATCCCGAACTGGACAAGCCCTTCCTGAAGGAGGCCGAAGCGGCGGGATTGCTCGGGCTCAAGGGGCATCGTGCGCTCGGCGGCATGCGCGCCTCGCTGTACAACGCGGTACCGGTTGCGGCGGCGCAGGCGCTCGTCGAGTTCATGGCCGACTTTGCGCGCCGGAACGGGTGAACGATGGCTACTCGCAAGCCGGACAAACCCGGCGCGGCCGCGGGCGGGAACGCCTCGCGCCCGGCCAAGCGGTCCGGCGCCGCTGACCCGGCAATCGCGACCGCCTCGCCGCCAACCCCGGCGCTGCTCGAGGCGCGTGCCCGCATCGACGGCATCGACCGGCAGATCCAGGGGCTGATTGCCGAGCGTGCGCGCTGGGCGCACCAGGTCGGCAAGGCCAAGGGGGCGCTCAAGGCCGCCGTGGACTACTACCGGCCCGAGCGCGAGGCGCAGGTGCTGCGCCAGGTGCTCGACCGCAACGACGGTCCGCTCAGCGACGAAGTATTGCTGCGCGTGTTCCGCGAAATCATGTCGGCCTGCCTGGCCCAGCAGGAGCCGCTGAAAATCGGCTATCTGGGCCCGGCCGGCACGTTCAGCGAGCAGGCCGCGCGCAAGCATTTCGGGCATTCCTCGCACGGTTTGCCGCTGGGCAGCATCGAGGAAGTGTTCCAGGAAGTGGAAGCGCACAATGCCGATTTTGGCGTGGTGCCGGTGGAAAATTCCGGGCAGGGCACGATCCAGTCCACGCTGGACATGTTTTTGACGTCCGACCTCAAGATTTGCGGCGAAGTCGAGCTGCGCGTGCATCAATACCTGCTTTCGCGCACCGGCAACCTGGCCGACATCGAGCGGGTGTATTCGCATCCGCAATCGCTGGCGCAATGCAAATCGTGGCTGCGCCAGCACTTGCCGCATGCCGAGCGCGTGCCGGTGTCGAGCAACGCCGAGGCGGCGCGTCGTGCGCGCGGTGCCGACGACGCGGCCGCCATTGCCGGCGAGGCGGCGGGCGTGGTGTATCGGCTCAAGCAGCTGGCCGGGCCGATCGAGGACCGCGCGGACAACACCACGCGCTTTCTGGTCATTGGCCGCGAACTGTTCCCGCCCTCGGGCAATGACCGCACCTCGATACTGGTTTTCATCAAGGACCAGCCAGGCGTGCTGGCCCATGTGCTGGCGCCGCTGGCCACGCACAACCTCAGCATGAACCGCATCGAGTCGCGTCCGGCCCACGAGGGCAAGTGGGAATACGCGTTCTTCATCGACATGGCCGGCCACGTCGAGGACGACGCGGTGCGTGCCGCGCTGCGCGAAATGGCGCCGTTCGCCGCGCAGATCAAGATTCTGGGTTCCTACCCGGTGGCCGTGCCGTAATGGCAGACGGGGGCAAGCACATGACCGATTGGGTCGGCCGCAAGGCAACGACATTGCAGGGCACGCTGACGCTGCCCGGCGACAAGTCCATTTCGCACCGCGCACTGATGCTGGCGGCGCTGGCCGACGGCGTGTCGCACATCCGCGGTTTTCTGGAAGGCGAGGACACGCGGGCCACGGCGCGCGTGCTGGGCCAGCTGGGCGTGCATATCCGCACGCCGGCCTACGGCGAACGCGTCGTGCACGGCGTGGGCCTGCATGGCTTGTGGCCGGCCGTCGGTGCGCTGGACTGCGGCAACTCCGGCACCGGCATGCGTTTGCTGGCCGGCCTGCTGGCCGGGCAGGCGTTTGACAGCACGCTGGCGGGCGACGTGTCGTTGTCCAAGCGGCCGATGCGCCGTGTGACCGAGCCGCTGGCCGGCATGGGCGCCAAGGTCGAGGCGACCGACGTGGGCACGCCGCCGTTGCGCGTGCATGGCTGTTCCGCGTTGCATGGCGGCGAGCATCGGCCGCAAGTGGCCAGCGCGCAGGTGAAATCCGCGCTGCTGCTGGCTGGCCTGTACGCCGACGGCGACACCATCGTGCACGAGCTGCGCCCCACGCGCGACTACACCGAACGCATGCTGGCCGGCTTCGGCTGGCCGGTGACGTTCGCGCCGGGCGAAGTGCATCTCAAGGCCGGCGGCAAGCTGACCGCCAGGGATGTCGACGTGCCGGGCGATTTTTCCTCGGCCGCGTTTTTCCTGGTTGCCGCCAGCATCGTGCCGGGGGCGCAATTGCGCCTGGAGGGTGTCGGCCTCAATCCGCGCCGCACCGGTTTGCTTGAGGCGTTGCGCCTGATGGGCGCCGACATCGTCGTCGAGAACACGCGCGAGTGCGCCGGCGAGCCGGTCGGCGACCTCGTCGTCCGGCATGCGCCGCTGCACGGCATCGAGGTGCCGGAAGCGCTGGTGCCGGACATGATCGACGAGTTCCCTGCGCTGTTCGTGGCCGCGGCATGTGCCGACGGCGTGACGACGGTGCGCGGCGCGGCCGAGTTGCGCGTCAAGGAGTCCGATCGCCTGGCCGTCATGGCCGAGGCATTGCGCACGCTGGGCATCGACGTGGACGAAACGCCGGACGGCGCGCGCATCACTGGCGGCAAGCTGCACGGCGGGCGCGTGGACAGTCGTGGCGACCATCGCATCGCCATGAGCGCGGCGGTGGCGGCGCTGGTGGCCGATGCGCCGGTGGTCATTGCCGATTGCGCCAACGTGGCCACCTCGTTTCCGGGCTTCATGGTGCTGGCCAACGGCTGCGGCTTCGACGTGCACGACGCCTGAAACCGGCGCGCATGCGGCAAGGCAACGCCGCAACCCGGCACAGTCGTCACCGGATCTGTCTGTTCGCAGGGAGGTGAGATGACGGCGAAGGCAGGCTGTTGGCCTGTCGAGCCGGCAGCTTGGCGCACTGCGGACAGACAGATCGGCCCAACGGTTTGAATTTGTAAATGGCGGGTCCTGTCTGGAAGGCGCGCCACGCCCCGTCCGCGGCTTGCCCAGGCAACCAGCCTGCACTGTGCCACGCCCGGCACGTGGCGCACCTTCCAGGCAGGATGACGATTGCGCCGGGTTGCGGCGTTGCCTTAACCTGCGCGCAAATGGCGAGGTGCCCGTGAGCGACAATATTCCTTCCTTTGTGGTGGCCATCCCGGCGCGCTACAGCTCGACGCGTCTGCCGGGCAAGCCGCTGCGCCTGCTGGACGAGCGGCCGCTGATCGCGCACGTGGTGCAGCGCGCGCTGGACGCCGGCGCCGCGCAGGTCGTCGTGGCCACCGACGATGCGCGCATCGAGACGGCTCTTGCCGATTCCGGCGCGACGGTGTGCATGACGCGCGCCGATCACGCCTCGGGCAGTGACCGCCTGGCCGAATGCGCGCAGCAACTGGCGTGGAGCGACGACACCGTCGTCGTCAATCTGCAGGGCGACGAACCGTTTGCGCCGGCCGCCGGCATCCGCGCCGTGGCGACCGCGCTGGCCGAAGGCGAGACGTCCATGGCCACGCTGGTCGCGCCGATCACGGCAGCGCACGAATTGTTCGATCCCAACTGCGTCAAGGTGGTGGTCGACGCGCGCGGGCGGGCGTTGTATTTCAGCCGCGCGCCGATGCCGTGGCCGCGCGACGCGTTCGCGCGCGATCGCGACAGCTTGCCTTCGGACCAGCCGTTCTGGCGCCACATCGGCATTTACGCCTACCGCGCCGGTTTCCTGCGCCAATTCACGCAGTTGCCGCCGACGCCGCTGGAACGCACCGAATCGCTGGAACAACTGCGCGCGCTGGAAAACGGCTTTGCCATCGCCGTGCGCGCCACGCCTGCGGCGTTCCCGCCCGGCATCGACACGCCGGCCGATCTCGCGCGCGCGCAGGCCTGGCTGGCCGCGCATGCGTAGTGGCATGTATCGCAGGGAGCTGGCCGCAGCGCGGCATTGCGCCATCGCGCGCGGGCGCGCTCCCACATTCATGGGCGAGGCCGGGTCTTTCATGCCGTTGTGGGAGCCCGCCCGCGGGCGATCAATGCCGGCATTGGCATGACGCATTGCATCGAATCCGGAGAAGTCATGACCGATCAACCGCAAGGCGTTTTGTTCGTCTGCCTGGGCAACATCTGCCGTTCGCCGACCGTCGAAGCGGTGGCGCGGGCCGAGTTTGCGCGGGCCGGCCTTGATGTGCCGGTCGCGTCTTGCGGCACCGGCGACTGGCATGTCGGGCAGGGCGCCGATCCGCGCGCGGTCAAGGCGTGCGCGGATGCCGGCTACGACTTGTCGGCGCATCGCGCACGTCAATTGACAGCCGACGATTTTGCGCGCTGCCGCTGGGTGCTGGGCATGGATGCGGCCAATCTGGCTGGCTTGCTGAAAGCGTGTCCGGCGATGCATCGTTCCCGCGTCGGCCTGTTTCTGGAAGTGTCCCGCGCCGCGCCGCCGCGCGAATTGCCCGACCCGTATTACGGCACGGCCGACGACTTTGCGCAGGTGGTGATGCTGGCGCAACGTGGCGTGCAGGGCTTGATCAGGCGGCTGGCCAGTTCGTAGAAGGCAAGCGATCATGCCGGTGGTATGACGGCAATGCCTTTTGTGGGAGCGCCTCCGCAACAAAAGATGGATGGTGCCATCGCGGGATACGGATGTGACTTCTGGGGCATGTCGGCATACCGGGTGGGCGTTAGGTTCAGGATGGACATGCGCAATGCCGCGCGTGCCGATTCCGGAGGTGCCTCACGTGCGCAAACTCGTTCTGGCGGCTGCACTGGCCGCGCTGGTTTCCATTTCGCCACTGGCGTTGGCCAAGGACAGCCATCATGCAAAACCGGCCTCGGCTGCCAGCATGTTGGCCACGCCGCAGGCATCGACGACATCCGGTTCGGTCACCGTCGAAGGCCATACCATCAACTACAAGGCGGTGGCCGGCACCATCGTGTTGCACAAGGATGGCGACGCCTCCGGCACGCCCACGGTGAGCATGTTCTACACGGCGTATTTCAAGAAGGGCGCGCCGGCGAAAGATCGCCCGATCACGTTCATCTACAACGGCGGCCCGGGCTCGGCCACGGTGTGGCTGCACATGGGCGCGTGGGGCCCGCGGCGCGTGGTGACGTCCGACCACACGCACACGCCGGCCGCGCCGTACCAGCTGGTCAACAATGACTACAGCCTGTTGGACGCGTCCGACCTGGTATTCATCGACGCGCCGGGCGCCGGTTTCAGCCGTCTGATCGCCAACGACAAGGACCCGGCCAAGCGCGCCAAGCAGATGCAGGCGCGGCAAAAGCATTTTTACAGCGTGGATGGCGACGCGCAGGCGTTCTCGCATTTCGTCCAGCAATTTCTGTCCAGGTACGGGCGCTGGAATTCGCCCAAGTACCTGTTTGGCGAAAGCTACGGCACGACGCGTTCGGCGGTGCTGGCGAATGATTTGACCAACAACGCCAGCGTCGATTTGAACGGCGTGATCTTGCTGTCGCAGATCCTCAATTTCAATTTCAGCATCGACGGCGCGCGCCGCCAGCCGGGCGACGACGTGGCCTACATCGGCGCTTTGCCGACCTATGCCGCCACGGCGTGGTATCACCACAAGCTGCCCGACCAGCCGGCGCAATTGCAGCCGTTTTTGGCCAAGGTCGAGCACTACGCGATGCACCAGTACGCGGAAGCCTTGCTGCAGGGCGCCAATCTCGATCAGGCGCAGAAACTGGCCGTGGCCAAGCAGTTGCACGCGTTCACGGGGCTGCCGGTCGACTACTTGATGAAGGCCGATCTGCGCGTGGATGGCGGCATGTTCGAGCACGAGCTGCTGGGTGCCAGCGACGAAAGCACCGGCCGGCTGGACACGCGTTTCAAGGGCCCGTCGATGGACCCGATGAGCGAAGGCTCGTACTACGACCCGCAGTCCGCGGCCATCAGCTCGGCCTACGTGGCGGTGTTCAACAACTATGCGCGCAAGACGCTCGATTTTGGCAAGGGCCTGCATTACCGCCTGTATGCCAACATCAAGCAATGGCGCTCGCAGCACCACGGCCTGCGCAACGGCACGCTGAACGTGATGCCGGATCTGGCGCAGGCGATGAAGGCCAATCCCGATCTCAAGGTGATGTTGAACGGCGGCTATTACGATCTGGCCACGCCGTTTTTCACCGCCGAGTACGAAATGAAGCACCTGCCGATTCCGGCCTCGTTGCAGGGCAATATTTCGTATCACTGGTATCCGTCGGGGCACATGGTCTACGCGCACGTGCCATCGCTGAAGGCGTTGCACGACAACGTGGTGAAGTTCATCCGGTCGACGGAAAACACGCATTGAGCCACGCCGTGGCGTGATGTCCGGGCGGGAGCGCAGGCTCCCGCCCTTTTCGTGGCGCGGGCTTGTCCGACATCAGGCGCGGGCCGATGGTGGCGGCTAAAATGACACTATGTCCGACACCCCGACACCGCCGTTTGACGGCAAGGCCTTTGTCCGCACGCTGACCACCTCGCCCGGCGTGTACCGCTATTTCGACGCCGACGACCAGCTGCTGTACGTCGGCAAGGCGGCCAATCTCAAGAAGCGCGTCAGCAACTATTTTTTGCGCCCGCATCTGGAGCGCCGCATCGCGGCCATGGTGGCGCAGATCGCGCGCGCCGAAACCACCGTCACGCGCACCGCCGCCGAGGCGCTGGTGCTTGAATGCGAGCTGATCAAGACGCTCAAGCCGCGCTACAACATCATGTTGCGCGACGACAAGAGCTACCCGTGGATTTACCTGTCGGCCGGTGAGCCGTATCCGCGCCTGGCCTACCATCGCGGCGCGCGCAACAAGCCGGGGCGCTATTTCGGGCCGTTTCCGTCCAGCGGCGCGGTGCGCGAAACGCTCAATTTGATGCAAAAGCTGTTCAAGGTGCGCCAGTGCGAGGACAGCTATTTCAAGAACCGCTCGCGGCCGTGCCTGCAATACCAGATCGGCCGTTGCAGCGCGCCTTGCGTTGGCCTCATCAGCGTCGATGACTACGCGCGCGACGTGCGCCATGCCGAGATGTTCCTGGACGGCAAGATGCCCGAAATCGTCAACGAAATGACAGGCGAAATGGAGCGCGCCAGCGCACAGCTGAAGTTCGAGCGCGCCGCCGTGCTGCGCGACCAGATCGCCGCCATCCGCAAGGTGCAGGCGCAAAACCACGTGCAGGGCGCCAGTGCCGACATGGACGTGCTGGCGTGTCGCATCGACGCGGGCATGGCTTGTGTCAGCGTGCTGTTTTTCCGTCATGGCGTGTCGCTGGGATCGCGCGATTTCTTTCCGCGCATGCCGTGGGACGCCTCGCCCGGCGATGTGCTGCAGCAGTTCGTGGCGCAGTATTACCTCGACCGCGACGTGCCGCGTGAACTGGTGCTGGGCGACACCATCGACGAGCGCGACGATCTGGCCGAGGCGCTGACCGCGCATGCCGGTCATCAAGTGGCCGTAAAGACGTCCGTTCGTGGTGACCGCGCGCGCTTCCTCGAATTGGCGCGGCGCAATGCCAACGTCGCGCTGACCTCGCGTCTGGCCAGCCGGCAGACCCTGCGCGAACGCTTCGAGGATCTGCAGAAGTTGCTGGATCTGCCCGAGCTGCCCAAGCGGCTGGAATGCTTCGACATCAGCCATACGCGCGGCGAGGCGACCGTCGCCTCATGCGTGGTGTACGGCCCCGAAGGGCCGGAAAAATCGCATTATCGGCGCTTCAACATCAACGGCATCACGCCGGGCGACGATTACGCGGCCATGCACCAGGCGCTGACGCGGCGCTTCAAGCGCGCGGTGAACGGCGAAGGCGTGCGCCCGGACATTCTGGTCATCGACGGCGGCCGCGGCCAGGTGCAGCAGGCCGTCGACGTGCTGGCCGAGCTGGGCATCATCGATCAGCGTGTGGTCGGCGTGGCGAAAGGCCCGTCGCGGCGCTCGGGCGAGGAAGACATCGTGCTGGCCGAGGCCGGGCGCGTGCTGCATCCCGGCCCGCACACGCCGGCCATCCACCTGCTGGATGCCGTGCGCGACGAGTCGCATCGCTTCGCCATCACCGGCCACCGCGCGCGTCGCCAGAAGGCGCGTGACCACAGCGTGCTGGAAGATGTGCCGGGCGTGGGCGCGCGGCGCCGTTCGGCCTTGTTGAAGGCCTTTGGCGGCCTGCGTGGTGTCGAAGCTGCCGGCATCGACGAATTGATGCGTGTGGAAGGCATCCATCGCGATCTGGCCGAACGCATCTATGCGGCGCTGCATGGCTGAGCGTGTCATGCCGCCGTGGTACCACAGGTTCATCCGAAAGCTGAGACAATGGCGCCTTGGCTTCCTGATCCGGACACCCCATGCGCATCAATTTTCCCACCTGGCTGACACTGTTCCGCGTCGCGTTGCTGCCGGTGATGGTGCTGGTGTATTACTCGCATGCCGCCGTCAACGGCATCCCGCTGCATTTCGCCACCATCGGCGCGGCGGTGATTTTCGTGCTGGCTTCGGTGACGGACTGGTTCGACGGCTATCTGGCGCGGCGCTGGAACCAGACGTCCGCGTTCGGCGCGTTTCTGGACCCGGTGGCCGACAAGCTGATGGTCGCGGTGACGCTGTTTTTGCTGGTGCAAAGCCATCACACGGCGCTCATGGCCATCGTCAGCGCCATCATCGTGGGGCGCGAGATCGGCGTGTCGGCGCTGCGCGAGTGGATGGCGTCGATCGGCCAGCGTTCGCGCGTGCGCGTGGCCATGATCGGCAAGGTCAAGACCGTGATGCAGATGGTGGCCATCGTGGTGCTGCTGCTGGAACACGACCGTGATGCCGCATTTTTGCGCTACTGGTACGTCGGTGAGGCGTTGCTGGTGATCGCCGCCGTGCTGACGATCTGGTCGGGTCTGGCGTACTTGCGTGCGGCCTGGCCGTCGTTCCGTGAAGGCGGGGATGGCGTCGGCAATGGAAATGTGTAGAAAGCCTTGACACCTTCGATGGAGCCATTAATATACGCGGCTCCCGGGCGGGAATAGCTCAGTTGGTAGAGCACGACCTTGCCAAGGTCGGGGTCGCGAGTTCGAGTCTCGTTTCCCGCTCCAGGCTCATTCTTGCAAAACCCCGGAACACCGGGGTTTTGTTTTTTGGACAAGGTGGCGCAGGCCGCCGGTTGCAAGCGCTCCCACGAAGGGACACGACAATTTGCGTCATCTGGCCAGGTGGCAGAGTGGTTATGCAGCGGACTGCAAATCCGTGTACGCCGGTTCGATTCCGACCTTGGCCTCCAGACAATGCGGGAATAGCTCAGTTGGTAGAGCACGACCTTGCCAAGGTCGGGGTCGCGAGTTCGAGTCTCGTTTCCCGCTCCAGTACGTCAAAGGCTCCGGGCATTCCGGAGCCTTTTTTGTTTGTGGTGAAGTCGCGGCGGCAGTGGTCATGAAGTGGGTATTTTTTGTCAAAATAGTACACAAATGAAATATACAGGTGTAAACTAAGTTCTTCGCCGTTGATTCGTGACACGACATGCCTTCCTTTGATG
This sequence comes from Rhodanobacteraceae bacterium, assembly GCA_036379395.1. GTDB lineage: Bacteria > Pseudomonadota > Gammaproteobacteria > Xanthomonadales > Rhodanobacteraceae > Oleiagrimonas. The sequence goes on along the minus strand of DASVGR010000009.1, from coordinate 14,881 downwards.
CAACCGAGCGCCGGGTGGATCGCACCTGCGGGCGCTTCCCGGCGTTTCCGCGGCAGCCGGCGCTGCTGGTGCGGCTGGTCAAGCACATTGCGCGCAGCGTGCATGACGCCGGCAATGCCAGCCTGCGCGCGCACGGCATCAACCACACCGACTACAACATCCTGATGATGCTGTACGGCAGCGAGGATGCGACCTGCACACCTTCCGACCTGGCCGCGGCGGCGGGTGAGAAACTGGCCAACATCACGCGTGTGTGCAACGCCCTGTGCGACAAGAAGTTCATCACGCGGGCCCCCAGCCACGACGACCGTCGCAAGATCATGGTGCGACTGACGCCGGCCGGGCGGCGTTTTGTCGAAGGGCTGCTGCCGGACATGGCGGATCTGCTCGATGCCTTTACGCAGGGGCTGGATGCACGCGAGCAGACGACGCTGGAAAAACTGCTGAAAAAAATGCTGGCCGGCGCCGAGGCGGTGGCGGGCCAATGAGCGCGGCAGCGTCAATGGCGGCGTGGCGGGGTGCCTGGGGCGAAGCCTTTGCCGGAGCAGGGCGTGCCTGGCTGTTTGTTTTCAAGGCCGTGCTGGCGGTATGCCTGACGGGTTGGCTGGCGATGCGTTTTGACCTGGTCAGCCCGTACGAGGCCATGATCACCTGCGCCATCGTCATCAATCCGGCCAGCGGCATGGTGGTGGCGAAAAGTTTTTATCGCGCGCTGGGCACGCTGGTCGGTTGCGGAGCGGCGGTGTTGCTGGTGCTGGCGTTTCCGCAGCAGCGCGCGTTGCTGCTGACGGGCATGGCCCTGTGGCTGGGCGTGTGCGCCGGCGGCGCGTCGCTGCATCGCAATTTCAAGTCCTACGGTTTCGTGCTGGCCGGCTACACGGCGGCCATCGTCATTTTGCCGGTGCTGGACGATCCGTCGGGCCTGTTCGATTCGGCCGTGATGCGCGTGAGCGAAGTGATGCTGGGCATTCTCGTGGCCGGCGTGGTCAGCGACGCGATCGCTCCGCAGCGCCTGAGCCGAGCCTTGCGCGCCAATATCCGGGCCGGGTTCACGGGGTTCGTCGGTTTCGTGTGCGACAGCCTGGCCGGGGTGCTGCAACGCGGCGAGCTGGAACAGGCGCACTTGCGTTTCGTGCGCGAGTCGGTCGAGATCGAAAACCTGCGCAGTTCGGTCATTTTCGAGGATGCCGGCGTGCGTGTGCGCAGCCCGCGCACGCGCCGGCTCAACCAGCGTTTCATGGCGGCCTCGACCAGCTACCAGTCGCTGCACCACCTCATGAACCGCCTGCAGGGTGACGAACACACCGCCGCGCGTGAGGCCCTGATGACGATCTTCGTCGAATTGGCCGGCGCCATCCGGCGCGTGGATGCCACCGCCAGCGTGGCGCGGCAGGCGGCGGAGCTGGTGCAGTCGCTGGACGCGACGACAGATTCGTTGCAGATGGCCATCGGGCAGGCGCGGGCGTCGCTGCGCGGGCCCATCGTCCAGCTGGATTTCGACACGGGCGCGGAATTGACGCGGCGCTTCGCCGCCGAGTTGCGCGCCTATGCGCAGGCCTACGTCGACCTGGCCGGGCCGACGTCGCGGCACATCGCCATGAGCCGGCACGAGCGCGCGTTTGCGCACGGCAACGACTGGCTGGGCGCGGCGACCATTGCCCTGCGCGTGGTCGTGGTGATGCTGGTCACTGGCTGGTTCTGGATTGCCACGGCCTGGCCGGGCGGCTCGTACGCCATGCTGATGGCGGCGATTTTTTGTGGCCTGATGGCCAGTTCGCCCAACCCCCTGGGCGCGGTGCGACTGATGTGGCGCGGCTGGGTGCTGGGCGCGCTCGGCGCGTTCGTGTGCCTGTTCGCGGTGATGCCGCGCATGGATGGTTTCGTGCTGTTCGTGGCTGGCTTGCTGCCGTTTTTGATCGCCGGGTTTTATCCGTATACGCGGCCGGCGCTGGCGCCGATCGCACGCAGCTACGTGCTGTCGTTTTTGATCATGACCGAGCTGGACGCGGTGACGGTTTACGACGTGCCGGCGTTTTTCGATCGCGCGGCCGGATTGCTGCTGGGCGTGGCCTTGACCGGCGTGGCGTTCCGCCTGTTTGCGAACGCCGCCGACAACCGCTTCCTGTATCGCCGGCTGCTGGACAAGCTGCGGGCCGAGGTCACGCGCGCGTGCCGCGCTCCGCTGGCCGGCGCGCGTGAACGTCTGGAGAGCGCCAGCCGCGACCTGTTCATGCAGATCATCGGCTACACCGGCGCCGGCAGCCACGTGGCGCACGACTTCATGGCCTGGGGCTTGTCGGTGGGCGAGGCCGGGCGCGCCGTGGTGGATTTGCGTGCCGACATGGCCGGCGTGGCACCGCCTTTGCGGCATCAGCTGCAACTGCTGGTGGAAGCGCTGGCCGGCCTGTACGACGCGCCGGGACGCTTGCGCTACCTGCGCACGCGGCGACGTCTGGCCAGCGCCCTGCGCGTGGCCGACCGCCTGCACGAGACGCGCGTCCTGCGCCATCTGCACCTGTTGCGGCTGGCGCTGCTCGATCGCCAGTCGGTGCTGGCGCAATACATGTTGAACGTGAGCGACGAGGTGCGTCATGCCGCGTGAATTGTCCGTGGGCGGCATGTTCATGCCGAGCCTGTTGCTGGTGTTCGTGGTGGCGCTGGGCTTGCTGGCGCTGCTGGATTGGGTGGCTGGCCGTTACGGCTGGTATCGCCATGTGTGGCATCCGGCTTTGTTCCGGCTGGCCGTGTTTGTGGGCGTGTTCGCGGCGCTGGGCCTGGCCGCGATGCGCGGAGATTGAACGTGAAACTGGCATCCTTGATTCGACTTTCCACCACCTTGCTGGTGGTCTTGATTGCCGCCGTGCTGGCATGGGCGTTGTGGCGGCATTACATGTATTCGCCGTGGACGCGCGACGCGCGCGTGCGTGCCGAGGTGGTGGACGTGGCGCCGGACGTGTCCGGGCGCGTGGTGCGCGTGGCGGTCAAGGACAACCAGAAAGTGGCCAGGGGCGACGTGCTGTTCGTCATCGACCCGACGCGCTTTGCCAACGCCGTGCGCCAGGCGCAAGCCAACCTGGACGCGGCCGAAGCCGCCGCGCATGCGGCCGGTGCCGACGTGGCGGCGATGTCGGCCAGCGCGCAGGCGGCGCACGCCACGTATGCCATGCGCCACGCCGAAGCCTCGCGCCGGCAGCGCATCGGCAGCCTGATTTCCGGCGAGGCGCGAGCCGATGCCAAAGCCGTCGCCGCCGCCGCGCATGCCCAGTGGCAGGCGGCGCAGGCCGGCCAGGGCAAGGCCGCCGCCGCCAAGGCCGAGGCGCTGGCCAGCGTCGAGCAGGCGCAAGCCGCCCTGGCACTGGCCGAACTCAACCTGGAACGCACCAAAGTGCGCGCGCCGATCGACGGCTACGTGACCAATCTGGACGTGTATCCGGGCGATTACGTCGCCACAGGCAGCGCGCACATGGCGCTGGTCGGCGCCGACGGCTTCTGGATTTACGGCTATTTCGAAGAAACCAAATTGCCCGATGTCCGCGTTGGCGCGCCCGTCAGCATCCGTTTCATGGATGGCACGACGGCACGCGGCAAGGTGGAAAGCATCGCGCGCGGCATCGCCGACAGCGACAGCCCGGCCGGTGGCCTGCTGGCCGACGTCAAACCGACTTTCAGCTGGGTGCGGCTGGCGCAGCGCATCCCGGTGCGCATCAGCATTGATCCGGGCAGCTTGCCGAAGGGCGCGCATCTGGCCGCCGGGATGACGGCGACCGTCGTGGTGGGGGAGAGGTGATTTTGGGTGGTTTGTGGCCGCCTGCGGCGGGGCAACCGGTTTCGCCCTGTTGGGCGAGTTCATTTCTCTTGCTTGCCCAAGAGAAACGAACCACAAATTCGTCGGGAACGAATTTGAACAACCGCAGGTTGGCCCGAAGGGCGGAGGGCAGGATGCCCGGAGTCAAAGAAGGCAACCCCCGTTGGCGCCCTTCGGGTCCGTTCCGCGCTCCGGGGTTTTCTGACGGGCCATCCCTGGCCCGGCAGAAAATGGCCGGCTTCCTGCCGGCCACCCTGCGGGCCTTGTCCTCCACGCTCCACCGCAGGCCGAGGGGCCACGTGCAAGTCCGTGGTTTGTGGCTTTGGTTGTGCGGGGCTATAGATGTTGGCGTTACCGACAGATGACTTGTTCTGGCCGGTCCTGCGGGACGACAGTAAAAGTGGCGTGAATAGCCGCGTCATCGCAAATCGGCGACGGACTTGTCGTGATATAGGCGGCCGCTGAAGCCTGACCAAACAAAAAAATCTTCACCGGTTCGCGAAGCGGGCGGCGTTTCGCCGCCTGGGGCCCCTTCAGACGCGGCGTAGTGGCGGTGGATCAGCCCGCAGGGTGGCCGACAGGACGTCGGCCAGTTGGCGTTCGGGCCAGGAGGGCCCGTACGCCAACCCCACCGCCACGGAGCGAACCCGCAGGGCGCGTCTGTCGGGGTTGCCTTTCTTTTGGTTCGTTTTCTTTGGGCAAGCAAAGAAAATGAACTCGCCCAGCAGGGCGAAACCGGTCACCCCGCCGCAGGCGGCCCAAAAAAACCAAAAATCCCAAAAAACCCAAAAATCAAAACGCCAAATCCTGCGCCGCACACAGGTAATCAACCATCGGCGCGAGGCGCTTGAACGAGTCAACGGCAAACGGCCGCAACTCCGCCGAGCAGGCAAAAGCCTCGTCAAAAACCTCGCCGGCAGCCAGGCTCTTGCGCTTGAGATCGTCGATCAACTCGTGGTCGGCGTCGAAACCGCGCGGCGGGCGCTTGAGGCTGTCGCCCCAGAACTCGAAATGCTCGCGGAAGGTGCGGCTTTGCGTGGCGCGTTTCCAGGCGCCGGGGTTGTCGACCATGAACTCGCGGATGTTGCGCAGGGTGTGGGTTTCGGGGTGCCACAGGCCGCCACCGGCGAAGCACTCGTCCGGTGCGATGTGCAGGTAGAACGACGGGGCGGCGATTTCGCGGCGGCGTTCGTGGAACAGGCGCGCGCCGGCGAACGGCTTGTACGGCAGCTTGCTGTGCGAAAAACGCGTGTCGCGCTGGATGCGGAACATCGAGCCGCCGACCTTGCGCGCGTCGGCGCGGAAATGCGCGCTGATGCTGGCCAATGGGGCTTCCAGGTCGCCGATCAATTGCAGGAACGGCTCGCGCACGTGGCGTTCGTAATCGGCCTTGTGCGCGTGGAACCATTCGCGGTTGTTGTGGCGGTCGAGCGCGCGCAGAAAACGGAAGGTTGCGGGCGAAAAGTAGGTGCGTTCCATGGATTTCTTCTTTACAGGCTGGCCTGGATGTCGTGGCCCCAGGCTTCCAGTTGATCGAGCAGGCCTTGTTCGCGCACGGTGCTGGTGGCTTGCGCGCGCAGTTCGGCGATGGTGGCGAAGTAGGCGTCCAGAGTGAGCGTGGTGACTGGCGTCTCGCGCGTCAGGCGCTGGCGGCGGAAGTCGGCCCAGCGTTCGTGTTCGGCGACATTGAGCGTGTCCGGCCAGTTGCGCGCGCGGTAGCGGAACAGCAGTTCCGGGTAGCGCGGGTCGCTGAACGGAAAGGGTGTCGTGGCCAGGTTGGCGGGCGGCGTGGCGCGCACGGCGTCCAGCAGCGGCTTGTCGCTGTCGGGCAGGAAACCACCGTACAGCGCCAGCTCCGGATCGTCCGCTGGCGGCAGGTTGGCGGCCTGCGTGTACACCTCGCGTACTTTGCTGACCAGGCCGGCGGTGGCGCGCAGTTTGGCCGCGTTGGCCAGGCATTGGTCCACGTCCAGGCCGATGCGCGCGGTGTCCACGCCTTTCAGTACCGACAGCGGTGCCAACGCCGGCGAACGGTTGACGTGGACGGTGCGCAGGCCGACGCGTTCGACGTCTTCGGGCAGGTCGGCGCGCGGCGTGAACAGGCGGTCGCTGATGGCGTCGGCGTCCAGCTGCATCAGCGGTGTGGGATCGGCGTCGAGGTTGGCGACGATGACCTCCGTGCTGCGCGCGGGGTGCCAGCACAGTGGCACGATGATGCTCAGGCAGCCGCGGCTGGCGGGATAGCGCGACGACACGTGCAGCAGCGGCGTCATGTTGGCCACGTCGAGGAGGCCTTGCGCGGCGCGTTTTTTGCGCAGGTTGAAATACCACTCCCACAACCGCGGCTGGCGCGCGCGCAACAGCTTGGCCAGCTCGATCGTGGCGCCGACGTCGGACAGCGCGTCGTGCGCGTGCTCCTGTTTCAGGTGATTGGCGGCCGCCAGGTGTTCCAGCCGGAAACTGGGCGAGCCGTCCTCGCGCGCGGGCCATTCGATGCCGGCCGGGCGCAGCGCGAAGGTCATGCGCGCCAGGTCGATGATGTCCCAGCGGCTGTTGCCTGATTGCCACTCGCGCGCGTACGGATCGTGGAAGTTGCGGTACAGCAGAAAACGCGTGATGGCGTCGTCGAAACGCAGCGAGTTGTAGCCGACGCCGCAGGTACCCGGCATGGCCAGTTGCTCGTGCACGGCGGCGGCAAATTCGGCTTCGATCACGCCGTCGCGCTGCGCTTGCTGCGGCGTGATGCCGGTGATGAGCGTGGCCACCGGATGCGGCAGGCTGTCCGGCGGCATTTGGCAATACAGCATCACCGGCTCGTCGACCGGGTTGAGTTCCATGTCGGTGCGAATGCCGGCGAACTGCAGCGGCCGGTCGCGCATGGGGTCGGCGCCGGTGGTTTCGTAGTCGTGCCAGAAGAAGGTGGGGTTTGGCATGGCCGGATGATCGCATGGATGGAGGCGTGCCGGCGCCCGTGGTGACGCGGTCGCCGTCCGGGGTTGGCTGTCGCCATGCGCGCCGGCACCGTACTGGCCGGCGGTTGCGTATCGCGCCGCTATACTGGCCGCTTCGCAAGGAGTCACCATGTCCAACGTCAACAACGACAACCTCATCTGGATCGACCTGGAAATGACAGGACTCGATCCGGACCGCGATTCCATTCTCGAAATTGCCACCATCGTCACCGCGCCCGATTTGACCGTGCTGGCCGAAGGCCCGGTCATGGCCATCGCCCATCCCGAAGAACGCCTGCTGGCGATGGACGACTGGAACCGCAACCAGCACGGCAAGTCCGGCTTGTGGCAGCGCGTGGTCGAGTCCGACGTTGATCACGCCACCGCCGAGGAACGCACGCTGGCCTTTCTGGCGCAGTGGGTCGAAGCCGGCAAATCGCCGATGTGCGGCAACACGATTTGCCAGGATCGCCGCTTTTTGTACCACCAGATGCCGCGGCTGGAACGCTATTTCCACTATCGCCACATCGACGTGTCCACGCTCAAGGAACTGGCGCGGCGCTGGGTGCCCGACATTGCCAAGGGCTTCCACAAGACCAGCGCGCACACGGCGTTGAGCGACATTCACGACTCCATCGACGAGCTGGCTTATTACCGTCGTTTCATGGGGCGGCTGGGCGGTCTGGACGCGTGACGATGTTTTCCGATCCCGCCATGCGCGTGCTTGATTGCGCCGGCCGGCCGTTCGCGCTGGATGCGCCGCGCGTCGTCGGCATCGTCAACGTGACGCCGGATTCGTTTTCCGACGGCGGCGAGCATGCCACCACCGCGCAAGCCGTCGCGCACGGCTTGCGTCTGGTGGCCGAGGGCGCGGACATGCTCGACATCGGCGGCGAGTCCACGCGCCCCGGTGCCGATGACGTGTCGGTGGCCGACGAGCTGGCGCGCGTGGTGCCGGTGGTCGAACAGCTGGCGGCGCAAACCCGCGTGCCGATCGCCGTGGACACGTCCAAGCCCGAAGTGATGCGCGCGGCCGTGGCGGCCGGTGCCGGCATGATCAACGACGTGTACGCGTTGCGCCGCGACGGTGCGCTGTCCGCGGCGGCCGGGCTGGGCGTGCCGGTGTGCCTGATGCACATGCGCGGTGAGCCGCGCGGCATGCAGGCCGATCCGCATTACGACGACGTGGTGGCCGAGGTGCACCGGTTTCTGGCCGACCGCGTGCTGGCGTGCGGCATGGCCGGCATCGGGAACGACCGGATCCTGGTCGATCCGGGCTTCGGCTTCGGCAAGAATCTCGAGCATAATCTGGCATTGCTGCGGCAGCTGGACACATTTGCCGATCTGGCTTCGGGCGTGTACGTGGGCTTGTCGCGCAAGTCGATGATCGGCGCGATCACGGGACAAAAAGTGGCAGCGGAGCGCGTGGCCGGTTCGGTCGCGGCGGCCATGATCGCCGTGCAGCGCGGCGCCATTTGCGTGCGCACGCATGACGTGGCGGCCACGCGCGCGGCGCTGGCCGTGTGGCAGGCCGTGCACGCGGGGGACAAGACGCCGCGTGCGGCGCCGGCCGGGCCGGTGTGGCCCGATGACGATGACTGAAAGGGCATGGGCGTGAAGAAGAAATATTTCGGTACCGACGGCATCCGCGGCAAGGTCGGCAACTGGCCGATCACGGCCGAGTTCGTGTTGAAGCTGGGGCGTGCGGCCGGCGTGGTGCTGGGCAATCACGACGGCCCGGCGACGGTGCTGATCGGCAAGGACACGCGCGTGTCCGGCTACATGTTCGAGTCGGCGCTGGAAGCCGGTCTGGTCGCGGCCGGCGCCAACGTGCTGCTGGCCGGCCCGATTCCGACGCCGGGCGTGGCGATGCTCACACGCAGCCTGCGCGCCGATGCCGGCATCGTCATCAGCGCCTCGCACAACCCGCATTACGACAACGGCATCAAGTTTTTTTCCGCGCGCGGCGAGAAGCTCGACGACGAAGTCGAGGCGGCGATCGAGCGCGAAGTCGACGCCGAGTTCGCCACGGTGGCCTCGCACGAGCTGGGCAAGGCGCGCCGCATCGACGACGCCAACACGCGCTACATCGAATATTGCAAGTCCACCGTGTCGGAAGGCTTCACCCTGCGCGGCCTGAAGCTGGTGCTCGACTGCGCGCACGGCGCGACCTACCAAGTGGCGCCCAAGGTGTTCCGCGAGCTGGGCGCGCAGGTGACGACGATCGGTACCGAGCCGGACGGTTTCAACATCAATGCCGGTGTCGGTTCACTGCACCCCGAGGCGTTGCAAAAAGCCGTGGTCGAGCAGGGCGCTGATGCAGGCATCGGTTTTGACGGCGACGGCGACCGCGTGCAGATGGTCGACAGCCAGGGCCGGCTGGTCGATGGCGACGACATCTTGTTCATCCTGGCGCGCAGCTGGCAGGCGCGCGGCGACCTGAAAGGCCCCGTGGTCGGCACGCTGATGAGCAACTTCGGTCTGGAGCAGGCGCTGGCGGCGCTGGACATTCCGCTGCTGCGCGCCAACGTCGGCGACCGCTACGTGCTGCAGGAGCTGAAGGCGCACGACGGCATGCTGGGCGGTGAGGCGTCGGGCCATATTCTGTGTCTGGACCGCGCCACCACCGGTGACGGCATCATCAGCGCGCTGGCCGTGCTGGAGTCGCTGGTCAGTCGCGGCGAGAGCGTTGCGCAGGCGCTTGCGCCGGTCACCAAGCTGCCGCAGAGGACGGTCAACGTGCCGGCTTCGGGCGGTGCGGCGCTGGTCGCCAGCGCGCCGGTACAAGAAGCATTGGCTGCGGCGCGGACACGGTTGGCCGGGCGCGGACGTGTGGTGCTGCGGCCGTCGGGCACCGAGCCGCTGGTGCGCGTGACGGTCGAGGCGGCCGATGCGGCGGAGGTCGAGGACGTGGTGCAAAAGCTGGCCGATGTCGTAAAATCGGGGCACTCACGCTCGTGAGCCTGCAGGCGGTTCGCCGCCCTCCAGGACGCCATGGAACGGCCCGACGTGTACCGCTTGTGATGCGGTACGTGCGCGTACCGCGACGTCAACCTGGAGACTTGCCATGCAACACGTTCCCACCCTCGACATGCGCCGTTTCGACACCGACCGCGAAGCCTTCGTGGCCGAGATCGGCGCCGCCTACCGCCAGTTCGGCTTTTGCTGCATCAGCCATCACGGGTTGCCGCGCACGGTCGTTGACGACGCCTACGCGGCGTTCAAGCAGTTCTTCGCGCTGCCGGACGCGACCAAGCGTCAATATCACCTCGGCAATGGCGGCGCGCGCGGCTACACGCCGTTCAAGGTCGAAACGGCCAAGGACAGCCAGTTTCCGGACCTGAAAGAGTTCTGGCACATCGGCCGTGAATTGCCGCCCGGCTCGAAGTTCGCCGACATCATGGCGCCCAACGTGTGGCCGGCCGAAGTGCCCGAATTCAAGGACCGCGGCCTGGCGCTGTTCGACGCGCTGGACGCCCTGGGCAACCGCGTGCTGCGTGCGCTGGCGCTGCACATCGATTTGCCCGAAAACTATTTCGTCGACAAGGTCGATTCGGGCAACTCCATCCTGCGTCCCATCCACTACCCGCCGATCGAGCATGGCGAGGTGCCCAACGTGCGGGCCGGCGCGCACGAGGACATCAATCTCATCACGCTGCTGGTCGGCGCCAGCCAGGCCGGGCTGGAAGTGAAGACCAACGAGGGCGAGTGGCTGCCGATCACGACCGAGGGCGACGCCATCGTGGTCAACATCGGCGACATGCTGCAGCGCCTCACCAACCGCGTGTATCCGTCCACGACGCATCGCGTGGTCAACTCGAAAGGGGACGCGGCGCGCCAGGCGCGCTATTCGGTGCCGTTCTTCCTGCATCCCAATCCGGACGTCGTGCTGGACCCGCTGCCGCAGTGCGTGAGCGCGGAAAATCCGCTGCATTACGAGGGATCGCTGACGGCGCACGAGTACCTGCAGCAACGCCTGCGCGAGATCCGCCTGATCTGATTTTTTGCAGGCACCATCCGGGCACGTACGTCAAGAGTGCAATTGCCGCGCGTGCCCGTTATCCTTGCCGCCTTTGTTCAGCTGCGGGCGATGTGATGCGCCGGAAACTGGTCACCGGAAACTGGAAGATGCACGGTTCGCGCGCCATGGCGTGCGAGCTGGTGGATGCCATTGTCCGCGATCAGCCGCAGGACGTGGATCTGGCGGTTTTCCCGCCACTGGCCTACGCCGCGGAGCTGGCGGCGCGGCACGCTGGTGCGTTGCCGGTCGGTGCGCAGGATGTCAGCGCGCACGCCGAGCCCGGCGCCTACACGGGCGAGGTGTCAGCCACGATGCTGGCCGACATCGGTTGCACCTGGACGCTGGCCGGCCATTCCGAGCGGCGACGCTACCATGGTGAAAGCAACGCGCTGGTGGCACAGAAGTTTGCTGCCGCCCTGGCGGCCGGGTTGACGCCGATCCTGTGCGTCGGCGAGACGCTTGACGAGCGCAAGTCGGGGCGTGCCGAGGCCGTGCTCACCGCGCAGCTCGACGCCGTGCTCGATCTTTGCGGCGTCGACTGCTTCAAGGAAGCGGTCATCGGTTACGAGCCGACGTGGGCGATCGGCACCGGACACACGGCCACGCCGGAGCAGGCGCAGCAAGTTCATGCATTCATCCGTAGCCATTTGCTGCAGCGTGATGATAAAATCCCGCTGATGACCCGCATCGTTTATGGGGGAAGCGTCAAGCCGGCCAATGCCGCCGAGCTTTTTGCGCAGCCTGATGTGGATGGGGGTTTGATCGGCGGCGCCGCGCTGGTGGCGGCCGATTTTCTTGCCATCTGTGCTGCGGCACGGGCCTGACGCAACGCAGCGGATTCATCTATGTTCATTATTTTCAGCGTGTTCTACATTCTGGTCGCCGCGGCAATGACCGTGCTGATCCTGCTGCAGCGCGGCGAAGGCGCCAACGCCGGCGCCAGCTTCGGCGGCGGTTCGTCGGGCACGATGTTCGGCGCCAGCGGTTCTGCCACTTTCATGAGCCGCGCAACTGCCGTACTATTCGCGCTCTTCATCATCATGAGCCTCGGCATGGCCATGTACCTGTCGCATACGGGTGCGCCCAAGCCGAGCGCTGATCTGGGTGTCATGTCCGGTGTCGGCACGACCACCAGCCAGGCGACGCCCGCCAAGCAGGCGGCGCCGGCGGTGACGCAGCCGGCCACGGCTGTGCCCGCGGTACAGGGTTCCAACAAGGCGGCTGGCAAGGCCGTCCAGCCGGCAGGGACGGCGACTGATGCCAGTGCCGTACCCACAGTGACGCAGCCCGCCAAGAAGGCTGCGGCCGGTGACAGTTCGAACGGCAAGACGCATGGAACGTCGGGTTCGAGCAAAAACTGAGTAAAAGTCATTGCCCAGGTGGCGGAATTGGTAGACGCACTACCTTGAGGTGGTAGTGGAGAATTCTCCGTGGGGGTTCGAGTCCCCCCTTGGGCACCATATTTGAGACCGTCGGCCAGACCGAGCTGGCCGACGATGTCGCTGATGCGCGCTTGCGCGGAGGTTTGTCGAAATGCTCGCCCAATACTGGCCCATCCTGTTGTTTCTCGCGGTCGCCATAGGTATTGGTGTCGCGCTTTTGGCCATCGGCCTGCTGTTCGCGCCCAAGCGCCCCGAAGCCGAAAAGCTCTCGCCGTACGAATGCGGTTTCGAGCCATTCGAAGACGCCCGCCAACGCTTTGACGTGCGCTATTACCTCATCGCCATCGTTTTCATCCTGTTCGATCTGGAAGTCGCGTTCCTGTTTCCGTGGGCCGTGGTCTTCGACAAGATCGGCATCATTGCGCTGGTTGAAATGATCTTGTTCCTGGCGCTGCTGGTGGTCGGCTTCGCCTACATCTGGAAGAAGGGAGCACTGGAATGGGAGTGATCTCCGCCATCGACCGGGTGATGCACAACCCGGAACCGCTCAATCTCGTCGACGACATCCTGCGTCCGGCGGCCGACAACCCCGTCATGCAACGTGGTTTTGCCACGACGTCCGTCGATGCGCTGCTCAACTGGGCACGCACCGGCTCGATGTGGCCGATGACGTTCGGCCTGGCCTGCTGTGCCGTCGAGATGATGCATGCCGGTGCGGCGCGTCTGGATCTTGACCGCTACGGCGTCATCTTCCGTCCCAGCCCGCGCCAGAGCGATGTCATGATCGTGGCCGGCACGCTGGTCAACAAAATGGCTCCGGCGCTGCGCAAGGTCTACGATCAGATGCCCGAGCCCAAGTGGGTCATTTCCATGGGCTCGTGCGCCAACGGCGGTGGTTATTACCACTATTCGTATTCGGTGGTGCGCGGCTGCGACCGCATCGTGCCGGTGGACATCTACGTTCCGGGTTGTCCGCCGACGGCCGAAGCGCTGATCCACGGCATCCTGCAATTGCAGAAGAAAATTCGCCGCACCCACACGATTGCACGTTGAGGTTGGCATGAGCGAGCAAGCAACCGAGACCCCTCTGGCCGGGCAATTGAAGGCACGCTTCGGCGACACGCTGCAACGCGTCATCTGCGCGCACGGCGAAACCACCATTGAAGTGGCCGCGGCTGATTTTATCGCCGTGGTCAAGGCGTTGCGCGACGAGCCGGAATTCCGCTTTGCCTGTTTCACCGACGTGGCCGGTGTCGATTACCTGCATTACGGCCAGGTCGAGTGGGACACGCGCGACGTGACGGGCGAAGGCTTTTCTCGCGGCGTCGAAGGCCAGGCCACCGGCCGTTTCGACTGGGAAGACCGACCGACCCGGGAAGAAGTCAGCGACGTCGAGCATCGCTTCGCCTCCGTGCTGCATCTTTTGTCGCTGGAACACAATCGCCGCATCGGCGTGCGCGTGTTCTGCGACGACGACAGCGCGCCGGTCATTCCGTCGGTGACGCCGCTGTGGTCGGGCGCCAACTGGTTCGAGCGCGAGGCGTTCGACCTGTTCGGCATCGTTTACGAAGGCCATCCGGACTTGCGCCGCATCCTCACCGACTACGGTTTCGTCGGCCATCCGTTCCGCAAGGACTTCCCGACCGAAGGCTACGTCGAGATGCGCTACGACCCCGAGCGCCAGCGCGTGATCTACCAGCCGGTGACGATCGAGCCGCGGGAGGTGACGCCGCGCGTGGTCCGCGAAGAGAACTACGCGGAGGACGAATAGCGCCGTGGCGGAAATTCGTAACTACACCATGAATTTCGGCCCGCAGCATCCTGCGGCGCACGGAGTTCTCCGTCTCGTCCTCGAGCTCGACGGCGAGGTCGTCCAGCGCGCCGACCCGCACGTCGGGCTGCTGCACCGGGCGACCGAGAAGCTCGCCGAGAGCAAGACCTTCATCCAGTCGCTGCCGTACATGGATCGGCTCGACTATGTGTCGATGATGAGTAACGAGCACGCGTATTGCCTGGCGATAGAGCGGCTCCAGGGCATCGAGGTGCCGATCCGGGCGCAGTACATCCGCGTCATGTTCGACGAGATCACGCGGCTGCTGAACCACCTGATGTGGCTCGGCGCGCACGGGCTCGACTGCGGTGCGATGAACATGCTCATCTACTGCTTCCGCGAGCGCGAGGACCTGCTCGACATGTACGAGGCGGCGTCGGGCGCGCGCATGCACGCGGCGTACTTCCGGCCCGGGGGCGTGTACCGCGACCTGCCCGACACGATGCCGCAGTACAAGGCGTCGAAGGTGCGCAGCGCGAAGACGATCGCGCGCCTGAACGAAGCGCGCAGCGGGACGATGCTCGACTTCATCGAGGATTTCTGCCGCCGCTTCCCGGCCAACGTCGACGACTACGAGACGCTGCTCACCGACAACCGGATCTGGAAGCAGCGCACGGTGGGCATCGGTGTCGTGTCGCCCGAGCGAGCGCTGCAGCTCGGCTTCACGGGCCCGATGATCCGTGGCTCCGGCATAGCCTGGGACCTGCGCAAGAAGCAGCCGTACGAGGTCTACGACCGCATGGACTTCGACATCCCGGTCGGCGTGAATGGCGACTGCTACGACCGCTACCTGGTGCGCGTCGAGGAGCTCAGGCAGTCGAACCGCATCATCCGCCAGTGCGTCGAGTGGCTGCGTGCCAACCCGGGCCCGGTGATGCTGGCGGATCACAA
>DASVGR010000008.1:0-18421 GCA_036379395.1 Rhodanobacteraceae bacterium | reverse complement strand
AGCCCGGCCAGAAGGTGTCGCAATTTGACGCCGTGCTGGTGCATCACACGCTCGGCACGCCGATGTCCGACGACACGGTCGTGTTCGGCAAGGGCTACTCGTCAATTGCCGAATACCAGCTCATGACCGCGCCCGGCTCCGGCCAGCTGGCGGTGCTGGCCAAGACCGGCGACGGTGGCCCGTGGGAAATCTACGTGCGCCGCGACGGCCAGTTCGTGCGCGTGGTGGGCAAGGATCTCAACGTGCGCGGCGCCAGCTGGGACGGCAACCGCCTGCTGGTGGAAAGTTTCAAGAACGCACCGCGCGGCCAGGTGCTGGCGGTCGATCCGGCCAACGGCAAAATCCGTACCGTGCTGGGCCAGCGCCGCGGCGCATTGCAGAAAATCGCACCGATCGGCAGCGGCTTCCTCGTGGTGCGCAGCTGGGGCCCGGACTGGTGGGCCGAGCAGTACACGTTTGACGGCCAGTTCGTGCGCGAACTGCCGCTGCCCAAGCATGGCATCGGCATTGGCGGCATCGCTTCCGAGGCCGGCCAGCCGGTGGCGCTGGTCACCTACGGCGGCTGGACGCTGCCTTCGCGCTGGGCCGAATACAACGCCGTGGACGGCTCGCTCAAGACCGTGTTCGAAGTGAAACCGGCGGCCGATTACAGCCATGTCGTGGCCACGCGCATCGAAGGCACATCCAGGGACGGCACGCGCATTCCGGTCACCGTGCTGCACCTGGACAACGTGCATCCGGACGGCCATTTGCCAACCATCCTGTACAGCTACGGCGGCTTCGACATTCCCATCCGCCCCGGCTTCGTCGGCGCCAATCTGGCGTGGCTGGAAAAAGGCGGCGTGTTCGCCTACGCCAACATCCGCGGCGGCAACGAGTACGGCGAAGTGTGGCACGCGCAAGGCATGCAAACGCACAAGCAGAATGTGTTCGACGACTTCCACGCCGCCGCCAAGGCGCTGGAAGCCACTGGCTGGACCGACCCGCAGCACCTCGGCATCATGGGCGGTTCCAACGGCGGTTTGCTGATGGGCGCCGAGCTCACCGAGCACCCGGCGGCGTTTCGCGCGGTGGTGTCCAACGTGGGCATCTACGACATGCTGCGGCACATGACGCAGTGGCCGAACGGCGCCTACAACGTGCCCGAATACGGCGATCCGGCCAAGAGCAAGGCGGTGTTCAAGGCCATGCTGGCGTACCAGCCGTTGAGCAACGTCAAAGCCAGGACCGCCTACCCCGCCGTGCTGATGACCACCGGCGCCAACGATCCGCGCGTGGCGCCGTGGCAATCGCGCAAGTTCACCGCCGCGCTGCAAAACGCCACCACCTCCGGCCGGCCGATCCTGCTGCTGACGCGCATGCACGCCGGCCATGGCGTGGACGCCTCGTTCGCGCAGCGCGTGGGCAACACCACCATCGCGCTGACGTTTTTTGCGCATGAGCTGGGGCTGCCGCTGACGCCGGCCAAGCCCTGAATTGCGTCCCTTGGCCGCCTTGTCTCATGGCAAGGCGGCGGCGTTTGCCACACTTGCCATTGACCCGCCTTCAGGAACATCCATGCCCGTGTTGCCCACCATCGAACGCGAAACCGGCGCCAACCCCGCCCACAGCCTGATTTTTCTGCACGGTCTGGGCGCCGACGGCAACGACTTTGCGCCCATCGTGCCCGAGCTGGTCGTGCCCGGCTGGCCGGCCGTGCGGTTTGTATTTCCCGACGCGCCGGTGCGTCCGGTCAGCTTGAACGGCGGCATGCCGATGCGCGCGTGGTACGACCTCAAAAGCCTGTCGGTCGATGGCGAGCAGGATGAGGCCGGCATTCGTCAGGCCATCGACTGGGCCGACGCGTTGATCGCACGCGAGGCCGAGCGCGGCATCGCACCCGACCATGTCGTGCTGGCCGGGTTTTCGCAGGGCGGCGCGATCGCGCTGGCGGCCGGCCTGCGCCACGCGCAAAAGCTGGCCGGCATCGTCGCGCTGTCGACCTATCTGCCGCTGCACGAACAAACCGCCGCCGAACTGGCCGAGGCCAACCGCGCCACGCCGATTTTTCAGGGCCACGGCCTGGCCGATCCTGTCGTGGTACCGCCGCTGGGCGACATGACGCACGCCTGGCTCGACGACCACGGCTACGCCGTCGAGCGCCACACCTACTCCATGGGTCATCAGGTCATCCCTGCCGAGATCGCCGACCTGCGCGACTGGCTGACACTCCGCCTGGGTGGTTGATCGAACCCATCACACCGGAAACATCCAGCGGAAGCGGCGCGCCCGTCCGCGCATGAAAAACGGCGACCGTGAATGACGGCCGCCGTTTCGTTGTCGCTCACCACGCGGATCAGAAGCGGTATTCAGCCGACACCGTCACCGCACCGATGTTGATGTCCAGGTCGTCGAGCTTGCTGTGGTAATAGTCGTAGTTCAGGCCCAGGCTGAACTGGCGGCTCAGGTTGCAGCCCACCCCGACGCCGGCGTACCAGCCGGTTTTCGTCTCGTTCTCGCGGAACGTGTCGGTCACCGCCTGGCTGCCCTCGACGTAGTTGTCGATCTGGTCGTCCTTGACCTGTCCCTGGAACAGCCCGCCGCGGCCATCGACATACCAGTTGCCGGCGAAGCCGTACTTCACTTTGGCACCGGCGAACAGGCCCTGGCTCTTGAGCGTTTCGTGGTAGTCGTCGGTCGTGTCATGCCAGTCGGCAGTGATCTTGCCAAGATCGACATAACCGCCCTCGACGGCAAAATCCACATTCCAATGCCATACGTAACCGAAACGCAGGTTGGCCGTGGTATCAGTGTTGTCCAGCTTGATGTCGCTGTCATGATCGACATGCCACTTCGCCTGGCCCACGCCGGCGCCGACGTAGAACTGGCCAGGCTCACCGGCGTTGCCGGCAAGAGCGGAAGTGGACAGGCCACCCAGCGCAAGAGCGAGGCCGATCACGAGAATACGCTTGTTCATGTTGCTTCCTTGAATGATTGAGCTGGCGCCGCACCATGGCGGGCCACGGGGACATCAAGCCGTTGCCGCCGAAACACGCGGACACCGCCATGCCGCACCGCGACAGACGATGAAAAGACGCATGGGGGATCGGGGAACGGCCGGCGGGATGGCATGGCCGGCGGCTGATCGACAACCACGGGCATGCCGGCATTCGTCCATGAAAACGCGTGACCTCCTGTCAGAAGTGGGAACGCTGCGAAAAACAGCGGCGGCAGTATGTCAAAAAAATGTTGCGGCAGGCATGAACGCGTTCACATGCCCACTTCAGCGACGCCCACGCACGAAAACCCTCCGCCAGGGACACGGGCACCGCCACCATGCTCACGCATCAGCCCGATCCGTATTCAACGGCGCATCCGCCGGCGGGTAGGTGACGCAGCCATGGGCAACCCTGGCCCCCGGTGTCAACGTGGCGGCCACCACCTTGCCCGGCCCCATGATGTGGAACACGGCGTGGCCGCGCGCCAGCAGATGGTCGGTGACGATGCGCCGATGGCAACGCCACCACACCGCCTCGGCGCACATCAGGGCGCAACGCTGGCGCGCGGCGCGTGCCTCCAGTTCGGCCAGCGCGGCAGCGAACGGCGGCGTCAGCGCGTAATCGGCGTAGTAGCGGAAACTGGTGTTGCGCCACAGGCCGTTGCGCCGGTCGCCCTTGGGCGCCGTGCGCCCGCGCCGGCCGCCCAGATCGGCCATGTGCACGTAGTCGATACCCGCCTCGTGCAACGAGGCGCGCAGAGCCGGCGAGTCGAACTGCGGAAACGCGCGCGAACCGGGCAGACGGCGGATGTCGGCCAGGCACTCGATCGCCGACTCGCGCAGCAAGGCCAGAAAATCCGCCAGCGGATGCGTGGAATGGCCGATGGTGAAAAGACTGGCCGCGGAGTTGTTCACCGCCCGAAGTATAGGCGTCCTGCGCCATGTGCGGCGCAGCCGGCGGGATGAGTGCGGCCGGGGAGCCGTACGGCATGTGGTGAATGCGATGCGCGTCAGCGGATACCGCATCAACGCTCACCACACAATCCGGATGCACGGGACAACAGCCAGCCTCGCCCGACCCGCATTCGCGGGAATCCCGCCTTTATCGGGCCCATGGGCACCGTCGTCGTTGCATGTTCCGTCGTGGGCAGGAGCGGTCAGCCCAGGCTCCCGTGCCGGGAACATCCTGCCGTGAAATCCGCGTGCTCGGCCGATGCGGCAATCTCCTTGCATTCCCGTTGAGGTTGTGATAATTAGCGATGCTAGCGCTAACATAATAACCAAGACAAGCCGGTGCCGGATGATGTCCGAGGAGGGATGGAACCACGGCACCAAACCACGATTGCGCGGCCCGCATGAAGTGCGTCAGCAGACCACGCCGGAAGAATGCGGCGGGAAGCAGGCCGTATTCGGGCCGGGCAACCGGAGCCCTTGGGTCGTTGCTGTCGAAAACCAGCGAACCGCTTGTACAACGCGGCTTGCACAACCAGACACATACAAAAACACGTGAAGGGGAGACACTGATGAAACGGCAAACTCGCGCATCCATTGCACACCTTGCAACCCATCGCCGGCGCATGGCGATCGCCGTCGCGGCGTCGCTGTTCCTGTTGCCCATGGCGACGCTTCCCGGCGCGCTGGCGGAAACGCCGGCGCATGCGGGAGCGCAAACATCCAGCGGCACCACGCAAAACCTTAACGGGCAGCAGGACAATACGCAAAGCACGTCGAAAAAGAGCAAGAAGAACAAGAAAAAGCGGCAACAAAGCAGCACCACACTGTCCCCCGTCGTCGTCACGGGCCTGGTCGAGAGCATCGCGACGTCGGTGCAGCAGCAGCGCAATTCCGGGCAGATCGTGCATTCGGTGACGGCCTCGGACATCAACTCGATGCCCGACCGCACGATCACCGAGGTGCTGCAGCGCATCCCCGGCGTCACCGTCGACCACTTCATCGCCGACGACGACCCTGACCATCCCTCGGCCGAAGGCAGCGGCGTGCTGATCCGCGGCCTGCCGTACACCGAGACGCTGCTCAACGGCGCGCAGACTTTTTCCGCCAACAACGGCCGCTCGCTCAGTTTCGAGGACGTGCCGGCCAGCCTGATGGCGCGCGTCAGCGTGTACCCGAATCCGTCGGCGAAGATGATCGAGGGCGGCATCGGCGGTCTGGTGAACCTGGACACGCGCATGCCGTTCGACAGCAAGGGCCAGAAGATCGGCTTTTCCTACGGCGTCAGCGAAGGTGACCTGTCGAGGAACAAGAAACCGGAGATGTCCTTCCTGTACAGCAACCGCTGGCACACGGGCGTGGGCGACATGGGCTTCCTGATCGACGTGGCGCATGACGACCTGGGATCGGCCAACGAGGGCATCCAGATCAATCCGTACGTGCTGCGGCCGGATGCGACCGACCAGTCCTATTACGCGCCGAATATCGCCGCCGGGTCGAACACCTCCAGCGTGTACGTTCCGGGCGACATCAACTGGCAGCGCATGGACATGCTGCGCAAGCGCAACGGCATTTATGCCGCCTTCCAGTGGCGGCCCAGCGACACGTTGAGCTTCTACTCGCGCTTCTTCCGGTCCAACTACAACCTGCGCTGGACGGAGCACGAGGTACAGACCAACGAGGCAAACTACAACACCGTGCTGCCGGCCGCGGGCACGACCTTCAACTACAACGACGCCGGCGTGTTCCAGAGCGGCGTGATGGCGTCGAACGCATGGAAAGGCTCGCCGGGCGCCGGCCCCGACGGCAATGTCGAATACTACGCGTTGACGCGCCAGAACCGGGAATTCACCAAGACCACCAACTGGTCCAGCGGCTTCCAGTGGAACGCGACGGACAGCCTGCAGGTGACCGGCGCGGCGCAGTTCACCCGTTCCATCTCCGACCTGCTCAGTTTTTCCGTGTACAACCAGTTCTACATGCCGCCGGCGACCGTGGACCTGTCCGGCGGCGTGCCGTCACTGACCCTCGACGATCCGTCCTTCCTCACCAACAAGGACAACTACTACATCGGCGCGGCCATGGATCACCTGGAGCACGATTGGGAGATGACCCGCGCCGGGCGCCTGGACATGGACTATTTCGCCGACAGCAGCTGGCTGCGTGACGTCCAGGCCGGCGTGCGCTTCACCAGCACCGGCACCCACAGCAACAATGCTTCGAGCAATTACAACTGGGGCGCGATCAGCCAGCCCTGGCTGGGCGACTACACCGGTCCGTCGTCACTCGAATGGCTCAACAAGGCACCGGCATGGATGAGCCAGCAATATACGTTCCACGATTTCTACCGCGGCGCGACCCTGCCGGAAACCTTCTGGTTCCCGAGTCTGGGGCTGGTCGGAAACTATGCCAAGGCGAAGGACGCGCTGGTCCAGCTGGAAATGGCGGGTGGCTGGCAGCCGCAACTGGTCAGCCAGGTCGGCAGCAACAACTTCATGCAGCAGAAGACGCGCGCGGCCTACGTGATGATGAACCTGGGCACCGGCCGGGTACATGCGAACGTCGGCGTCAGGTATGTCGTGACGGACGTCCATTCGAACGGGACGATCCAGTTTCCAGCGGCCAGCAACATCAGCGGCAATTCGAGCAAGCTGAGCGCGGCGCAGCTGGCCATGTTCAACGGCAAGCTGGTCCCGATCGGCGGGTCGAACACGTACCACAACTGGCTGCCAAGCCTGAACCTGCGCATCCGCTTCGGGCATGGCCTGCAGGCCCGGTTCGCGGCTTCCAGGGCCATGACACGACCGCCGATCAGCCAGCTGAATTCCTATCTGAAGATCGGCGCCGCCTGGGGTGGTGCCGCGGGACAGGAATCGACGCTGACCGGGTTCACCGGCAGCCGCGAAGGCGATCCGAAGCTGAAGCCGATGACCGCCGACCAGGCCGACGCGACGCTGGAATGGTATTTCGGCCGCACCAACATGATCTTTGCCGACGTGTTCTACAAGAACATCAGCAACATCATCTCCAACAGCACGTCCGCGGTGGACATCAACAACCAGACCGTGGCCGTGACCGGACCAGTCAACATCGGCAGCGGCATCGTCAGGGGCGCGCAGTTCGGGTACTCGCAGTTCTTCGACTTCCTGCCGGGATTTTTGAAGGGACTGGGATTGCAGGCCAACTACACCTTCCTCAGGGCGACGAACATCGACGGCACGACGTCGTGCGATCCGAATCACGCCAACGGCTCCTGCGGCGCCGATTTCGTGGTGACCAATCCGCCGTTGCCGTTGCCCGGCCTGTCGCCGCACAACTACAACGTGACCCTGATGTACCAGCACAGCAAGTGGGAGGCGCGCATGGCCTGGTCGTGGCGCAGCCGGTACCTGCTGCAGCCGTCGGACACCGGCGACACGTACATGCCGGTGTGGTCGGGATCGCGCGGGCAGCTTGACGCCAGCGTGTTCTACCACATCAACAAGCACCTGCAGGTCGGGCTGTTGTTGAACAACCTCAACAATTCGACCACGCGGGTGCTGATGGGCCCGTCGACCTACACCAACGGCGCCATCGACTGGAACCTGTACACACGCTCGATCTTCATCAACGACCGGCGTGCCGAACTCGTGCTTCGGGGCACCTTCTGATCCGACCCGACGGCGGAATGGGGGCCTTTCACGCGGTTGCGCGCGTGGAAGGCCCCACTTTTTTGTCGTTGCAGGACACACGTGGGCGGCGCATCCGTGCGCCGGCGCAGGACGTCAGAACGCCAGGTTGAAGCCGAAGTGGAAGCCGCTGTCCAGCGCGTGCGAGCTGGCCTGGCCGCGGTAGGACAGGTCGAACGTGCTCGCCGCCGAAGGCTTCCAGTCGATGCCGGTGTCCACGATCAGCGCGTTGTGCGCGATCGGCGCGCTGGCCACGTCGAACGCGTCGCCACCGTTGAAGGACAGCGTGGCCGACGGATCGACATGGCCGCTGGCGTGACGCCAGCCGAGCGTGCCGTGCCAGGCCATGCGGCGGGTGCCCTTGCCCCACCAGCTGGCGGCGCGCAGGCCCAGGGTGGTGAACGTGGTGCTGTCGTCGTCGCCGCGACCGTACAGGGCGGCGGCGCTGCCGTGTTCGGTAAACGGGGACGTCGACAGTTTCACGACGGCCGCGCGGGCGAACGGCGCCAGCTTGGCGTGCTTGAACGAAAATCCGTAGCCCAGCTCGACGAACGCCTGGCTGGCATGCGGCTTGGCGTCACCACGCAGCTGGCCGTCCAGCCCCGGCACGGTGATGCGCCGCGTGACTTTCTCGTTGTGCCGCGTGTAGGCCAGGCCACCGCGCAGGCCCCAGGCGCCGCCGAAATGGCCACCGGCGTACACGCCCAGATGCAGGTCTTGCGAGGAGATCGTGGCCAGCCGCGCATTGGCCTTGATCGAGGTGGTGGTGAAACCGCCCATCAGGCCCAGCCGCGCGCTGTCGCCCAGCGCGATGTCGTGGCCGATGAAAAAGCCGCCCAGGCTGCGCCGCGTGGTGGCGGCATTGCCGTCGCCGTGGCGGAAGCCCCAGTTGCCGACAAACTGCCCCCACCAGGCGCTGCCGTGAGCCCCCTTGCGCACGGTCTGCGCGGCGCCGCCCATGCCGTCCAGACGCGTGTTCATGGCGTCATCGACGAGGTTGCTGTCGAGCAGGTAGGTGTTCTTGGCGCTGGCGTAGATCTCGCCGGACAGCTGGTCGGCCGCCGCGCGGATGGCGTCGCCGCTGGGCAGGTTGGCCAGCGCGGTGAACACCGCGCCGCCGCCGGCCAGCGATTGCGCTCCGGTCAGCGAAGCCGTCTGGTTGGCGGTATCGGCAAAGCTGGTCAGCGAACGGGTCTGCGCCACTTGCAGGTAGACATGGTTGACGTCGTAGGCCGCGGCCAGGCCCAGCACCGGGCTCAACGCCAGGTCGCCGGCCAGCGTGTAGGTGCCGGTGACGCCGCCAGCGGCGCTCAGCACGGTGTAGCGCGAACCCACGCGATAGAGCACGCCGGCGGCCGGATCGACGTCCAGATGGGCGCCGCCGGCCAGCGTGGCGTGGCCGCCCACGGCCAGGCTGCTGGACTGGCCGGGATGGGCCAGATCCAAGCGCACCAGATAGCCCGAGCCGGCGCTTTGCATGTAGTCGCCGGCCACGTGCAGCGTCTGGTAGGCCGCGTTGCCGGCGCCACCCGGCGCGATCATGCCGGTCACTTCCAGCGAGCCGCCGATGTGGCCGTTGCCCGTCAGCAAGCCGCTGCTGGCCACCGAACCGTGGATGGTGCCGTTGTCGACGAGCGTGCCGAAGTTGACCACGTTGCCAGCCAGCGAGCCGGTGAGGTTCAGCGTGGCCGGCGCGCTCACGCCGGTGGGGCCGGTGTAGGTGTTGTCGCCGGACAGCGTCTCGGTGCCGCCGGAAATGATCAGATGGCCGCCAGCGCCGCCACCCAGGCCGCCGTCGGTGAGGCTGCCGGAGAACGTGCCGTTGGCGGAGGTCAGGTTGAGCAGCGCGTCGCCCAGGCGCACCGTGCCGGAACCGGCCAGCGAGTGCACGTCGGTGCGCTGGCTGGTGCGCGAAATGTCGAACACGCCGTCGACGGTCAGGTTGGACGAGTCGGCGATGCTGCCGGGGCCGGCCAGACCCAGCCACGCGTTGGCGGCCACCGATGTCGGGCCGGTGTAGGTGTTGACGGCGGAGAGGTTGGCCACGCCGCCGCTGGCCACGGTCAGCGCACCGTTGCCCGAAATGGCGCCAGCCAGGCCCAGCATGCCCATGTCCGGCGTCACGTCGAGGCTGCCGGTGATGGGCGCGGCGACGACGTAGAACGGCGTGTAGGCGGTCACCTCGTTTTGCAGGTCGTACATCACCGCGTTGTGGAAGAAGAACGAAATGCCGTAGATGGCCCCGTCGGGGAAGCCGCCGTACGGGCCAATGCCGACCACATTGCTGTAATCGCCACTGCTCACGTCGCCGGAAACGATCGAGGACGGTTGCGCGCCGGCCACGTTGCCGGTGGCGGTCAGGGTGTAGCCGGGGTTGAGCACGCTGCCCGGCGGAAAACCGTCATCGTTGTCGATGAGCATGATGTCGGGCGTGCCGGTGTCGAACAGCGTGGGATAGGTGGCGCTCCATATGATCTGGCCGCCCTGGCTGATGGTGTAATTGAACTCGGTGTCGAACTGGCTGGCCGAATGCGCGCCGGACAGGGCGAACGTGCCCTGCGCGCCGCCGATCCATGGCACGGCGGTGAGGAACTGCGCACGCAGTTCGGGCGTCAGTCCCTCGATGAAGCAGGCCGCGCCGCAGTTGCCCGGGGCCTTGCCGGTGCCGTTGGCCTCGACGATGTAGCCGCTCTTGGTCAGCATGCCGGCCACGCCGTTGCCGAAATCGCCGGTGCCGAAGATGCCGTAGGCAAAGCCTTCTTCCGGCGCCACGCCATTGGCCAGGTTCTGCTGGAACTGCTCGTCGATCTTCAGCGTGGTGCCGTCGGGAAACGTCCCCACCACCGGACCGGTGGACGTGGTGGTCACGTAGGCATAGTTGATGGCCACCGGCGCGCCGGCCGCGGTGTCGTAGCTGGCCACTTTGCTGCCGGTGGCGGAATCGTAGAACTGCATGCTGGACACGGTGGTGGGCGCCTGCAGGTAGCCATAGGTGCCGTCACCGTACAGATAGAACCCCAATCGTCCGGTCTGCGCGCCCGGCTCGGTCGGGAACCATGCCGGCCCGTTGCCACCCAGGGCGCTCAGGCCGACGTCGATGTTGAATGAATCCGAGCCGGTGTCGAACAGGTATTCCTCGGGCGTGGCGCCGTTGACGCCGACGTTGATGCCCAGCCGGTAGGCGTATTGCGTGTTGTCGCCTTCGCGGATGATGTCCAGCGGAATGCTGGCGCTGGCTTGCGTGCCCGTGGCCGGCGTGGAAGCGGCCCAAAGTGGTGCGACAGGCACCAGAAGGCCTGCCAGCGCCAAAGCCAGCGGACGGCATGAAAGCTTGTGCATGGTTTTCTCCCCATTTGCAAAAGACGCAGACGGCCCCTCGCCGCTTGCGCCAATCCGGGCTCGAGGCCCGGTCCATTGGCAGTGTTTTATCCCTGCTGGGGACACATGTTAACAGTTGCTTGCAAGGCCATGGCAAGGCCCACGCGCGCCCGCATCCCGGTCCGGAAACCGGCATCGGACGATGCGGAATGCCACCCGCTCAGGCGTAGCGCCAGCCGTCGATTTCAACCAGCAGCTCGCCTCGGCACACGTCGCCCTGCAACAGCACATGCGGCGCGTGCGGCCAGTGTCGGGCAAAGAACGCGGCCACGGCCGGCGCGTCGGCCGGGTGGCGGATGTAGGCCTTGAGCGGCGCGGCGGCATCGAAGCCGGCCGGCAGATGCGCCTGTTGCAGCAAGGCATCCAGGTTGGCGTGGATTTCCGCCAATTGCGCGGCCAGGTCATCCGTGTGGCGCGACTCGTGGCCGGTGATGGCGGCGGTGCCGGAAATGGCCAGCGCGTCGCCGGCCGGCAAACTCATCGCGCGCGCAAAGCTGGGCGGCGTGCGGCCGTAGCGGCGCGGATAGCGCCAGGCGCTGAGCTGGCGCGGGTTTTCGATGCGCCGACCGGCCTGTGCGGTAGCCAGGCAGTAGATCGTCAGGCGATCCGTGGCGACCGGCAGGCCGATCGCCGTGGCGGCCGGAAAGCCGGCATCGAAAAAATCGCGCATGCCGCGCAGCCGGCCGCTGCAAAAATGCTTGTAGCGTTCGGCGTCGCCCTCGCCTTCGTTGATGCGGTCAAAATAATTCCAGATGCGCTGCACGTGGCGGCCGTCAGGCTGCGCGGCCAGAAAATCGCACAGCGCGGCATAGGCCACTTCGGCGGCCTGGCCGATGCCGTCGGCATGATCGGTTTCGGCCACGTCGACGCACGCCATCAGCCAGCCGCCGCCACGCGCCCAGCCGACGGCACCGGCGCGGCCATGCGTGACCGGCCCGTCCACGCGCCAGCATTCCAGCGGCGCCGGGGCGCCGTCCAGCGAAGGCAGTGCCACGTGGATGGCGCGTGGATCGCGCGTTTCGTCCAGCGGCTGCGCGCCGAGGCCGATCACCGCCAGCACGTCGTCATCCGCCAGCACGTCGGCCAGCGGCGTGTGCGCGTACGCGACGCGCGGCGCGGCGGGGATGGCGAGTGGGGAAACGGCGTGCAACTGGGTCATCGGGCAACGGTGGCGCGAAGGCGCGCAATCAAGCGAAACAGGGCCGCTATGGTACACTCGCGGCCCGCCGCCCGTGGTCGTCCGCGACCTTGGCGCGCGGTTGTTCGGGGACAACCGCCACAAGATTTGATACCACTTATGAGCACGCAGACCGCGGCCGAGCATGCGCTGGCCCAATTGATCGTCGAATCGCTGAACCTCGAAGACGTGACGCCGGACGCCATTGATCCCGAGGCGCCGCTGTTTGGTGGCGAGCTGGGGCTGGATTCCATCGACGCGCTGGAAATCGCGCTGGCGGTGTCGCGTCAATACGGCTTCCAGCTGCGCTCGGACAACCCCGACAACCAGCAGATTTTCGCCAGCCTGCGCGCCCTGAGCGCGCACATCCAAGCGCAGCGCGCGGCCTGACGACACCGCCATGAGCGACCGCTGGTGGCAACGCCCGGAAGGTGGCGGACGCTTCGGCCTGTGGCTCATCGTCAGCATCGCGCATTGCGGCGGCCGCACGCTGGTGCGCCTGATTTTGTATCCCGTCACCGCGTATTTTTTCTGCCGCCGCGGCGAGGAACGTCGCGCCGCGCGCGTGTTTCTGGCACGGCTGGGCCACAAGAACGGCACATGGGCGATTCTGGCGCTGATGCACCGCTTTGCCGCCACGCTGATCGACCGCGTGTTCTTTCTGCTGCGCGGCGAGCGCGGCTTCGACATCCGCGTGGAAGGGCTGGATGGCCTGCGCGAGGTGATGGCGCAAGAACGCGGCGTGCTGCTGGTCGGCGCGCACATGGGCAGCTTCGAAGTGCTGCGCACGCTGGCCGTGCGCCATCCGTCCGTGCCGCGTCTGCGCATCGTGCTCAACAAGCAGCAGATGGCGCAGCAGACGCGTCTGATGGATGCGCTGGCGCCGGACGTGGCCGAAGGCATCATCGACGCCGCACGCGATCCGATCAGCGTCGCGCTGGCCGTGGCCGAAGCCGTGCGCCGGCACGAGCTCGTCGCGCTGCTGGCCGATCGCGGCCACCCCGGCGAGACCTTGCACCGCGTGCCGTTTGCCGGCCGCCCGGCGCCGTTTCCGGTCGGCCCGTGGCTGCTGGCGGCCAAGCTCGACGTGCCGGTGGTGCTGTGTCTGGGCCTGTATCTGGGCGGCAACCGCTACCGCGTGGTGTTTGAGCCGTTCGCCGACACCGTCACGCTGCCGCGCCGCGAACGCCAGGCGGCGCTGGATGCCGTGATGACACGCTACGCCGCACGCCTGGAGCACTACGCGCGGCAGACGCCGTGCAACTGGTTCAACTTCTACGATTTTTGGGATGACGAAGCCGAAACCGGCGCGGGCGAACGCGGGCTGTAGCTGGCCGGAATGACGGCCACGCGATGGTCCACGCGCACGAAACGTTGCGGGCCGAACGAAGCCAGCGTGCCGTAGGCCAGCGCGTGGCCGTCCAGCGTCACCGTGATGGCCGGAATCGTCAGCCCGATGGCGTTCTGGTCGACTTTGTCCAGCGCGCGCCATTGCAGCACCGGCGTCGCCGCCAGCTGCGCCAGCGAATCCACGTAGGCATCGTCGGCGCGCCGCCGGCCGGCAAACCAGTGCCCGTCGCGCTTGACGTAACGCGCGACCGGCGCGCCGGCGCGCATCACTTCGACGTGCGTGATGCGCGTCGGGGCGATATTGAGCAAGGTGTCCGTTGCCGCATCGCTGCGCCACTGCCACAGCGCCAGCGCGACCAGCACGGCCACGCCCGC
Source organism: Rhodanobacteraceae bacterium (assembly GCA_036379395.1). Taxonomy (GTDB): domain Bacteria; phylum Pseudomonadota; class Gammaproteobacteria; order Xanthomonadales; family Rhodanobacteraceae; genus Oleiagrimonas. The sequence continues at coordinate 4,545 of DASVGR010000008.1, read as the reverse complement.
GACCAACCACGCCAGTTGCCGCTGCGCGCGCCGCATCAACGATGCCGCCGGCGCCACGCCAGCGCCAGGCCGATCACGACCAGCAGCAGCGGCAGCAAGATCAGGAACACACCGGCAAACACGTTCAGCCCAGTTTGCGTCAACGCCAGCGGCGCGATGCGCACCACGCGTGGCGGCACGCCAATCAGCGCGTCATCGCCCAGCAGCCAGTTGAACACGCGGTTGCCCAGCGCCTGATTGCCGGCCATGGATGACCAGGCGTTGGACAGGAAATCGCCGTCGCCGATGACGACCACGCGTTGTTGCTGATGGCTGGGGCTGGGCGACAAGCGCGTCAGCGCCAGGCCAAAATCGAGCGGACCGCGCGTTTCGCCGCTGGCCGCGTCAAAACGGATGGTCGAAGGATGCGCCTCGTCGATCGGCGCGATCTGGTTCCAGCTTTGGACGCTGGAACGCAAAAACGGCGTTACTTGCCATGCCCCCAGCGACGCGCGCGCCAGCCCCGCCACGCGTGCAAACAGCGTGGTTTGCGCAAACCCGCGCGTGATCGCCTGCGGCGGATACTGGCCGACGGCGATGAGGCGCGGATCGTGCAGGCCCAGCGCGTTGCCCTGGCCGTCGACCAGCACGCCCGGCAACTTCTGGATACCCAGCTCGGCGGCCAGCGGTGCCAGGCCCAGATCGTGCGTATCCGGCTCGGCCAGCCACAAAAGATTGCCGCCATCGGCCACGTAGTTGGTCAGCGCCTTGACCGCGCCGCCCGGCAACTGCGCCAGCGGGCTGGCCAGCACGACCAGATTGGTGCCTTCGGGCACGGCCGGCACATGCGTGAAATTCAACGGCACGACACGCACGCCACGGCGCGAAAGTTGGGTCACAAACGCACCCATGTCAGCCGGTTGCGCACCGACTGGCGAGCGCTCGCCATTGCCTGTCACGAACGCGACGATGCGCTCGCCGCCGCGTGCCAGGCTTTCCAGCGCGTTGGTGAGGCTGCTTTCGGACAAGCGCTTCAAATAGCGCGTGTGCCCGCGGTAACGCACGATCAGCTCGCCGTTGACGGTGATGCCGGCCGTGCGCGTGGCGTTCGGGTCGCGTTCCGGATCGACGAAGCTCAGCGTGAGGTCCGGTTTCACGCGCTGGTAGCGTTCGACGAAACCGGCAATCTCGCCACGCAGCGGGCCATCCGGACGCGCGTAGCTGGTGATCTGGACCGGCCCCTTGAGCTTGCCCAGCACCATTCGCGTGGCGCTCGACAGGCTGGCCGACCGCGTCGCCGACCAGTCGGCCGTCCACACGTGGCGCGTGGACAAATAGCCCGCGCAAGCCGCGCCGATCACCAGCGCCAGCACCACCAGCCAGCCGCGAAGGCGTGGATTGTTCGCCATCAGTCGCGATCCTTTTCCTGCGCCAGCCGCGCAATGGCGAGGCCCAGCGCCAGCACGGTGACGATGACGAACCAGGCGATGTCATCGCTCGACACCAGCCCGCGCCCCATCGGCTGCAAATGCGTGGACAACGCCAGCCAATTGGCGATGCCACCCATGACGCCCTGCTGCAACGACGCCTTGTTGATGACCAGCAAGACGATCGCGACAACGAAGCTCGCCGCCGCGGCAACAGCCGGATGTGCCGCATAAGCGCTGGCCGCGATGCCGATCGCGCCCAGCATGGCCAGCAGCAGCACCAGTCCCAGCAGCGCGCTGGCCAGTTTGCCCCAGTCCGGCATGCCGGCAAAGCTCAGCACCGCCGGCATCAAGACCACCAGCGCCAGCACCAGCAACAGCCAGCCCAGCGCGGCCAGATACTTGCCCAGCACGATGCGCGTGGGCGACAAGCCGGACGACAACAGCAAGGCCAGCGTGCCATTGCGGCGCTCGCCGGCCAGGCTGGACATGGTGATGAGTGGCGTCATCAGCACGGCCGCAAACACGAACAGCGCCAGCCACGGCAGCAGCACCAGGTCGGTGTAGCCCACGGCCACGCCCGAAGCGATCAGGCGCGGCTGGCTGGACAAATACGGGCCCAGCATCAGCACCAGTTCCCACGCCATCGCCGCCAGCACCACGGCGGCCACCAGCCATGCCAGCGGGCGCACCCACAAACGGCGCCATTCCAGGCGGGCCACGGTCAGGATGCTCATGCGGCGGCCTGCGCGGTGGCGATATGCATGAACGTGGTTTCCAGATCGTCGCCACCGGCCGCCAGCGGCGCATCGTGGCGCAATTGCCCCTCGTGCAGGATGACCACGCGGTCGCACACGGCCGTCACTTCATTCAAAAGGTGGGTCGACAAAATCACCGCGCAACCACCCGCGGCGCGTTCGCGGATCAGCTCGCGCAATTGCGTGGTCTGCAGCGGGTCCAGCCCGTTGCCGGGCTCGTCCAGCACCAGCAGCGCCGGATCATGCAACAGCGCGCAGGCCAGGCCCAGACGCTGGCGCTGGCCCTGCGACAACGTGCCGGCCAGACGCCTGCGCAAGTCGCCCAGATGCAAACGTTCGATCAAACGGTCGCCCGCGGCGCGTGCCGGCGCGCGCGCCAGACCATGCAAACGCGCGTGCGCCGCCAGATGCTCGGCCACGGTCAATTCGCCCCACACCGGCGCACGCTCCGGCAGCCAGCCGACCAGCGCGCGCGTGGCTTCGGGGTACTCGGCCAGATCCTTTCCTTCAAGCAAAACACGGCCTTGCGACGGTCGCGAGGCGCCAGCCAGCATCGCCAGCGTGGTCGATTTGCCGGCCCCGTTGATGCCCAAAAGGCCGACCACCTCGCCACGTTCCACCCGCAACGACACGTCGCGCACCGCCATGCGGCCGGTGCGGCGGCGGCTGACATGCTCAAGTTCAAGAAGATCTCTGGAAATAGTCACTTGGCAATTCTGGCGGCGGCCCCACATCGGGAACAAGGACCGGCGCCGGAATTTTTACATTCAGTGGCCCGGATTGTGATTGAATACGGACAACCGGGCTTTGCTCCGGTTCCACGGGTAGTGCCGCGCAGGGACGTTTGGCTTTGCTCGCCCTTATTGCTGACCCGACGTGATTGTTGATGCTCGATACCCTGCTTGACTTTGCCGCCCGCGGCCTCACCGGCGCCGGCTGGATCACCTGGCTGATTTACGGCCTGGTCGCGACCCAGCTGACGATCATGGCCGTCACCCTGTATTTGCACCGCAGCCAGACCCACCGCGGCGTGGATTTTCATCCCGTCGTGGCGCATTTCCTGCGTTTCTGGTCGTGGCTCACCACCGGCATGGTCACCAAGGAATGGGTGGCGGTGCACCGCAAGCATCACGCCCGCGTGGAAACCGCCGACGATCCGCACAGCCCGCAGGTCTACGGCATCAAGAAAGTGTTCTGGGACGGCGTGGGCCTGTACCGCGAAGCGGCCGCGCGCACCGAGGACATGGAAAAATACGGTCGCGGCACGCCGGATGACTGGATCGAGCGCCACCTTTACAGCGCCCATCCGTACTGGGGCCCGACGCTCATGGCCCTCATCGACATTGCCCTGTTCGGCTTTGTCGGCGTGGTCATCTGGGCCATCCAGATGGCGTGGATTCCGTTCTGGGCCGCCGGTTTCGTCAACGGCATCGGCCATTGGTGGGGCTATCGCAACTTCCAGAGCTCCGACACGTCCACCAACCTCATTCCGTGGGGTTTCTGGATCGGCGGCGAAGAGCTGCACAACAACCATCACGCCTTCCCCAGCTCGGCCAAGTTCGCGCTGCGCAAGTGGGAGTTCGACATCGGCTGGGCGGCGATTTGCGCGCTGCGTGCCGTGGGTCTGGCCAAGGTGCTGCGTGTGGCGCCGACGCTCAACGTGCGTCCCAACGTGACGCTGCCCGATGCGGAAACGCTGAAAGCCGTGCTGACCCATCGCATCGAGGCGATGACCGATTTCTACCGCCAGGTCATCATGCCGACCCTGCGCAGCGAAGCGCAGCGTGCGGGCGACAACCTCAAGGCCGTGCCGCGTCGCCTGCGCCGCGCGCTCGCCAACGGTGGGCGCTGGTTGGATGCCGAGGGCAGCGGCAAGCTGCAGGCGGTGCTCGCCAAGCGGCCGCAGCTCAAGGTGGTGTGCGAGTTTCGCAGCCGGCTGGCGGCCTTGCTCGACCAGCGTGGCGCCGATCAGGCGCTCAAGGGTCTGCAGCAATGGATCCACGAGGCCGAAGAAAGCGGCATCCGCGTCCTGCAGGATTTTGCTGAGCGGCTCAAGGGCTACACGGCCGTGCGCGCCTGAATCCGCGCTTTGCCGCGCAACGAAAACGCCCGCCAATCGGCGGGCGTTTTCGTTGTTGGGCCAGCCGCCATTGCGGGTCGGGCTTCAGCCCGACTGGCGCTTTTCGCGATAGCCCGTCGGGTTGAAGCCCGACCCACAGGAAGCGCGGCTAGAGCTTGTCCGGCCCCTTTGCCAGCCAGCGATCCAGCAGCGCTTTTTCGTAGCGCAGGTTGCCGCTGCCGAAACGCGCGGGGTTGTCGTACATGAAACCGGGGTCGCGCAGCGTGCGCGTGCCTTCGCGCAGCACGTTGCCGCTGGCGTC
>DASVGR010000007.1:0-54208 GCA_036379395.1 Rhodanobacteraceae bacterium | reverse complement strand
ACCGCGACCATCGCCGCCACGGCCTCGCTCCCAAACGCATCTTCGTCTACCCGCTGCGCTCCGGCGCCCGCAACGTGTTGGCTTCAAAACTGCGATCGGCGGGCGATCCGCCACCCTCAACGCCAAAATGAGAATTGCTGCGCGCGCAGGCGCTCGATGTGCCGTAGCCGCGCGGCGGCGGGCGGCGGGTTGGGCCGGGTTGCGGCCGCGTTTTAACATCATGGGCATGCGTGCCAGCGAGAAAATCATGTGGACCGTTCATTCATTGCGCAGGACCCTGTTGCGTGTCGTTCCGCTGGCGGCGCTGTTGCTGGCGTTTGCGTTGCCGGCTGCCGCAGCCGCCGCGGGTAGCAAGCCGCCCGTCGCGTGGGTGGACGTGTCGGTGGCGACGCTGTGGACTTCGCCGTCATCGCCGCGGCCGGTTGACCATCCGGCGCTGACCAATCCCGTCAACATCAAGGCGTGGCTTGCGGCGATGTCGACGCAGCAGCGCGCGTGGCTGTCGGCGCACAACGCGACGCAGACCCAGGTGCTGTACGGCCACAAGGTCTACATCCTTGCGAAACAGGGCGACTGGTACAAGGTGGCGGTGCCCGGCCAGCCGACGCCCAAGAACGCGCTGGGTTATCCCGGCTGGGTGCCGAAGGTGCAGCTTGTCACCAGCCCTAAGTACGCGCAGCTGAAGGCGTCGCGGCCATTCGCGGTGGTGGACAGCGCGCCGACCGTGTGGCTGTACGGCGACGCGCGGCTGTCGAAGAAATTCCTGCGTATCAGCTTCAACACGCGCCTGCCGGTGCTGGCGCGGCGCGCCGGCGCCATCGAAGTCGCAACCCCGGCAAACGGTCCGAAGTGGCTCGCCGCAAACACCGCCACGATCTACAAGGCGTTCAGTAACATTCCCTATCCCACGGCGGCGCAGCTGATCCAGACCGGCAAGCTGTTCATGGGCTTGCCGTACCTGTGGGGCGGGCGTTCGGGCTTTGCCTACGATTGCTCGGGCTTCACCGCGACGATCTACCAGGCGCACGGCATCATCCTGCCGCGCGACGCCAGCGGGCAGGCTGCCGATACGCGTGTGGTGAAGATCGACAAACAGGCGCGCGACCTGCGCCCTGGCACGCTGATGTTCTACGCCGACAAGCACGGCACGGGGCACGTGTATCACGTCGCGATGTACATCGGCGGCGGCCGCATGATGGAGGCCTACGACAGCGCGGTGCCGGTACGCACCACGATGGCACGCTTCGGCAAGGACTACTGGGGCGCGGTGCGGGTGCTGGATACGCCGGCGGCGCCCAGGCCCTGATCGGGCGCGCCGGGCATCCTTGCGGGTGGATTGGCGCGGCATGCGCGCAGTGCGCGGGATGGCTTCCAGCGGCGCGATTTGTGGCGCAATGCGGGCATTCGTGAACGCCCGTCATCGACGCGGCAAAAAAGGGTTGACGCGGTGCACCAAGGGCATGACAATGCGCGCGCCGTTGGGCGCACGCGCCCGCGGCACTTTCTCCATCAATGATGACCATGGACGTACACCCTAGTCGCACCGCCGATACCTGCTTGCATCGGGTATTGGCGACAACAATCGAATCCATCCGCGGCGATCGCGCCCGGTTGGCTGGTACCCGCCTCGACTAGGCGCGTCCGGCCCACCTCGCACGGTGCTGCGGCACTGTTTGAAGAGGAGCTGGGCCATGAATCTCCTTCGCAATTTCTTCCGTGCGCGCCTCGGCGCGCGGCATGCGCATGCAAACGGCCGTGATGGCCGCCGGCGCGTCTGGAACGTGACCGTCCCCGCGCCCCGCGTCGCGGCCGGCGAAGCGCGGCAAGCCGCGTGAACCCGCTGCGGGTCGGGTTTGGCCTGCGGCCGCCTCCGCCGCGGGTCCGCCTGCGGTTGCGACGTGGCGGCGCCAGTGCGCGCACGCCTGAACGAACGCGACCTTCGTCGTTGCCGTAACTGCGCGGGCGCCCACTCGTCCGCGGTCCGGTGTTTCCGCGCGGAGTGAGTGATGCTCGGTCGTTCGCCCCAATCCAATGTTCGTCCCGCTGCCGGCAAGCCGCGCAGCGCCCATGCGCGTCCGGCGGTTGCCGACGCGGCGTGGACCGAAGCCGCGGCGCTGCTGGCGACGCTGGAGACGACGCCCGCGGGACTCGATGCGGAGCAGATCGAGGACCGCCTGGACCGCGACGGCGCCAACGAAGCCTCGCACGAAAAGCCGCCGCACTGGTCGCTGCAGCTTGCGCGCACCTTCAAGAACCCGTTCATCGTCGTGCTGATCGTGCTGGCGGTGGTCGAGGTGCTGACTTCGCCCAACGACCTGACCGGGCCGATCATCATCCTGGTGATGGTGGTCATCAGCGTCGCGTTGAACTTCACGCAGGAATTCCGCTCCTCGCACGCCGCCGAGAAGCTGAAGGCGATGGTGCGCAACACGGCGACCGTGACGCGGCGCGCGTCCGATGGCCACAGCGAGCGCATCGAAGTACCGGTGGGCGAGCTGGTGGCGGGCGACATCGTGCACCTTTCGGCGGGCGACATGGTGCCCGCGGACCTGCGCCTGCTGGGCGCCAAGGACCTGTTCATCTCGCAGGCGATCCTCACCGGCGAATCGATCCCGGTCGAAAAGACCGCGCTGGAGCACGCGCAGCAGCAGCCCGATGCGCAAGTCGAACCGCTGGACCTGCCGACCCTCTGCTACATGGGCACCAACGTCGTCAGCGGCAGCGCGACCGCGGTGGCGGTCACGACGGGGCCGCGCACGTACCTCGGCTCGATCGCGCACACGCTCACGGGCACGCGCCAGGAAACCAGCTTCGATCGCGGCGTCAAAAGCGTGTCGTGGCTGCTGATCAAGTTCATGGCGGTGATGGTGCCGATCGTGTTCCTGATCCAGGGCTTCGGCAAGGGCAGCTGGCTGGAGGCGTTCCTGTTTGCGATTTCGGTCGCGGTGGGCCTGACGCCCGAGATGCTGCCGCTGATCGTCACCGCCAACCTTGCCAAGGGTGCGCTCGCGATGTCGAAGCGCAAGGTGGTGGTGAAGCAGTTGAACGCCATCCAGAACTTTGGCGCGATGGACGTGCTGTGCACCGACAAGACCGGCACCCTGACGCTCGACCGGATCGTGCTGGAACACCACCTCGACCTCGACGGCGAGGAGTCCGAGGACGCGCTCGAATACGGTTACCTCAACAGCCACTTCCAGACAGGATTGAAAAACCTGATGGACAAGGCGGTGCTGGCGCACCGTGACCTCGAGGACTCCATCGCAAGGTGGAAGGTGGTGGACGAAATCCCGTTCGACTTCCAGCGCCGGCGCATGTCGGTGGTGTTGACCGAGGGCGACGGCAGCGACCTGCTGGTGTGCAAGGGCGCGGTCGAGGAGATGCTGCAGATTTGTTCCTTCGCGCACGAGGGCGGCAAGGACATTCCGCTCACCGACCATCGGCGTGAAACCATTCGCGACCTGACCCACGGCCTCAACGAGGACGGCCTGCGCGTGCTGATCGTCGCGGTGAAGCGCCAGCCCGCGCTCGGCCGCGCCTACGGCGTCGCGGACGAAGCGGGCCTCACCGCGGTCGGCTGCCTTGCGTTCCTCGATCCGCCCAAGGACAGTGCGCGCACCGCGATCGCGGCGCTGCACCGCCACGGCGTCGATGTGAAGGTGATCACCGGCGACAACCAGCTCGTGACGCGCAAGATTTGCCGCGAGGTCGGGCTGGACGTGCAGCATTCGGTGCGTGGCCAGGACATCGAGCCGCTGGACGACGCGGCGCTGGACGAGCTGGTCGCGCGCACGACCGTGTTTGCCAAGATGTCGCCGCTGCAAAAATCGCGCGTGGTCGAATCGCTGCAGCGCCAGAAACACACCGTGGGTTTCCTGGGCGACGGGATCAACGATGCGGCGGCGCTGCGCAAGGCCGACGTCGGCGTGTCGGTGGACACCGCAACCGACATCGCCAAGGAATCGGCGGACATCATCCTGCTGGAAAAAAACCTGATGGTGCTGGAGGAGGGCGTGCTGGAAGGCAGGCGCACGTTCGGCAACATCATCAAGTACATCAAGATGACCGCCAGCTCCAACTTCGGCAACGTGCTGAGCATGCTCATCGCCAGCATCTTTTTGCCGTTTTTGCCGATGCTGCCGCTGCAGATTCTGGTGCTCAACCTGCTGTACGACATCTCGCAGCTGTCGATTCCGTTCGACCGCATGGATGACGAATACATCCGCAAGCCGCGCAAGTGGGACGCCAGCGACATCGGCCGTTTCATGCTGCGCATCGGGCCGACCAGCTCGATCTTCGACCTGACCACGTTCGCGCTGTTGTGGTTCGTGTTCGGCGCCGACTCACCGGCGCATCAGGCGCTGTTCCAGTCCGGCTGGTTCATCGAAAGCCTGCTCACGCAGACGCTGGTGGTGCACATGATCCGCACGCGGCGCATTCCGTTCGTGCAGTCGATGGCGGCCGCGCCGGTGCTGGGACTGACGCTGGCCATCATCACCATCGGCATCGTCATTCCGTACACGTGGATCGGCGCGCGCCTGGGCATGCACGGCATGCCGAGTGTGTATTTTGCGTGGCTGGCGGCGACGGTGCTGGCCTATTGCACGCTCACGCAGCTGGTGAAGATGTGGTACATGCGCCGCCACGGGCGCTGGCTGTAGCGAATCTCGCAGGCAGCCTGTCACTGACAACCGTGGGAGCGCGCCCGCGCGCGATGGCGGGATGCTGGTTCAAGGCAAGATTCCATCGCCCGCGGGCGGGCTCCTGCAAAAGCGAGGCTCGGACGATGTCTTGGCGCCGTCGTCAGGCCGACAGCTGCTTGTCCAGAAATGCCAGCGTGCGTTCCCAGGCCAGCTTGGCGCTGGCGGCGTGGTAATGGCGATCGTCGTGGTAGTCGCGGTTGAACGCGTGGCCGGCGCCGGGATAGGTGAAAACATCCATGTCCGGCATCGCCTCGCGGTGCGCGGCGACGGCTTCCGGTGGAATGGAGTCGTCCTTTTCGCCAAAGTGGAACATCACCGGCGCCTGCGGTTCGGTGTCGAGATAATGCGTGTTGCGCGCGCCGTAATAGCTCACGGCCGGCAAGCCCAGATGCTGCGCTGCCAGCAGCGCGATGGTGCCGCCCCAGCAAAAACCGACCACGCCGATTTTGCCGGCCGAAGCGATGGCGTGAGCCGCGCTGCCGACGTCCTCGATCGGCAACTGCACGCCCAGCTCGTTCACCAGCGCCTTGCCGTGATTGGTGCCGCCGCGGTCGTAGGCCAGCTCCGTGCCGCTTTCCAGATGGTCGAAAAACGCCGGCGCCACGGCCGTGTAGCCGGCCGCGGCGAAACGGTCGGCCACGTCGCGGATGTGCTCGGTCACGCCGTAGATTTCCTGCACGACGACGACGCCGCCTTTCGGCGTGCCCTCGGCCTTGGCAAGATACGCGCCAATGCAGCGCGTGCGGCTGGTCGGAATGTTGATGTTGTGGCCCACGACAGGCTCCCGGATGCGGTTGGCGGGGGATGATTGCGTACAATGACGGCTTCGCCTTCATGGTACGCCGCATGCCCCGGTCTTCTCCAAAAATCGGTTTCGTCAGCCTCGGTTGTCCCAAGGCGCTGGTCGATTCCGAGCGCATCCTCACCCAGCTGCGCGCCGAGGGCTACGAGCTGGTCAAGACCTACGACGCGGCGGACGCGGTGGTGGTCAACACCTGCGGCTTCATCGACTCGGCCGTGCAGGAGTCGCTGGACACCATCGGCGAAGCGCTCAACGAGAACGGCAAGGTCATCGTCACCGGTTGTCTGGGCAAGCGCGCCGAGCTGATCCGCGAGGCATATCCGGATGTGCTGGCCATCAGCGGCCCGCAGGATTACGCGTCCGTGGTCAGCGCCGTGCACGAAGCCGTGCCGCCGTCGCACGATCCGTTCATCGACCTGCTGCCCGACACCGGCATCAAGCTCACGCCGAAGCATTACGCGTACCTGAAAATCGCCGAGGGCTGCAACCACAAGTGCAGCTTCTGCATCATTCCGTCGATGCGTGGGCGGCTGGTCAGTCGGCCCGTGGATGAAGTGCTGCGCGAGGCCGAAAAGCTGGTGCGCAGCGGCGTGCGCGAGCTGCTGGTCATTTCGCAGGACACCAGCGCCTACGGCGTGGACGTCAAGTACGCCGGGCACGAGTGGCACGGCCGCCAGGTGCGCACGCGCATGACCGAGCTGTGCGAAGCGCTGGGCGAGCTGGGTGCGTGGGTGCGCCTGCATTACGTCTACCCGTACCCGCACGTGGACGAGCTGATGCCGCTGATGGCCGAAGGCAAGATCCTGCCGTACCTCGACATTCCGTTCCAGCACGCCAGCCCGCGCATTCTCAGGTTGATGAAGCGGCCGGGCAACATCGAGCGCACGCTGGAGCGCATCCAGGCGTGGCGGCGCGAGGTGCCGGACTTGACCATCCGCAGTACCTTCATCGTCGGTTTTCCGGGCGAGACCGAAGCCGAGTTCGCCGAGCTGCTGGACTTTTTGCGCGAGGCGGAGCTTGACCGCGTCGGCGCGTTTGCCTATTCGCCGGTGGATGGCGCACAAGCCAATGCGCTACCCGATCCGGTGCCGGACGAGGTGCGCGAGGATCGCCTGGAGCAATTCATGGCCGTGCAGGCGGACATCTCCGCGGCCAGGCTGCAACGCAAGGTCGGGCGCCGGATCAAGGTGCTGGTCGATGCGATTGAAGATGGCGTGGCGATTGCGCGTTCGGCTGCCGATGCGCCGGAAATCGACGGCGTGGTGCGTGTGCGCGACGGCGCTGCGCTCAAGCCGGGCCAGTTCGCGCAGGTGACGGTCGAGGCCGCCGGCACGCACGATCTGCAAGCGCGGCTGGCGCTGTAATCACGCGTCGTCGTCGTTGCCGTGCGGCTGCCACGCTGCCTGCAATTTCTTCTGTGTCGCCGGCGGTACCGGTTCGTAGTGGCTCTGGTCCATGACGAAGCGGCCTTCGCCGGCGGTCAGTGATTTGAGCTCGGCGGCGTAGCCGGTCAGTTCAGCCAGCGGCACTTCGGCGTTGATGACCAACGTGCCGCCGCGACGCGTTTGCGTGCCGAGGATGCGTGCCCGCTTGGCCGCGAGGCTGCCGGTGACGTCGCCGGCATGCGCCGGCGGCAGGCTGACGTCGATGCCGACGATCGGTTCGAGCAGCAGCGGCGAGGCCTTGGCCACGGCATCGAGAAACGCCTTGCGGCCGGCCGTCACGAACGCGATTTCCTTGGAATCGACCGGATGGTGCTTGCCGTCATGGACGGTGACGCGGATGTCCTGCATGGTGTAGCCGGCAATCGCGCCGCGTTGCATGGCCTGGGCGATGCCTTTTTCGATGGCGGGCAGGAACTGGCCCGGGATGGCGCCGCCCTTGACCGCGTCGACAAACTCGAAACCACCACCGCGCGGCAACGGTTCCACGCGCAGAAACACTTCGCCGAATTGGCCCGCGCCGCCGGTTTGCTTCTTGTGCCGATGATGTCCGTCGGCCTGCGCGCTGATGGTTTCGCGGTAGGCGATGTGTGGCGGATGCGAGCGCACGGCCACGTCGTATCGGCCCTGTATGCGCTCCAGCGCCACGGCCAGATGCAGTTCGCCCAGCCCGTACAGCACGGTTTCGTTCAGTTCCTTGTGATGTTCCACGCGCAGACAGGGATCTTCATCGCACAGCCTGGCCATGGCGTCGGCCAGTTTTTGTTCCTGGCCCTGGTGCGCCGGTTCCACGGCCAGACCGACCATGGCGACGGGAAAGGGCAGTGGCGCCAGCGTGAGCCGGTCCTGTTCGTGGCTGTCGTGCAGCACGGCGTTGCAGTGGATGTCGTCGACCTTGGCCACGGCCGCGATGTCGCCCGGACCGGCCGTGTCGATGTCGGCGTGTTCCTTGCCGCGGATGGCCAGCAGGTGGCCCACCTTGAACGGCTTGTGCGCTTCGCCGACCAACAATGACATGCCCTTGCGCACGGTGCCTTGCTGCACGCGCAACACCCCCAGTTTGCCGATGAACGGATCGTTGATGATCTTGAACACGTTGGCGATGACATGCCGGTCGGGATCGGGCACGGCCTTGACCGGCGTCGCCTCGCCGTCGCGAAAACCCAGGAACGGCGGTGCGTTGCGTTCCAGCGGGCTGGGCAACAGCTGCTTGATGATGGCGAGCAGCTCAGCCACGCCGGCGCCGCTCCTGGCCGAGGTGAAGCAGATCGGCATGAGATGGCCTTCGCGCAGGCAGCGCTCGAAGGCGGCGTGCAGCGCATCGCGGTCCAGCGTGCGTTCGCCGGCGTCGAGATATTGCGCCATCAGGTCTTCGTCGATTTCGACCACCTGGTCGATCAACCGCTGGTGCGCTTCGGCCAGCGAGGAAAATGCCGTGTCGCCGTCGGTGTGGAAAAAGCAGTCGCGCACGCCAGCCTTGTCCGCGTCGGGCAGATTGACCGGCAGGCAGGCCGAGCCGAAGCTGTCGCGCAACTCGTCGACCAGACCGGCGAGATCCACGCCGGCCACGTCGATGCGGTTGATGACCAGCAGCGTGGGCAGTGATCGGTCCCTGGCGTAATGCAGCATGCGCCGCACGCCGCGTTCGATGCCGTTGGCGGCGTTGACCACGATGGCGACACTGTCCACGGCATTCAATGCCGCCAGTGTCTGGCCGCGAAAATCGGCGAAGCCGGCGGTGTCGACGAGGTTGATGTGGAAGCCGTTTTGGTCGATGGCGAGCAGTGCGGTGTCGATCGAATGGCCGCGGGCTTTTTCCTGCGGGTCGAAATCGGACTGGGTCGAGCCGTGCTCAATGTCGCCGGGCGCGACCAGGCTGCCGCCCGCCACCAGCAGGGCTTCGGCCAGCGTGGTCTTGCCGCAGCCGACATGGCCGACCAAGGCCACGTTGCGCAGGTTTTCCGCCGAAAGGGTCATGCCATGCCTCCGTGATGGAATGCATCGGTCATGGTCGTCCGCGGCGCGGAGCTTGCCGCCGGGCGAGCCCCGGGCGGGCGGTCATGGCGCAATCAACGTTTCCAACCTCGTCGTTTTGGTCTGGCAGGTCAAGTGCCGGAACCTTGGTCGGGGCGGCGGGTCATTGCATGGCGGGGCGGAGATTGTCGCGGCGTGGCCGAATCCCGTTACAGTAAGGCGCGCCCGGCGCTGCCATTCTTGTTTCACGACGCAGGACATAAACGCAAGTCATGCCGCATTACTACGGTGCCACTGGCGCTTCCGAGGATGGGCTCCACCGCTGGCGGCCCTATTCGCGACACCCGCTGGTTCTCGGCCAGGGACGCGGCTGGCGTCTGGCGCGCCTCATGTTGCACGAAATCCGCTGGCGCAAGGGGCCGCGGCAATGGTGGCTGCATGTGGCCGCCATCGTGCTGGTCGTGGTGTTGCACGTGTTTTTGCTGGCGGTGTCGCTGCTGTCGCGTCCGCCCGCGCCGACGGCGGGTTCGCCTGATACCGTCGAGGTGCGTTTCATCAAGGCGCCCGAGCCGCCACCGCCGCCACCGCCGCCGATCAAGATGCCGTCAATCAAGAGGGCGCCGACGCCGGCGATGCCCGCGCTCAAACGGGCGCCGGTGGCCGCCATGCCGGCCGTGCCCAAAGTGGCTGCGGTGGCGCCTGAAGTGGCGTTGCAAAAGGTGCCGGCGAAGGTGGCCGTGGCACCGCCAAAACCGGTTGTGCCCGCGCCGACGATGGCCGTCAGTCCGTCGGCGCCGACCTTGCCGAAGGTGGTCACGGCCACGCCGCCGAAGGTGGTCGAGGAGCTTTCCAGCCAGGCGCTGCCGGCGCCGCCGCAACAGGTGGATCTGACGTCGATCACGCTGCCGTCGGCGACAGCGCCTGAACCGGTTCCCGCGCAGCATGTCGCGCCGCGTGTCAGCCTGGGCAAACCGTCGCTGAAGGTGGCCGCGCAGCCGGCACCGGCGTTGCAGCCGTCATTGCCGCAACCGGTGCAGGCGAGCGAACCGGCTTTGCCGACGGTCACCACGGCCGTGAAGGTTGCCGCGCCTTCGCTGCAGACACCGTCGCTCAATGCGCCATCCGTCAAGGCGACCTTGCAGGAGCCGCAAGCGCCGCAGCAAGTGGCCGCCGCGCCGGCGCCGCGAATCGCTCCGGTGGCAACGGCGCCCAGGCTGGATTTGCCGGTGGCCGACGTGTCGGTTCCGCAGGCGCCGCAAATCACCACGGCGACCGTGCCGGTACAGGCGCCGGAGGTGGTCGTGACCTCGACGAACCCCCCGCGCAGCGTGGCGAAAACCACCGCGGCGGCCACGCCCCGGTCACCGGCCACGGCGGCTTCGACCTGGGCGCCACCCGACGACACGTTCAAGCCGCTGGCCGGCACGCGATCATCATCTTCGGCGCCATCGGCGGCGTCTTCGCATGAGGGCACCGTGCAGCTGATGCCGCGCGGCAATTCCGACGTGATGACACGCGACACCGACCACCTGGGTTACAAGCCGACCATTTTCGAGCAGTACTGGGCGCCGCAAAACGAAAGCATCCTGGACACGTTCCTGCGCCGCCTGATCGACAAACTGACCGTCGAGCACACGTTCGAACTGGCACCCGGCATCCGCGCGCATTGCGTGCTCGGACCGATGGTGGTGTTTTTTGCCTGCGGTGGCGATCCGCCGCGACCGCCGCCGGGCAACAGCAACGATCCGCGCCTGAACATGGCACCGGCGCGGCCGTTGGTACCGGGCCTGGGGGCGCCGGCGACTTCCGCGACGGCCGGCAAGCCCGTCCTGAAATTGAATATTGACACCCAATGCACCATCGCCCGCGTGGCCGGCAGCCCGCCACCGCCAGGTTGCCCCGGCGCGCCACCGCCACCGTCCAAGTCGGACGTGTGGCATTGAACGCAATGGCCGGAATGTGCGGGTAGGAGCCTGCCCGCAGGCGATGCAAGCCGAAGGCTTGCCGGTTCTGGCAATGTCTACTGGTTCTCGCTGGATTGGTCGCCGGCAGGCCGGCTCCTACAGCAGCTGCATCAACTCGGGCAGCAACGGCAGATTGCGGATGCGCACGGTGGTGGCGGCGAACACGGCGTTGGCCAGTGCCGGCGCGGCCGACGGCACGGCCACCGGGCTGGCGCCGCCGGGTGGCGCGTCCGAGGGCACCGCGTACACTTCGACGGCGTGCGGCAATTGCGCCATGCGCGCCAGCGGGTAGCCGGTGAAATCGTGCTGCTGCACTTGGCCGTCCTTGAGTGTGATGGCCTGGCCCAGCGCCGTGCCGACGCCGAACAGCGTGCCACCCATGGCCTGGGCTTCCAGCCCGGTCGGGTTGACGATGCGACCCACGTCGATGGCGCACACGATGCGGTGGATGATCAGTTTGCCGTTGCGTGTGGATACTTCGAACGCGTGCGCGCAATAGCCGCCGTGGCTGGCGTGGCAGGCGATGCCGAGGCCGTTGCCGTTGCGGCGCACGTGCTTCCAGTCGATGCGCGCGGCGGCCAGATCCAGCACGCCGAGCAGGCGGCGGATGTCCAGCGTGCCGCCGTCGGGCAACGGCAACTGGCGTGGTTTGCCGAGCAGTTCGTGGCGCAGGTCCAGCGGATCGCGGCGCACGGCCTTGGCGATTTCGTCGATGAACGCCTCGACCGCGAACGCGTTGGTGACGTCGCTGCCGGCACGCATCGGGCCGCAGGGCAGGGCGCTGCCCAGCGCGTACCAGTCGGACTGGAAGTTGTCGATCAGGCCACCCGGCAAGGCGTTCGGACTGGCTTCGGACGTCCACAACGCATCGGCCGGCGTGTTGCGCCCGGCCAGCGCCGATGGACTGGCACGGCGCTGGCGCCAGCCCGTGACATGACCATGGCGATCCAGCGATGCCTTGAGGTGATGCACAGCCAGCGGCCGGTAGTAGTCGTGGGCCAGGCCGTCGGCGCGCGTCCACATCAGTTTGACGGGCTTGCCGGCCGCCTTGGCCAGCAGCACCGCCTCGGCAACGAAATCGTGTTCCGCGCGACGGCCGAAACCGCCGCCGAAACGCGGCACCTGGATGTCGATTTGTGACGGCGACAGGCCGGTCAGCCGCTGCACCAGTGCCAGCGCCTGTTGCGGCGCCTGCGTGGGCACGATCAAGGTGGCATGGTCGGCATCCAGATGCACCACGCAGTTGATTGGCTCGGGCGTGGCGTGGGCCGTGAACGGCTGCGTGTAAGTGGCTTCGACGTGCCGGCGCGCGTGTTTTTCGGCCGTGTCGATGTCGCCGTCGGCACGTACGCGGTGCGTCGGCTCGGCCTGGCTGGCAAGCAGCTGGTTGGCTTCGTCCAGCAGGGCCGACGTGGATGCCTTGGCGTGCGCGCCGGGCTTCCAGGTCAGGCGCAGCTTGCGCTGGCCCTGCAGGGCGGCCCATGTGTTGGTGGCCAGCACGGCGACACCGGCGGCAATCGGCGTGTGGCCCGGCGGTTGGTTGGCGTCCGGATGCAATTGCAGCACCTGTTTGACACCGGCCACCTTGAGCGCCTCGCGCGTGTCGATGCTGGCCAGTTTGCCGTCCGGCCACGGGCAATGCGTGACGACGGCGACGAGCGCCTCGGCCGGGTATTCGTCGATGGCGAAATGCGTGAAGCCCTGCACCATGTCGCGCGCGTCGACGTCGCCGGCGCCATGGCCGACCAGGGTGTACCGATCGGGCGTTTTCAGCGGTGGCGGCACGGATGGCGGTGCTTGTTTGGCGGCGTCGCCGGCCAGCTCGCCGTAGGTGTAGCGGCGGCCGTCGGGCGTGATCACGGCGCCGTCGTGGCAGGTCAGGCGGCCGGCCGCGACGCCACTGCGCCGGGCCGCGGTTTGCAGCAGCAGCCAGCGCGCCAGCGCACCGGCCTGGCGCAGGTCGGCCCAGGCGGCGGGAATGGAGGTGGCGTTGCCGCTGCGCTGATGGCCGTAGCGCCAGTGCACCACATTGTTGGCGCGGGTGACTTCCGGGCCCAGGCCAAGCACGACAACCTGGCTCCAGTCGCCATCCAGTTCGTCGGCAATGATGCGCGCCAGCGCGGTATGCGTGCCGACGCCGCCATCGGGATCGCGCGCGCCGATGACGGTGCGCCCGCTGCGTTCGATGCGCAGGTACGGACCCAGTTGCGTGTATTGATCGCCCAGCAGCGCCAGTGGCTCGTCGGCTCGCGCCTCGCGCAAGGTGCCGACGCCGACGATCAGCGCGCCGGCGCCGCCGGCCATGATCTTGAGAAACCGCCGCCGTGACAGACGCAGCGTGGCGCTCATCGTGAGGCTTCCTTGTGCATGGCCGCGGCGGCGCGCTTGATGGCCGCGCGTACGCGTGGCTGGCTGCCGCAACGGCACAGGTTGGGCAGGTGGTCGATGTCGGCGTCGGTCGGATCGGGCTTGCGCGCGAGAAGATCGGCCGCGGCCATCAGCCAGCCGGGCTGGCAGTAGCCGCACACGATGGCGTCCTCGTCGATCCATGCCTGTTGCAGCGGATGCAGCTTGCCGTCCTTGCCGGACAGGCCTTCCACGGTGGTGACGCGATGGCCTTCGAGCTTGTGCATCGGCGTCTGGCAGGCCAGCGCGCGGCGGCCGTCGACCAGCACCGTGCAGGCGCCGCATTGGCCGTCGTCGCAACCGTACTTGCAGCCGGTCAGGTGCAGGTTGTCGCGCAGGTACCACAGCAGCGGCATGTCCGCGTCGCCGGTATGCAGAAAAGCCTCGCCGTTGATCTCCAGATGGACGCCCTTGCGTGGCGCGACCGGTGTGATGGATTCGGGCGGGGTGGATTGGGCCTGCGGCATTGAGTGTCTCCAAACGATGCGTGCATTCTCGCAAACTCGGCGCGGGACAGTGCTGCCCTGGGCTGAACGCCATGGCCAATCGGCATAACCGGTTCAATTGCGTTTTGCCCGGACGGGCACGAAACTGGCCAGCTTATTGTTCCAAGCCGGTTGTTGCGAACGCCGTGAACCAGAAAGTTGCCACCTTGCCCCTTGCCGCCGACGCCCCCTGGGTCGTGATGAAGTTTGGCGGAACCAGTGTCGCCACCGCCGAGCGCTGGCAGACCATTCGCCGCCTGGCCGCCTCACGGCGCGCCGAGGGCGTGCATGTGCTGCTGGTCGTGTCGGCCCTGTCCGGCGTGACCGACAAACTGAAGGCATTGTGCGGCAGCGAGGACAAACACGCGCGCATCGAGCAGGCCGAAGCCATCATCAAGCTGCACGAAGTGCTGCTGGCGCGCATGCGCATGGCCGTGCCGGACTTGCTGGCCGCGCGTTTTGCCGACCTGCGCCGGCTGGCGGCCGACGGCCCCGGCAGCGAGCCGCTGCAGTGGCAGGCCGAGGTGCAGGCGCACGGCGAGCTGATGTCCAGCTCGCTCGGCGCCGCGTTCATGACGGCCGATGGTCTGCCCACGACGTGGGTCGACTCGCGCGACTACCTCACCGCCGCCGACGTGCCCAACCAGAACGCGCGTACCCGCGTGTTGTCGGCGATGGTCAACGCGCTGCCGGACGAGGCGGCCAGGAAGCGCCTGTCCGCGGCCGGCGAAGTGTGCATTGGCCAGGGCTTCATCGCGCGTGCGCCGGAAGGCCACACGGTGTTGCTGGGTCGCGGCGGCTCGGACACCTCGGCGTCCTATCTGGGCGCCGTGCTGCAGGCGGCGCGGGTGGAAATCTGGACCGACGTGTGCGGCATGTTCAGCGCCAATCCGCGCCAGGTGCCGACCGCGCGCCTGCTCAAGCGGCTGGATTACGAGGAGGCACAGGAAATCGCCTCCACCGGCGCCAAGGTGCTGCATCCGCGCTGCCTGTCGCCGCTGCGCGAGCCGCGCGTGCCGATGCTGGTCAAGGACACCCAGCACCCCGAGCTGGATGGCACGGTGATCGGCCCGCGCGAGCGTGATTCGGCGCGTTCGGTCAAGGCCATCTCCACGCGCAAGGGCATCACGCTGGTGTCGATGGAGTCGGTCGGCATGTGGCAGGAAGTGGGCTTCCTGTCGGACATTTTTGACGCCTTCAAGCGCCAGGGCTTGTCGGTCGACCTGATCGGCTCGGCCGAAACCAACGTCACGGTGTCACTGGACCCGACCGAAAACCTGCTTGATTCCGACGCCGTGGCCACGCTGGCGGCCGAGCTGGCCAAGGTGTGCCGCGTGAAGGTGATCGCGCCATGCGCGGCGGTCACGCTGGTCGGGCGCGGCATGCGCTCGATGCTGCACAAGCTGTCCTCGGTGCTGGCCGAGTTTGGCCAGCTGCGCGTGCACCTTATTTCGCAGTCGTCCAACAATCTCAACCTGACCTTCGTGGTCGACGAGGGCGTGGTCGATTCACTGTTGCCGCGCCTGCACGAGCTCATGGTGCGCAGCGGCAGCCTGCGCGGCGATGACGCCGAGCTGTTCGGCCCGACCTGGCAGGCGCTGTACGGCGGCGGCGAAGCACCGTTGCATCGCGCGTGGTGGCGGCAGGCGCCGTTGCGCGACAAGCTGCTGCAATTGGCGGTCGAGCGCACGCCGCGTTACGTCTACCATCTGCCGACGATCCGCGAGCGCGCGCGGCAAGTGGCCGCGCTGCGCGGCATCGGCCGGCGCTGGTACGCGGTCAAGGCCAACACGCATCCGATCATCATCAAGACGCTGGCCGGGGAGGGTTTCGGCCTGGAATGCGTGTCGCCTGGCGAGCTGGCGGCGGTGGCGAAAATGGCGCCCGGCGCGCCGCGCCTGTTCACGCCCAACTTCGCCAGCCGCGCGGATTTTGTCGCCGCGCTGGCCACCGATGCCTTCATCACGCTCGATGCGCTGCATCCGCTGCAGCACTGGGGCGAATTGTTTGCCGGCCGCGACATCCTGCTGCGCGTGGACCTGGGCCGCGGACTTGGGCATCACGAAAAGGTCAAGACCGGCGGCAACACCAGCAAGTTCGGCCTGCCGCTGGACGAGCTGGACGAATTCCTGGAACTGGCCGCGCAACACAAGGTGCGCGTGACGGGCCTGCATGCGCACTTGGGCTCGGGCGTGCTCGACGCCGGCCACTGGGGCGAGGTGGCCAGCCAGCTGGCGGGCCTGGCCGACCGCATTGGCGGCATCGACGTGCTCAACATCGGCGGTGGTCTGGGCGTGCCGATGCATCCGGGCGAGCAACCGCTGGATCTGGCCGCGCTGGACGCGGTGCTGCGCGAAGTCACGCGCGCGTATCCGCATTACCAGCTGTGGACCGAGCCGGGCCGCTTCCTCGTGGCCGAGGCCGGCGTGCTGCTGGCGCGCGTCACCCAGCTCAAGCGCAAGGGGCCGAACAACTATCTGGGCGTGGATGCCGGCATGCACAACCTCATCCGCCCGACGCTGTACGACGCCTGGCACGACATCGTCAACCTGAGCCGCCTGGACGAGGCGCCGGACACGCTGTACCAGGTGGTCGGGCCGATCTGCGAATCCGGCGACGTGCTGGGTTCGGACCGCCGCCTGCCGGCCGCGGGCGAAGGCGACGTGATGCTGCTGGCCGAAGCCGGGGCCTACGGCGCAACCATGGCTTCGCATTACAATCTGCGCGATGAAGCCGACGAAATCGTGATCGAATGACTGTGCCCACGACCGACCCGCGCAAAGCGCAAGTTTTCCGCTTTGTCCGCCATGCCTACGCCGACGGCGTGGCCGAGCTGGTGTATGCCTTTGACGACGGCCCGGAGCTGGTCGAGCGCATCGTTTTCCCCGATGCGCCGATGGTGCCGGCCACGCGTGTGAAGGCGTTCGAGGCGGCGTTGACGCTGCTGCACCTCATTGCCGGCGTCAGCTATTACAAGGCTGGCGTGCCGGCGCGCATCGCGGTGGAAGGCGCGGCGCTGGACGAGCCGACAGCCGCGTTCATGGACACGCTGTACTGCCACGGCCTGGCCGAGTTTGCCTATCGCAACCACCTCGACCTGGACGGCCGCATCGCGTTTCCGCGTGGTGGCGTGACCCCGGTGCCGGCGCCCGTGCAAGGCTTGTCGGCCAGCACCTTGCTGCCGATCGGTGGCGGCAAGGATTCGATCGTCGCGATCGAGGCGGTCAAGCGTGCCGGCGGCAAGGCCACCGTGGCGTGGATCGGCCATTCGCCGCTGATCGAAGCCTGCGCCGAACGCACCGGTCTGGCCACGCTCAACATCGGTCGCGAATTGTCGCCGCTGCTGTTCGAATACAACCGCGCTGGCGCCTGGAACGGCCACATTCCGGTCACGGCCGTCAATTCGGCCATCCTCGCGTTGGCCGCGCTGTTGTACGGCCACGACACCATCGCGTTTGCCAACGAGCGCTCGGCTTCGGCCGCCACGCTCGAATACGCCGGGCGCAAGGTCAACCATCAGTGGAGCAAAGGCTTCGCGTTCGAGACGGCATTCGGGGACTGGTTGCACACGCACGTGGCGGCCGATCTCGACTACTGCTCGCTGCTGCGCCCGTTTGCCGAACTGGCCGTCACGGCCGCGTTTTCGCGTCTGGGTGGCGGCTATCTGGACGTGTTTTCCAGCTGCAACCGCAACTTCCGCATTCTGGGCCCGAAGCCGGCCGATCGCTGGTGCGGGCAATGTCCGAAGTGTCATTTCGTGTTTCTGGCGCTGGCGCCGTTCATGCCCAAGCCGAAGCTGCTGGCTATCTTCGGCCACAACCTGTTGGACGACGAAAACCTCGCGTCCGGCTTTGACGCGCTGATGGAATATCGCGACCACAAGCCGTTCGAATGCGTGGGCGAAGGTGCCGAGGCGCGCGCCGCAATGGCGACCCTGGCAGCGCGTCCCGAGTGGGCCGAGGATGCGCTGGTCAAGCGTTTTCGCCGCGAGATCGCGCCACAGCTCAAGGGCGGGAATCTCGCGCTGGAACCGTGGCTGGCCGCTTCCGACAAACATCGTGTTCCGCCACGTTTGCTCAAGGCGCTGGATGAAATTCGCCACGCTTGAGGGGCGCCGCATCGCGGTCTGGGGCTGCGGCCGCGAAGGCCGCGCCGCGCTGGCCGCCTTGCATCGGCATTTGCCGCGGCAGGTCGTCACGTTGTTCTGTCGCGAGGCGGAAGCGGCGGCACTGGCGGCCGATCCGCGCGTCACGGTGGCGACGCAGGCGCCGGACGCGGATACGCTGGCGGCGTTTGACCATGTCATCAAGTCGCCCGGCATTTCGATCTACAAACCGGAGATCGGCGCGGCGCAGGCGCGCGGCACGGTGTTCACCTCCGGCACCGCGTTGTGGTTTGGCGAGAACCCCGACGCGCGCGTCATCGCCATCACCGGCACCAAGGGCAAAAGCACCACCTCGGCGATGACGGCACACATCGCGCGCACGCTCGGCCTGCGCACGGCGCTGGCCGGCAACATCGGCCTGCCGTTGCTTGAATTGGACGGCCAGACGGCCGATTTGTGGGTTGTCGAACTGTCCAGTTTCCAGACCGGCGAGGCCGGCCCGGTGGACGTCGGCGTGGTACTGAACCTGTACGAGGAACACCTCGACTGGCATGGCTCGCGCGAGCGTTATTTCAACGACAAGCTGAAGCTGGCCGCGGCCGCCCGCACGCTGGTGGCCAACGCCGGCCATGCCGGACTCATGGCGCGCACGGCGGCGCATCCGCAACGCGTCACGTTTGGCGCTGAGGCCGACTGGCACGTGCGTGGCGATGCCCTGTGGCACGGGCAGGTGCGGATGGCCGCATTGGCCGACGTGCTGGGGCAGGTTCCCGGCCGGCACAACTGGCTGAATGCCTGCGCGGCATTGACGGCACTCGATACCCTGTACGGCTTTGACGCGGATACCGCGCAGGCGGCAACGCAGGCCCTGGCCAGCTTTCATACCCTGCCGCATCGTCTGCAACGGCTGGGCGAGCGCGGCGACCGGTTGTGGATCAACGATTCGATCAGCACCACGCCCGAGGCCAGTCGCGCGGCGTTGGAAAGCCTGCCGGGCCACGCAGTCACCCTGATCGTGGGTGGTTTCGACCGTGGACTTGACTGGAGCGGCTTTGCGCGTTTTGTCGATACGCGGCCTGGCTTGCGGCTGGTCGTGCAGGGCGCCAACGGTCCGCGCATCGCACAGACTTTGCGTGACGTGCATTCGGCCGTTGTCTGGCGTGAGGCCGTCGGCCTCGATGACGCCGTCGCCGTTGCGCGCCGGATCAGCGCGACGGGCGATGCCATCGTGTTGTCGCCGGGAGCGCCCAGCTTCGACCAGTTCCGCAACTATGCCGAGCGCGGCCGCCATTTTGCCGAGCTGGCCGGTTTTGATGGCGACCGGCTGGGCCGGATCGCGGGGCTGGGCATCGCCTGAGCCGTTGCCGGCGGGAACCCGCGCGACAGGCAACGGTCAGTGATGTGTCGTCGTCGCGTGGACAAGGGATGTTTCCATCGGAAGTTCGACTGTCGCGTACAAGACCCGAACAAGGCCGGACGCCGTTCGATGTCCGCCGCAGCCTGGCCTGTGCGGTCGTTTTGGGCCTGCACGCGGCGTTGTGGCTGGCATGGTCGTTGCCGCCGGCGACGCGGCCACGCGTGCTGCACACGCCTCGTCGCCATGTCGCCAAAATGGTCGCGGTGGATCTGATTCCGCCACCGACAACGCCGACGCCGTTGCCCGTCGTGCGGTCGTTCAAGCGCGCCAAAACGCGTCATGCAAGACGCAACGTGCGCCACGCTCATCGCGACATCACCAAGGCCGTGGCAAAACCCGCCGTTGCCGCATCAGCGCCGATGCCGCGGCGGCCCCTGCGCCTGAACTTGCCCAAGGGTTTTGCCGCAGCACCGGCCTGGCACACGGGCCGCACGCTGCAGGCGCCGCATCACGCGGCACCGCGCGTTCCGGGGCATGATCCGGTTTACGGCATGCCGGTTTTCACCATGGCTGATCCGCGTTATTCAGGTATTGCCGGCGGCATCAGGATTCTGCAAGGCCTGCTGGGCGCGGCTGATCCGCATTGCGTGGACGTCGACACCTGGCGCGCCATGACGCCCGCCCAGCTGCATCAGCACCACCAGACGCGCTACACGGTGGAAGCCATCGCGCATCAGCACGGTTGCCGCCCGCCCAAAGCCGTCAACAAAGCGGCGGCTTCTGCATACTGGCACTGACGCGCGCGACAATTGCCGAGGTACAGAAAATGGGTACCGCGAAATCATCGTGTAGGAGCCTGCCTGCAGGCGACCAGCGCAAATTCCAGTCCCACGTCAGATCCATCGCGCGCAGGCGCGCTCCTACGAAAATCGGCATCGCGCAATTGTCGGGGTACAGAAAATGGGTACCGCGAAATCATTGTGTAGGAGCCTGCCTGCAGGCGACCAGCGCAAATTCCAGTCCCACGTCAGATCCATCGCGCGCAGGCGCGCTCCTACGAAAAGCGGTACCGCGCAATTCTTGTGGGTACGAAAAAGCGCACCCGGTTTTGCCGGGTGCGCTTTTTGGCCTGAGCGCGCTGGCAGTTACCAGATCTTCACGCGCTGATCCGGCTTGAGGTACAGCTTGGTGCCCGGCTGCACGTTGAATGCCTTGTACCAGGCGTCCATGTTGCGCACGGTTTCGGCACGGAACTGGCCGGGGGCGTGTACGTCGGTCTTGACGCGCTGGCGCAGTGCCGCGTCACGCATCTTCGACTGCCAGGTCTGCGCGAACGACAGGAAGAAGCGCTGGTCGCCGGTCAGGCCGTCGATCACCGGTGCCGGCTTGCCGTCGAGCGACTGGTGGTAGGCCACGTAGGCGATGGTCAGGCCGGAGATGTCGGCGATGTCTTCGCCCAAGGTCTGCTCGCCGTTGACGTTGAGGCCGGGCAGGGCTTCATAGGTGTCGAACTGTTTGGCCAGGGCCTGGGTCTTGTCGTGGAATGCCTTGGCGTCGGCCGGCGTCCACCAGTTGTGCAGGCGGCCTTCGGCATCGAACTGCGAGCCCATGTTGTCGAAGCTGTGGCTGATCTCGTGGCCGATGACGGCACCGATGGCGCCGTAGTTGTGTGCGGCGTCGGCCTTGGGGTTGAAGAACGGCGGTTGCAGGATGGCGGCCGGGAACTGCAGCTCGTTTTCCAGCGGCAGGTTGATGGCGTTGACCAGCTGCGGCGTCATCCACCAGTGGTCGCGATTGACCGGCTTGCCCAGCACGGCCAGACGCTGCTCGTAGTTGAACTTGGACACGTTGAGCGCGTTCTGCAGCGGGTTGTCGTTGCTGATGGTCAGGCCCGCGTAGGACGGCCAGTGCTGCGGATAGCCCACGGCCACTTTCAGGTCGGAAAGCTTGGCCTGCGCCTTGGCGCGGGTTTCGGGCGTCATCCAGGCGAGGGTTTTCAGGCGCGAATGGAAGGCCGCGATGAGGTTTTGCACCAGGTCTTCGACTTTTTGCTTGGCTTCCGGCGGGAAGTATTTTTCGACGTACAGCTGGCCCACGGCAAAGCCCAGCGCGGTGCCGGTGGCGGCCACGGCGCGCTTGGCGCGGGCGCGTTGTTCGGGCACGCCGTTGAGTGTCTTGCTGTGGAAATCAAACGACAGGTCGGCGAATTTTTTCGGCAGCAGGGACGCCGCGCTGTCCAGTGTGTGGAACGTCAGCAAATCCTTCCACGAAGCCAGCGGCGCGTCGGCGACCAGTTTGGACAGGCCGGCGATGGCGGCCGGCTGCCAGGCATCGACGATTTTCTGGTTGGACAGGCCGGCGGCCTTGAAATAGGCGTTCCAGTCCAGGCCCGGCGCTTTCTTGCCGAAGTCGGCCAGCGTCCACAGATTGTTGGCCTTGTGCACGTCCTGGCTGTCGATCAGGCTTTCCTGCGCCTTGGCGATTTTCATTTCCAGGTCGAACACGCGCTTGGCGGCGGCGTCGGCGTCCTTGATGCCGGCGGCCTTGAAGATGTTGGCGATGTAGGTCTTGTAAGCCGTGCGATAGCCTTCCATCGTCTTGTTGGACGACAGGTAGTAATCGCGGCTGGGCATCGTCAGGCCGCCCTGCAGCAGATAGGCGATGTTGTGCGACGGGTCGGTCAGGCCCTGGGCCACGAACAGGCCGAACAGGTTGGAGGTGTGGAAGTCGGTGGCGTTGACCGGATCGACGTCCTGGCGCAGGCGGCTGCCCAGCACGGCGGCGAGGTCCGCGCGCGAATGGATGCCGTCGATGGCGGCCAGTTCGGGCTTGAGTGGCGTCAGGCCCTGTTTTTCGATCGCCGCCGTGTCCATGAACGCGGCGTAGTAGTCGGCGATTTTCGCGGCGTTGCTGCCGGCGGCCGGATGACTGTCGGCGGCGTGCTTGATGATGTCGGTGACGCGCTTCTGGGTGCGGTTGTAGACCGTCAAAAACGTGCCGACGCTGGAACGGTCGGCCGGAATCTTGGCATTGTTGTACCAGGTGCCGTTGGCGTACATGAAGAAGTTGTCACCCGGCTTGACCGACTTGTCGATGGCGGCCATGTCCACGCCGCTGACCGGTGCGGCGGCCGGAGCCTTGGCGGTGGTGGCCGTCGCCGGAGCCGATGCGGTCGGCGCCGGCTTGGGCGTGTTGTTGGACTGGGACGAGCACGCGCCCAGGGCGCACGCGATGGCGGTGGCGAGGATCCAGCGGCTGGCTTGCATGTTTCGGCTCCACGAAAAAAAGAGGATCGCCCACCATAGCGCGTCGCTCATGCTTTGTGGGCATGACTTGCGGCTTTGGCGAGCCAGCGCCTGTTATGGCGCAACCCGCGGCAAGCCGCAAGCTGGCGTGGTGCTTCAGCGTTCGATGCGGTAGTTGAAGCTGGCGCGGCTGAATTCGGTGGCCTGTTCGGCCTCGAAGTTCCAGCGGTGGCTCAGCAGGTAGCGCAGCGTGATCACCTGGCCGGGGTCGAACAGGCCCACGCCGTAGCTCAGGTAAAGCCGCGGCGAGAGGTACTTGCCGACGGTGAACGCGGCCGTGCCCAGTGCCGCCGAGTTGGACACGCCGGCATCCACGCCGAGCTTGGAGCCGATGCCCTTGGCCAGCAGGTCACCGGCGGCCGAGCCCAGCGCCTGCGCGGCCGCGTCGACCATGCTGCCTTCGCCACCTTGCACGGCCGACAGCGGCTTGCCGGTGATGAGGTAGGACAGTGCGTCGGATTGCTCCATCGGCGGGTTGGAAAACACGTTCATGACCGGGCGCTGCGCCGTGCCGGTGATGGCCAGGCCCACTTCCTGGCCGTCGCTGATGGTGGCGTTGGGATGCAGCACGCGGATGGCGCGGATATCGAGGCCGGGGTTGTCGATCGGCGTGCTGGCAAACAGCAGCTTGCCTTGCTTGATGGTCAAGTCCTGGCCGTAGGCCTTGAAGGTGCCGTTGACGGTGATCTGGCCGCGGCCGGTGGTGGTCTTGCCGGGCTCCTGGCGCACGTTCAGCGAGCCGCTGACGCGGCCGTCCAGGCCATAGCCGATGATGTGGGTGCGGTGGCCGAGGTTGGCGGTCAGGTTGACCGTCATCGGCAGGCCGGCGTTTTGCGCGGCCTTTTTCTTCGCGTCCACCACGACTACGTCGGGCGAAGCCTGCGTGGCGCCGGCACCGGGCAGTTTTTCCAGCTCCACGCGTGCATCGTCGATGCTGACCGAGCCGCCGATGGCCAGGCCCTTGGCGCCGTAATCAATGGTCAGGTCGGGTGACACGGTGACCTTGGCGGCAGGGATGTCGGCCGCCAGCACCTTGTCGCCGCGAATGCGCACCTGGGTGCCGGCGTTGTCGTCCAGGCCCACGACGCCGGTGATGGCCAGCGTGCCGGTGCCGGAACCGATCTTGCCGTTCACGCTCAATTGATGGGTGGTGGTCGTGGCCACGGCGATGTCGCCGTCATGCAGTTTCAGGCCGACGGCGGGCACTTCGGCGGCGAATTGCTCGATGTGCGCCTGACCGTTGATGGCCGGGTCGGCCAGCGTGCCGCCGACGTTGAACTTGGCGTCGAGACGGCCCTTGAGGTTGGCCAGCGCGTTGGTGAAAAGTTCGACCGGAGCCAGTGAATCCATGCGTACGGCCACCTGGCCGGACAGCGCCTGCTGCGTGCCGGTCAAGACGACATCGCCCTTGAGATAGCCGCCGTGGGCAAGTGTCGCGCTCAACGTGGCGCGCCGGCTGCCGGGCGTGAAGTTGGCGGCGATGGCGAGGTTGTCGTAGGCCGCCAGCGGCAGCTCGGGGTGGTCCGGATAGGCGATGCTGCCCTTGGGCGAGGCCAGCGTGGCGTGACCGGAAAGCTGGCCATCGGCGGCCATGGTCATCTGGCCTTCGCCGTTGATGACGCCTTCGACGTGCAGCGGCAGGCCGGCCTCGGCCAGCGTGGTGACCAGTTGCAGCGGCATCTGCGTGAGGCTGTAGTTGGCCTTGAGGCTGCCGTCGCGCGCCATGGCGCCGGCCACGCACAGCGTCGGTACGCCGGAGCTCAGGCAGGTCTGCGAGAGGCTGGCCTGGCCGTTGTTCCACGCCAGTTGCGCCGGCTGCTTGAGATGCCAGGTCGGCAGGCCCTGCATGTCAAGGTCCAGCGTCGACAGCGTGCCGTTCCATGCCTTGCCCTGGAGGCCGCCGGACAGGTTGGCCTGCAGCGACAGCGGCTGGCCCTTGGCTGTCAGGCTCACGTTGTGCCTGGCGGCGTCGCCGCTGCCGGTCAGCTGGATGCTGTCGAAGGCCAGCCCGTTGGTGAAAAGCTTGTCGGCGGTCAGCTTCAGTTGGCCGCCGGGATGGCTGATGTCGGGAATGTTCGCGACAAGGTTGAGACGGCCGATGCGCTGGTCTTCGATGGCCAGCTTTTGGCCGTCCAGATGGGCCTTGACGCTCAGTTTGGGCCACAGGCCGTCGACCGTGACGGTGCCGTGCAGCGCGCCGTTGGCGTTGGGCAGCCAGTCGTTGAGCGTGATGATGGCCAGGTCGAGCGTGGCGTGGTTGCGGGTGGTGCCGGTGGCCTTGAGGGCGATGCGGCTGTGCCCGGAGGCCAGCGTCAGGTTGCCGTTGAGGACGCGCGTGTTGGACAGCTTCAGCTTGCCCTTGCCGGCAAGTGTGCGCTGGCGCAACGAGCCTGCCAGTTGCGTCAAGTCGAATTCGGCTTGCGGCCCTTGGGGCGTGATTTGGCCCTGCGTGGCGAGGTCGATGTCGAGCGAGCCCGGCCAGTCGGCCAGCAGCAGGCCGGGATTGAAATGCTGGCCCTTGAGCGTGAGATCCCACGCCAGTTGCGGCGTGAGTGTGACGGTGCCTTGCGCGTCGAGATGCCCCTTGGGCTGCTCGATCGTGAGGTGTTCGAGCGTGACGCGCTGCGGCGTGCCGTGCGCGTCGATGGCCAGGTGCGCCGGCTGGCCGGGTGGGCCGAGCGTGATGCGGCCCTTGGCCTGGTAGCTGTCGGCGCTGCCGGAAGCAGTCAACTGGCCGTTGCTGGCCAGCTCCTGTCCGGCCAGATCCTTGGGCAGGACGACGTCATGCCAGTTGAGCACAAGGTCGGCCGTGGGCGTTTTGCCGGCCAGCGAAATGGTGCCGTGCGCATCGAGCGCGCCCTTGATGCGCAGCGAGGTGAGGGCGAGCTGGTCGAGGGTGATGGTTTGTGTTTTCGGCGCGTAATGCAGCGTCAGCGGCGCCAGCTCGAGCGGCGTGTCATTGAGGTTGATGCGCCCGGTGAGCGTGCCACCGGTGCGATCGCCCTTGCCGGCGAGGGCGATGGCCAGTTGCTTGATGGACGAATCGCCCAGCAGCGGCTTGGCGGAGAAGGTGGGGGCATCGAGTTTGGCCGTCCACGGAAAGGCACCGCGTTGTTCGAGCGCCAGCGTCAGCGTGGCTTTCAGCGGGCGGGACAACACCAGCGCCAGATGCGCGTGGTGGCCGTCGCTGTCGGTCTTGAGCGAGCCGGCCCAGGTATTGCCGTCCAGTTGCCAGGCAAAATCGCCGTGGCCCTGGCCGCGATATCCCTTGGCCAGCGCCACTTCGCCGGCCAGGTCGGCGTGGCCCTGCGGCGATTTCAGCGCCAGTTGCTTGAGCGTCAGACCGTGTGAAGTCCAGGCGCCGGCAACGTCCAGCGACGTGGCCACGAAAACGCTTTTGCCGGCGTCGAGAATGTGGACATCGCCGATGTGGACGCGCTTGAGGACGATGTCCAGCGGCGGCTTGAGCGAAAGCGGCGTGGACGATCCGGTCGATGAACGGGTGGCGGGCAGGCTTACCGTGATGCCGTCGGCGTCAAGGTTGTCGATGCGTGCCGTGTCGGCGGCCAGCGACCACAGCGACACATCCAGCGTGACGTGCCGGATGCGCGCATCCAGCCCCGACGTGGCGTCGTGATAACGCAGCCCGTCCAGTTGCAGCGGCCCGGCCAGCGTGCCTTTGGCGGCGGTGACGCTGACGGCGCCGTCGGTTGCCGCCACGACCCGCGCCAGCGCGAAATGAAGGCCTGACGTCGTGCCCAGCAGCCACCACAGGACACCGACCAGCAGCACCACCAGCACCGCCACACCGATGCCGATGCGGCGCAACCCGCGTCGAGTGGAAGATGTCGTGTTCACAGGTCAGGTCCGATCACGATGTTGAGCTGGATGCCGTGGTGGCGGCTGTTGTTGACGGGCACACCCAGGTCCACGCGCAGCATGCCCACCGGTGACAACCAGCGCAGGCCGAGGCCGGCGCCGATGGCCGCATGGAAATTCTCGCCCTTGAATGCGTTGCCCGCATCCACGAACGCGGCGATGCCCCATTTGTGCGTGAAGTAATGTTCCAGCGTGGCGCCGGCAACCAGCAGGCGGCTGCCGCCGATGACGCGGTCGTAGCTGTTGGTCGGTCCCAGTGCCTGGTAGCCGTAGCCGCGGTTGGAGCGGCTGCCGCCGGCGAAAAAGCGCAGTTGCGGCGGCAGGTCGCTGAAGTTGCTGACGTGCGTGGTGCCGGCGTCCATGCGCAAAATCAACCGGTCGCGGCGGGCGAACATGTCGATCCACTTGGCATTGGCGACCACCTGCGTGAAATTGGTGTCCGACAGCAGATGGCCGACGGTGCCGCGCGCGGCGACCGTCAGCGACCAGCCGTGGCGCACGAAGGTGGCGTTGTCGGCGCGCTTCTTGACCAGCGAGATTTCCGGGTACACCAGCGTGCTGCTGCCGCGCTCGATACCGGGCGTGGAATCGGGTTCGTCATGGCGCTTGCCGACCGTGAATGTGCCCGACAGCACGTGCACGCCGGCGGTCACCAGCCAGCCATGCCACATGGCCGTCTGGTTGCCAATCAACTCCAGCGTGCGCGACTGCGAGGTGGTGGTGTTTTCATCCTTGAACTTGGCGCCGAAGTTCCACGCGCGATGGATGCTGCCGGGGCGCGGGATGGTGTACAGCGTCGACAGCTGCTTCAAGCGTTGCGCCACCACCAGATGGTTGTTCCACTTGTGCCCCAGGCCGTTGACCCAGCGCCGCTGCAGACCAAATTGCACGCCGGGGCCGGTGTCGGTGCCATAGAACGGCCCGCCGGTGTAGACGCTGCGTTTGGCCGGTGTCAGCTGCACGTCGATGTCGACCGTGTCGTCGTGCTTGTGCGCAAGGTCGGGCTGCACGTTGACGACGCTGAAATAATCCGCGCCGTTCAGTTGCTGCTGCAAGGCCAGCAGCTGGTCCTGTTCGAAATACTCGCCGGTCTTGAACGGCACGTAGCGTTGCAGAAAGCCCGGTTCGAACTGCGAGCCCTTGAACTTCACCTTGCCGAAGCGGTAGCGCGTGCCGGGCTGCCAGGCCAGATGGATCACGGCGCTGTTGTTGGCCAGCGTGACGTCGACGGTGTGCGTGACCAGCTTGGCGTCGAGGTAGCCGGCCGCGACCAGCGCCGCGGTGATGGCGTCGCGCGAACCGGCATACGTGCCCTGGTTGAGCACCGCGCCCTTGCCGGGCTTGAAGCGGCGGATCAGCCAATGCACCGACGGCAGCTTGGCGGCCGCGCCCGGCACGTCGATGTGGACGGCCGTCACCTTGACCGGCGCGCCGTGGTCGACGTTGAGCGTGACATCCCAGTTCTTGCCAACCTGCTTGATCTGGCCGGTGGCGTGCGCGTTGAAATAGCCATACGGACGCAGCGCCGCCTTGACCTCGTCCGGCGCCTTTTCGTACAGCCGTGTGACTTGCGCGGCGCTGGCGTCGTGGTGCGCGTACTGGCTCAGCTGCACGCTGGACACGACCGCTGCCTTGAGCGTGTCGTCCAGGCCCGTGACCTTGAGCGTGACGCTGGCATGGGCTGCAACAGGCATCCATGCCAACGTCAGGCCGAGCAGCAACGATCGTTCAATTGCCTGGCGCATGCGTCATCTGTCAGTCCGGCGGCGGTGGCGCCAGCATAAAAGACAACGACTGAATGCGATATGCGAAATCAGGCCTCGGCCGGTTTTCGGGGCTGCGTCGCGGTGGCCGGTTCGGCCTGTGGCTCGTCTTCCGAACCGGCGCGGTGGGCGATCCATGCGCCAATGCAGGCCGACAGATACGGAATGGCCTGCGCGCACAAGATGACGATCCACAATTTGCCTTCGATGTAGGTGCTGCCAAACGTGGTGGCCATGCCGTATACGGCCAACGCCAGCGCGATCACCATCAGCAGCTCCTCGCGCACCGGCGCGAACGCGGCAAAGCCCGAGCCGCCCAGGCGGCGCGACTTGGCCGTCACCACGAATGCCGTCTTCTTGCGCGTCAGGCCGTGCCAGATGCCGCGCGCGATGGCGTGCGACAGGCCCATGCTGGCGATCGCGGCCGTGATCGTGTCGCGCCAACCGCACGGCACGCGGGCGCGGTACAGCACGATGCCGAACGCGGCCTTGGCGATGAAAAAGCCGATCACGGGGATCAGGAACAGCTGCATCGGCAGGCTGAAATCCTGCGGCAGGCCGATCATGCCGGCCGTCCAGACCAGCGCCATCAGTGTGAACACCAGATGCAGCGCGTCGGCGAACCAGCTGAACCAGCCGGTCAGGAAGTGGAAGCGCTGGCCGGCCGTCAGCGGGCCGCGATGCACCATCCAGTCCCAGCGGCCCTTGAGGATTTGCATGGCGCCGAACGCCCAGCGGTAGCGCTGGCTCTTGTAGGCCTTGTAGTCGGCCGGCGTGATGCCGCGCCCCATCAGCTCGTCGACGTACACCAGCTGGTAGCCGGCGTGCATCAGGCGCAGACCCAGCTCGGCGTCTTCGCAGATGGTCCATTCGGACCAGCCGCCGGTGCCTTCCAGTGCCTCGCGCCGCACCATGGTCATGGTGCCGTGCTGGATGATGGCGTTGCGCTCGTTGCGGTGGTGCATGCCGATGCGGAAAAAGCCGTCGTATTCCCACGCGGTGAAGCGGCGGAACGTGTTGTGCATGAACTCGCGGTGCGCCTGCGGGCATTGCACCACGGCGATGTCCGGGTTGTGGAAATAGCCGGTCAGGCGCAGCAGCCAGTCCTCGCGCACCACGTAGTCGGAGTCGACCACGGCGATGACGTCGGCTTGCGGCGCGGTCTTGGTCAGGCCGAAGTTCAGCGCGCCGGCCTTGAAACCGGGCCACGGATCCAAGTGGAAAAAGCGGAAGCGCGGGCCCAGTTTTTCGCAGTAGTCGCGCGTGGGTTGCCAGACGGCCGGGTCCTTGGTGTTGTTGTCGATCACCAGCACTTCGAAGTTTTGGTAATCGAGCGCGGCCAGCGAATCGAGCGTCTTGGCCAGCATGTCCGGCGGCTCGTTGTAGCAGGCCAGGTGGATCGACACGAACGGTTGCGTGGCCGCCGGTTCCGGGTCGAGTAGCCCGAACGGACGCAGCCAGCGCTTGCGCCACAGCACTTCGGTGAACTCGAAGCCGTTGATCAGCAGTACCGCCAGAATGGCGATCTGGGCCGGGAACAGCAAGATCAGCATGGCCCAGTCGAGCGGCCCCAGATAGAAATTGAACGGCAAGGTCGCCGACCACACCACCAGCCCGGCCGACAGCTGTATCAAGGCCAGAAAGAAGAACTTGCCGGCCAGCTTGAAGCGCGCGAAACGCCACGCGAACCAGATCATCGGCAGCAGCGCCAGCAACGCGGCGGCGAACGCTTTCCACGGCCAGGCGGTGTCCTCGGTGACCGGACCGGTGAACGGGAATTTCAGTTGCCGGTCGGCGTTGAACATGCCCCAGTAGGCGCCGGTGCGGCCCTCGCCAAGGCCTTCCTTCCACGGCTGGTCGAACGCTTCCATCACGTAGTAGTCGATGCCCAGGCGCTTGGCCACCTGGAACCACTGGCGCAGGAAAATCGCCTCGTTGGACACCGATGGCTCGGCGTTCTCGAAACGGTTGCCGTTGGACGGCCAGCCGATTTCGCCGATGACGATCGGCTTGTCGGGATACAGCTGCCGCAGGTGGTCGTAGCGCATCAGCACGTCGCCGATGGCGTCCTTGCGCGGCACGCCTTCCCAGTACGGCAACAGGTGCACGGTAATGAAATCGACGTGCTTGACCAGCTCGGGATATTTTTCCCAGATGTGCCATGGCTCGGCGGTGGACACCGGCTGCTTGATGGCGGCGCGCGCGCGGTCGAGGTAGGCCATCATCTGTTCCGGCGTGAGATCGTGGCGCAGCAGCACCTCGTTGCCCACTTCCACGCGCGTGATGGTCTTGGGATAGCGCCGCGCCTGCGCGATCAGCGCGTCCAGTTCCTTCTCGTTGTTGCCCAGCCGCGTGTCCAGCCAGGCGCCGGCCAGCACCTGCAGGCCCTGCGCCTTGGCCAGGCGGTACACCTCGGGGTTCTGCAGCGACGAATACACGCGGATGTGGTGCGTGTAGCGCGACAAGAGCTTGATGTCGGACGCCACTTCCTTGTCCGAGGGGAAAGCCTGCGACATGCCCGCCGCGTTGGTCGCCAGCGGGCTCTGGTAGCGGCGGAAGAAGCTGACGGCAAAGCCGCTGATGTTGCCGTGCCAGTCGGCCGGCCCGCGCGGCAGGTTGCCGTACCACCACAGCCCCACGTTGAGGGCGGCCACGACCAGTGCCAGCAACACTGCAACCAGCAGGGCGTGGCGGCCGTCGAGTTCGGTGGGGGCCTTCGCGTGCAAGAGAATCCTCGGGCCGCATGGCCGCATGGCGGGAAAACCTTGCGAGCTTAGCCAAGCCCGCGTTCAGGCTCAATGCAAACGCCCATGAGCAGTCAGCATGGACTCAGCCACAAGTGGCCCGTTTTTGCGCAGGCCGGGTTGGCTCCTTGCTTGAACCATGCATACGCTTTTGGCGGACCAGTGTCAGCAACGCTCCACGTGTAGGGTGGATAAGCGCAGCGCATCCACCATGGTTCTCGACAGCGTGTCGGTGGATGCGCTGCGCTTATCCACCCTACGTTTTTGTTCAGTGTCGGTGGATGCGCTGCGCTTATCCACCCTGCGTTTTTGTTCAGCCCCACCAGAAGGCCGTCGCGATGATGGCGTACACGGCCAAAAGCGCCGCGCCCTCGATCCAGTTGGATTTGCCGTCCACCGTGATGAAGGCCGTGATGATGACGGCCACCACCACCGACACCACCAGCATCGGCGGAAACACCAGCGTCAGCGGCGCAAAGCCGAACACGGCCGACAAAATCACCAGCAGCGGCGCCAGCACCAGTGCGATCTGCAGCGGCGAGTTGAGCACCACCGAGAACGCGTATTCGGACTGGTTGCGCGCGGCCAGCTGGATGCCGACCACGTTTTCCACCGCGTTGCCGGCGATCGCGACGACGACCAGACCGGCAAACGCCTCGGAAATGCCGGCCGTGGCCATGGCCGGTTCCAGTGCGTGCACGAACCAGTCGGACACGAACGCCGCGCCGACCGCGGCCGCGGTCAGCATGCCGATGGCCAGCGCCGCCGGCCAGCGTGGCGGCTCGTGTTCGGCCGGTCGCTCGTCACCGGCCAGACGCGTGGAACCGCGCTTGAGCGAAGCGGGCAGGGTGAGTGCGAACAGCGCCAGCAGCACGATGGCCACGATCAGCGAAAACGTGTTTTCATGCGGCGCGGCCGGCGTGTGCAGATAGCTGGCCAGCGACGGCAGCACCAGCGCGGCGACCGCCAGCAGCATCATCACCGTGATGGAGTGCGCGCGTTCGGTATCCAGCGATTGCGTGCCGTGCTTGAGGCCGCCGACCACGAAGCACAGGCCCAGCACCAGCAGCAGGTTGGCCAGGATCGAGCCGATCAGCGCGGCCTGCACCACCACGACCAGCCCGGCCTTGAGCGCGAACAGGGCGATGAAAAGTTCCGGCAGGTTGCCCAGCGCCGATTGCAGCACGCCGGTCGCGCCCGGCCCGAAACGGTCGCCAAGCTGTTCGACCGAGCGTCCCACCAGCGAGGCCAGCAAAGCCACGGCCAATGCCGCGCAGATGAAGGCCAACACCGCGCCGCCGCCGACGTAGCGCGTGACGCCGGCGATGACGGTGCCGAGCGCGCTGCCGCCCAGGATGACGAGGTCGGAGCGGGTGAAAATCCGTGTCGCGGTCATGCACGATCCCTATCAAGATGGGCGAGCCGTTATGATGCCCGGTTCCATGAGTTCGACAAAGCCCGCTCCGTCCCGAAACGCGCTGGCCGCCTTGCGGCGGCAGCTTGATCGTGTCTGCACGGCCGATTTCGGGCGCCTGTCCGGGCAATGGCGGCGGCTGTCGCGTGAGCGCGCGCCGCAGGACGACAAGCTGGCGGCATTGCGCGCGGCCATCGACGCCTCGTTGGCCATGCGCGAGGCGCGCGCCGCGGCCAAGCCGGCGCTGTCGATGGATGCCGAGCTGCCGATCAGCGCGCGTGCCGACGACATCATCCAGCTCATCCGCGAGCATCAGGTCGTCGTCATCGCCGGCGAGACGGGTTCGGGCAAGACCACGCAGTTGCCCAAATTGTGCCTGGCTGCCGGGCGCGGCGAAGCCGGGCTGATCGGCTGCACGCAGCCGCGGCGTCTGGCGGCGCGTTCGGTGGCGCGGCGCGTGGCCGAGGAAATGGGCACGCAGGTGGGCGGCAAGGTCGGTTTTCAGGTGCGTTTCAACGAGCAGGTCGGCGACGACACGCTGGTCAAGTTCATGACCGACGGCATCCTGCTGGCCGAAACACAGTCCGATCCGTGGCTGTCGCGCTACGACACGCTGATCATCGACGAGGCGCACGAGCGCAGCCTCAACATCGACTTTCTGCTGGGCTACCTGAAGCGCCTGCTGGCCAGGCGGCGCAACCTGAAAGTCATTGTCACCTCGGCCACCATCGACACGGCGCGCTTTGCCGCGCATTTCGACGGCGCGCCGGTGGTCACCGTGGAAGGGCGCACGTACCCGGTCGAGGTGCGCTGGCGGCCGGCCGACGAGGCGCGCGGCGACGAGCGACTGGCCGAAGGCAGCCCGGAGCACATCGCGCGCGCGGTCGAGGAATTGACCGCCGATGATCCGCGCGGCGACATCCTGGTGTTTCTGCCCGGTGAGCGCGAAATCCGCGACACGCATCTGCATTTGTCGCGCCGGCAATATCGCCACACGGAGATTTTGCCGCTGTACGCGCGCCTGTCGGCCAAGGACCAGGACCGCGTGTTCAAGCCCGGCCCGCTGCGCCGCATCGTGCTGGCCACCAACGTGGCCGAAACCTCGCTCACCGTGCCGCGCATCCGCGCCGTCATCGACACCGGCACGGCGCGCGTGATGCGCTACAGCCGGCGCAGCCAGATCGAGCGGTTGCACGTGGAAGCCGTCTCGCAGGCCGCCGCCGACCAGCGCAAGGGCCGCTGCGGGCGTGTGGGGCCGGGCATCTGCATCCGCCTGTACGGCGAGGATGATTTTGCCGCGCGGCCATCGTTCACCGATCCGGAACTGCTGCGCTCGTCGCTGGCCAACGTCATCCTGCGCATGCTCAGCCTGAAGCTGGGCGACGTGGAGGATTTTCCGTTCCTGGACGCGCCCGAATCCAGTGCCATCGCCGACGGCTATCGGCGTCTGGCCGAAGTGTCGGCCATCGACGGCGAGCGCCGCCTGACCGGCATCGGCCACGAGCTGGCGCGGCTGCCGATCGACGTGCAATTGGCGCGCATGCTGATCGAGGCGCGGCACCTGGATGCGCTGGCCGACGCGCTGGTCGTGGTGGCGTTCCTGAGTGTGCAGGACCCGCGCCAGCGCCCGCCCGAGGCGCGTCAGCAGGCGGATCAGGCGCACCGCGAATTCGCCGATCCCAAGAGCGATTTCGTCACCGTGCTGAACCTGTGGAAGGCGTTCAACGACGCGCGCGAGGAACTGTCACAGTCGAAATTGCGCGACTGGTGCACGAAGCATTTTCTTGGCTACCTGCGCTTGCGCGAATGGCGCGAAGTGCATCGCCAGCTGGTGCTGGTGATGAAGCAGGTGCACGCCGCGAAGGATGCCGGGCCGTCGGCATCCAAGGCCGTCAAACCAGCCGACAAGGGGCGCGGCAAGACGCGCGACGCGGCGCCCGACAAGGCCGACCAGCGCCGCTACGAAGCCTTGCATTGCAGCCTGCTGTCCGGCCTGCCCACGCAGGTGGCGCGCAAGGACGAGCACGGCGTGTTTCGCGGCCCGCGCGAGCGCCGCTTTGACGTGTTCCCCGGCTCGGCGCTGGCCAAGGGCTCGCCCAACTGGCTGTTCGCGGCGCAGATTCTCGACATCGGCGGCAAGGTGTGGGGCTTGGGTTGCGCGCGCGTGGAACCGGCGTGGATCGAGCGCCAGGCCGCGCATCTGACACGCGCCACCTGCCGTGATCCGCATTGGTCGCGCGAGCGCGGCGCGGTGCTGGCGTACGAACAGGTGAGCCTGTTCGGCATGGTGCTGGTCGAGCGCCGCGCGGTGACGTTCCGGCGTCAGGATCCGGCGCTGGCGCACGAAGTGTTCGTGCGCGAGGCGCTGGCCACCGGCGAAATCAACGCGCGTGCGGATTTTCTGGCCGCCAACGCGCGCGTACTGGCCAAGGCACGCGACATCGAAGCGCGCCAGCGTCGCCAGGGCCTGCTCAAGACCGACGACGAACTGGCGCAATTTTTTATCGGCAAATTGCCCGAAGACCTTTGCGACGCCCGCGCGCTGGACGCCTGGTATCGCAAGGCCGACGCCACCGCGCAAGCGGCGCTGCGCTGGTCGCTGGACGACGTGCTGGCGTCGGGCGACGGCCTCGATGCCGGCGCGTTTCCGTCTGCGCTGGAACTGGGCGGGCAGTCGTATCGCCTGAGCTACCGCTTCGTGCCGGGCGATGCGGCCGACGGCGTCACGCTGCATCTGCCGCTGGCGCTTTTGAATGCCTTGCCGGAGACGCGCGTCGGCTGGCTGGTGCCCGGCCTGGTGGCCGACAAGGCGGCCGAGTTGATTCGTGGCTTGCCCAAATCGCTGCGCCGCAATTTCGTGCCGGCACCGGATTTCGCACGTGCCTTCAGCGAAGCCGAGAGCGCCTGCGACACGCCGTTCGAGCACCAGCTGGCCAAGTTCCTCACGCGCACCACCGGTGTCGTGGTCGCTGCCGATGCCTTTGCGGGCATTGCGCTGCCGGCGCATTTGACGATGCGTTTCGCGCTTGAGTCCGAGCAGGGCAAGTTGCTGGCCGCCGGCCGTGATCTGGCCGCCTTGCGCGGGCAGTGGGAAGGCCAGGCGCGCGCCGCGTTTTCGCGCAAGGCTGACGTCGCCATCGAGCGCAAGAGTGCCACCGCGTGGGATTTCGACCTCATCCCCGCGCGCATCGCGCAGGCCGGCAAGCCGGACGTGTTTCCGGCCCTGGTCGACCAGGGCACCAGCGTGGCCTTGCGTTTGTTCGAGCGCAATCAGGACGCGCGCGACGAGCACGCGCGCGGCGTCGAACGCTTGCTGCGCCTGGCCATGGAGGCGCCGTTCAAGCGCGCGCGCAAGCAATTGCCGATCGGCAAGGCGACCAAGCTGCAATGGGCGCCACTGGGCACGGTCGACGGCCTGCGCGAGGATCTGGTCGAAGGCGCATTTGCCGATTTGCTGCGCGAGCGCGATTTGCTGGTGCGCAATCCGACCGATTTCGAGCGCCTGCTGGACGATGTGTCACGCCACCTGTTCGGTGCGGCGATGGCACGCCTGCAACTGGCCGAGCCGATTCTGGCCACGCAGGCCGATGCCAAGCGCTGGCTGCATCCGCCACGCCCCGGCCAGTCGCCGGCCAGTTACGCCGATCTGTCCGGGCAGATGGCGCAGCTGCTGGCGCCGGGTTTTCTGCGCGAATTGCCGGTCACGCGGCTGGAACACTACCCGCGCTATTTCAAGGCCATGCAGTTGCGCGCCGAGCGGCTGACGCGCGATCCGGGCAAGGATCACCGTCATCTGCAGATCGTGCTGCCGTACTGGAAGGCGTGGCTGGAACGCCACGCGGCGGGCGAAAACGGCGCGGCGATGGACCGGTTGCGCTGGCTGATCGAGGAATGGCGTGTGTCGCTGTTTGCGCAGGAACTCAAGACCGCCGAACCGGTGTCGGCCAAGCGCGTGGCGCAGGCGCTGGACGAGGTCAAGCACGGTCATTGACAGGTGCCAGTGGCTGGCGCTGGTGTCATGATGGATGCCTCCACGCAAGGAACCTGACCCGTGGTCTCCACCGCCAGCCGAACCGATGAAGCACTGACGACCTTGATGGCGCGGCGTGCGTCGTTGACGCCCGCGCTGGCGCAGGCGCTTGAGGCTTTTGCCGCCGCCGGAACGCCGGCCAGGGCCGAGTGCAGCGAAGTGGTCGGGCTGCTGCAGATGCTCGGTTGCGACGATGAAACGCAGGCTTCGGCGCTGTGGTTTTACGTCGCCCGCACGGACGCGTCCGCGTGGCAAAAGGCCGGCGCCGGGTTGCCGGCCTCGTTGACGCGACTGGTCGACGGCCAGCTGGCGGCCGAGCAGGTGTGGAAGCTGCACGCCCAGCACAGCGACGATTCCGAAGGCCTGCGGCGCATGCTGCTGGCCATCATCCGCGATTTGCGCGTGGTGTTCGTGCTGCTGGCGCGGCAACTGGCGCGCCTGCGCCACGCCGACACCCTGGCGCCGATCGACGCGCAGTCGCTGGCGCATCTGACCGCTGACATCCACGCGCCCTTGGCCAACCGCCTGGGCATCTGGCAGCTCAAGTGGGAGCTGGAAGACCTGGCGTTCCGCCAGTTGCATCCGGATACCTACAAGCGCGTTGCGCACATGCTCGACCAGCGCCGCACCGACCGCGAGCGCTTCATCAACGACTGCATCGGCCAGCTGGGCGCGGCGCTGGCCGAGGCCGGCATCAAGGCGGATCTGGCCGGGCGGCCGAAACACATTTATTCGATCTGGCGCAAGATGCAGCGCAAGCATCTGGATTTTGCCGACCTGTATGACATCCGCGCCGTGCGCGTCATGGTCGACACGGTGCCCGAATGCTACGCCGCGCTGGGCGTGGTCCATGGCCTGTGGCCGCATCTGCCGCGCGAGTTTGACGACTACATCGCGCGGCCCAAGGACAACGGTTACCAGTCGCTGCACACGGCCGTGTTCGGCCCCGAGGGACGCACGCTGGAAGTGCAGATCCGCACCCACGCCATGCATCGCGCCAATGAGCTGGGCGTGGCCGCGCACTGGCGCTACAAGGAAGGTGGCAGCGGCGACGCGGCGTTCGAGAAACGCGTCGCGTGGATGCGCCAGTTGCTGGAAGCGCGCGGCGACGACGAGGACACGCTGTCCGACGCGTTCCGCACCGAGCTGGTCGAGGACCGTGTCTACCTGCTCACCCCGCGCGGCGACGTGATCGACATGCCGCGCGGCGCGACCGTGCTCGATTTCGCCTATCGCGTGCACACTGAGGTGGGCCACCGTTGCCGCGGTGCCAAGGTCAACGGCCGCATCGTGCCGCTGACTTTCCAGCCACGCAGCGGCGACCGCGTGGAAGTGCTCACCGGCAAGACGGCGGAGCCCAGCCGCGACTGGCTGTCGCCGCACCATGGCTATCTCAACACGGCGCGGGCGCGCGAAAAAGTGCGCAACTGGTATCGCAAGGGCGAGCACGAGGCGAACCTCGCGGCCGGGCGGCTGCTGTTCGAAAAGGGCCTCAAGCGGCTGGGTCTGGAGCCGGTGGCGGCCGACGCGTTGCTGGCCAAGCTCAACCTGAAAACGCCGGACGACTTGTTCGAGGCCTTGTCGCTGGGCGAAGTCACGCCCGGCCAGATCGCCCGCCTGTTGCAGGAGCCGGCGGCCGAGCCGCCGCGCGCGCCCAAGCCGCTGCCGACGGGCGCCAGCCACGCCGAAGGGCTCAACATCGAAGGCGTCGGCAACCTGCTGACCACGCTGGCGCATTGTTGCCGGCCGTTGCCGGGTGATGACGTGCGCGGTTTCATCACGCGCGGCCGTGGCGTGTCCGTGCACCGTGCCGATTGCCCCAGCCTGGCGCGGCTGATGCAGCGCGATCCCGACCGCATCATCGAAGTCAGCTGGGGGCGCAGCGGCGACAATGCCTATCAGGTCGACATCGGCCTGCGCGCCTACGACCGCAAGGCGCTGCACAAGGACATCGCCGCTGTCATCACCGCCGTCAACACGCCCATCCTGGCTTCGTCCAGCCGCGTGGACACGCGCCAGGGCATCATGGAAATGCGCATGACCGTGCGCGTGCACGACTTCGAACAGCTGTCCACCCTGATGACCCAGCTCACCTCCGTCCCCAACGTCGTCAACGTCGAACGCCTGACGGCATGACGGGAACGCGCGTGCGCGTTTGCAGTCCAATGCTGGCGGCAGGATGAATCCGTGCGGCGGTCCGCGCGGTGCGGGCGGGTCACGGTGCTAACCTGCCGGCTGTTCATTCCGACTGGCTGCGCGGCTTTCGATTCATGGCATCCAACGACAACAAGCATGACCGGCGCGAGCCGACCCTGGGCGACCTTGACCGCCTCGACAAGCCGCAACCGACGGATTCTCCGGTGCGGGTGGCGGCG
Source organism: Rhodanobacteraceae bacterium (assembly GCA_036379395.1). Taxonomy (GTDB): domain Bacteria; phylum Pseudomonadota; class Gammaproteobacteria; order Xanthomonadales; family Rhodanobacteraceae; genus Oleiagrimonas. The sequence continues at coordinate 15,460 of DASVGR010000007.1, read as the reverse complement.
GATGATCGTGTCGGGCGGCCGGTGCGCGCGTCGCGTCATTCACGCGCGCCGGCACATCGCGCGCCATCCGTGTGGCATTCGTGGCTGTGGCCGGCACTGGCGGTGCTGATCGCGGTGGTGGTGGCGCTGGCCTGGCTCAACCAGGACCGCTTGCGCGCCCTGTTGCCACGCACCCATGTCAACGCGTTGCTGGTCAAGGCCGACGCCGCGTTGACCGCCGGCAAGCTGGAAGGCCCGGATGGCGCGCATCAGCTGTATGCCCAGGTGTTGCAGGATCAACCGGACAACACGCATGCCCTGAACGGCGTGCGCAAGGTGGGCGAAGCGGAACTGGCGCGGGCGACGTCGGCCATCAAGGCCGGCGATTTTGCCGGCGCACAGGAAAACATTGCCAATGCGAAGCGCCTGTTGGGTGGTGGCACGCAGGTGGATGCGACGGCGGCGGCGTTGGCCAAGGCGGAACATCCGGCCAAGCGCCTGGACAACATGATCGCCAAGGCGCAGCAGGCGTGGGCTGCCGGCCAGGTGAGTGGCAAACAGGGTGCGGCGGCGCTGTATCACGAGGTGTTGGCGGTCGACCCGGACAATCTGGTGGCCCGCCACGGGTTGGATCGCGCGGGAGACGCACTGGCCGCGCAGGCGCGCAAGGCCATGCAGGACGGTGACGTGGACACGGCGGCGGCGACCGTGGACGAGCTGGCGCGTCTGCTGCCGCGCGACGGCGATTTGCCGACCCTGCGCGCCGGTCTGGCGCAGGCCCGGCAAGCGGTGGCGCAGGCCGTGGCGACGCATCTGGCCCAGGGGCAAGCGGATTTGCACCAGGGCAAGTTCACCGGCAATGGCAACGACAATGCGCTGGCCGAATTCCAGCAAGTGCTGAAACTGGATGCGGGCAACCAGCAGGCACAGGCGGGCTTGCGCCAAGTGGCGCGCGCGCTGGTGTTGCGGGCCAACGCGGCGCTCGACACCGGTGATGCGGCCATGGCACGCGGTCTCATCGCACAGGCTGAAAAACTCGATCCCAAATCGGCGGAATTGGCCGTGGCGCGGGCGCGCTTGCCGGAACCGCCGGTGGCGGCGGCATCATCGGCCGGCACGGCATCGAGCGCGGCGTCGAGTGCATCCACCGGCCTGCCGATGGTGCAGCTGGCGGCGCCGGGTGACTTGGCGCATCCGGCGCTCACGCCCTTGCAGAAAGTCGAGGTGAAGCAGTTGTTGCAGCGCGCCGCCTCGGCGGCCAGGAGCGGCCATGTGCTGTTGCCGCCGGGAGACAGCGCCTACGACTTGTACAGCGAAGTGCTGACGATCGACGGCAACAATGCGGCCGCACTGGCCGGCTTGTCCGCACTCAGAAAGCAGACCGAGCAGGATTTTGCCAGGGATCTGGCCGCGCATCGCCTGAAGGCCGCCGGTGGCCAGGTGACCGCCTTGCAAAGCCTGGAACCGGGTGATGCCAAGGTGGCCGCATTGGAAAAACAATTGGCCGACGCATGGCTGAAGCATGCCCGGGATCTGCTGGACGAAGGCAATCATCAGGCCGCGCAGCAAGCACTGCAGGAGGCTGCCCAGTGGCATCCGGATCCGGCTCGCGTCAAGGCGTTGCAGGAAGCCTTGCGCAACGGCTGATGGAGGGACCGGGCAGACCGTTTCCGTCCCGCGACGAAGAGGATGCAGGCGGCTGTTGCGGACGGCCCGCGCGAGTCGTGGCTGACGCGGGGCCCGCCGGTTGCCGCGATCAGCTGTTCTCGTCGAGCACGTCCACCAGCGTGCGGTGCGCGGCGACGAAGGAAAAATACTGGCGCACGTTGGCCAGCGCGCCATCGGACAGCCGCAGCCACAGGTCGGCGTCGTTGTAGGCGCGCACCACGGCGGCGGCAAATTCCTCGGCCTCCGTGGCAATCAGCACGTTGTCGCCGTCGACCAGATGCATGCCTTCGGCCGCCACCGGCGTGGCGATGACCGGCAGGCCGTGGCTCATGGCCATGTTGACCTTGCCCTTGACGCCGGCGCCGTAGCGCAGCGGCGCCACCGACAAGCGGCATTGCTTCATCCACGGCGACAGGTCGTCCACGCGGCCATGCAGTTCCACGCCGTCGCGTTCGAGTGCGCGACGGGCTTCGCTCGGGGCGTCGCCCAGCACGTGCAGCGTCACGTCCGGCAATTGGCGGCGGATGCGCGGCAGGATGTCGTCGACCATCCAGCGCAGCGCGTCGGCGTTCGGCGGATGGTTGTAGCCGCCGATGAAGACAAGGTCCTTGCGTTCGGCAAAGGGCGCCTGGCGACCGAACACCGCATGCACGTTGGACAGCAGCTCGACGCGCGCGGCGGGTGCTTCCGCGGCCAGCAGGTCGCGTTCGACCGGGCTGACCACGAACGTCACGTCGCATGCCTCGACCAGTGCCAGCTCGCGTTGCCGCGAAGCTTCGGCCTGGCGTGCCAGCGAGGCGTTGCCGGTCAGCTCGGCGGCGCGCTGTTCGCGCAGGAAATGCAGGTCGACGGTGTCGAAGATCAGCCGCGCGTGCGGCGCGTTTTCGCGCGCCACCGACAGGTACTGGTCGGCCATCGAGCTGCGGCACAGCATCACCGCGGCCAACTGCCTGCCGTGGCGGCCCAGCCAGACCGACGCGTCGCGCACCCACGGCTTGCACAATACGGTCACGCCCAGCGAGCCGAGAAGATCGATGTCGGCGGCTTCGGCGCGGCCGTCGTCCGGCGCGAACGTCACCTTCCAGCCCATGTCGTGCAGCAGTTTGCAGATCGCCACCAGACGCAGCGACGCCGAGTCGCGCGTGGGCTGCGGCGTGGTGGTGTCGATGATGAGGATGTGCGGCTGCGTGCCGCGCAAAATCGTCTCGACCGGCGTGTCCGGAGCGGGCTGGTGTTGCAGGGCGGCGGCCCAGGTGCGCGCGAACGTCTGCCGGTTGCGCTGCTGGTACTGCTTGACGCCGGCGAACACGTCGGTGCCAGAGGTGATGCCTTCCATGTGCACGATCAGGCTGCGCGGCTCGTACATGACGCGCTGGCCGGCCGCGCGCACGGCAAACGCCAGATCCACGTCTTCGTAATAGGCCGGCGCGTAGCGCGTGTCGAAACCGCCGATGGACTGGAACAGGCGGCGCCGGATCATCAGCGCCGCGCCGGTGACGAAATCGACCTCGCGGCGCACGCGGTAGCGCGGATCGTTGCGGTCCTCGAAGCGGCCGGTGTTCCAGCAGGCGCCGTCGGCAAACACGATGCCGCCGGCTTCCTGCAGGCGGCCGTCCGGATACACCAGCCGCGCGCCGACCATGCCGCAATCGCTTTCGTGCCGCAGGCAATCGAGCAGCGCGTCCAGCCAGCCGGGCGTGACCTGGGTGTCGTTGTTCAAGAACAGCAGCACGTCGCCGCGTGCCTTGGCCGCGCCGGCGTTGCAGGTGCCGATGAAACCCTGGTTGGTGTCGTTTTGCAGCAGCGTCAGACCGTCGACCTGACGCAACGTGGCGACACTGTCGTCGGGCGAGGCGTCGTCGACCACGATGACCTCGAACGCTGCCGTGGCACCGGCACGGGCGATGGATTTCAGGCAGGCCAGCGTCCACGCCAGCTTGCCGTACGCAGGGATGATCACCGACACGTGCGGCGCGGCACTGACGGGCAGGGCGAACGGCGCGAACGGCACGTCCAGCGGCAGCAGGTCGAGCGTGGTGTCGGCGCTTGGGCGACGCTTGAATTCCTGGGTGACGCGCTGCAGCGTGCCGCGCAGGCCGCGGCGTGCCAGCGAGGCCATCACGCGCCGCCACACGTAACGCAAACGTTGCAGCCGACGTCCCACGCCAGCCGAATTTCCGTTGCGTCGCGCTTGCTTGCCCATGATCCTTCCGTCCTGCTCCGGCAGCGCTGGTCGCTGTCAAAAAAACGCCATTATGCCGGCATGTGCATGTGCACGGTGGCGCATGACTGAACCATGGATGACGCCGGTGAGCGCCGGATGCAGGGATGACGTGACGCTGCATGTACCCTTGAGCCGGTTTGTCCCGGCTTGCGCGTTGCAGCCGCGGGGGTTGGCGCCGGCAACGGCGCGGGTTCCGTGGCCTGACACGGCCGGCCCGGCGCTCTGTCCACTGTCCACATCCGGTCGTCATCTTGCCTCGTTTTCAACGCATTCGATCACTGGCGCGCCTTGTCTGGCCATGGCTGCGTTACCCGTTCTGGCTGGGCCTGGGCTTCGTGCTCGGCTTCGTCGTGCCGTACACGATGGTGCTCAACGGGCGCGTGCAGGAACGCTTCAACGACCTGGTGTTTTCAGTGCCCACGCGCGTGTATGCGCGCCCGTTGCCGCTGCGCGTTGGCGAGCCGATGACGCCGGCCGCGCTGGAGCTGGAATTGTCCGCGGCCGGTTACACCCATGATGGTGCCGGCCGTCTGCCGGGCACGTGGACGAGCCATGGCGCTACGTTCGACATTTCTTCGCGCGGTTACGCCGGCCCCTACGGCGGCGAGTTGCCGCAGCGCATCCGCGTGGCCCTGGGCGGACACGACATCACGTCGCTCGCCACGCAGGACGGCCGCGCCGTCAAGCTGACGCACCTGGACCCGGCACGCATCGCCACGCTGTACGGCGCCGAACAGCAGGAGCGGCGCATCGTCACGCTCAAGCAGTTGCCGCCGTTGCTGATCGAGGGCCTGCAGGCGGTCGAGGACCGCAGTTTCAACACCAACGTCGGCATCGATTTCGGCGCCATCGCGCGGGCGGCCTGGGCCGACCTGCGCGCAGGGCACATCGTGCAGGGTGGTTCGACCCTGACCCAGCAGCTGGTGCGCAACCTGTTCCTGGATCGCAACCAGACGCTGGTGCGCAAGTTCAACGAGGCGTTGCTGGCTATCCTCATCAAGACGCACTACAGCAAAAAGCGCATCCTCGAGGCGTACGTCAACGAGGTGTTCCTGGGCCAGAACGGCGCCCAGGCGGTGCACGGGTTTGGCGCGGCGGCCGAGTTCTATTTCGGCCGTCGCGTGCAGGAGTTGCGTCCGCAGGAAATCGCCTTGCTGGTGGGACTGGTGCGCGGGCCCAGCTACTACAACCCGCGGCGTTATCCCAAGCGCGCGCTGGACCGGCGCAACCATGTGCTGGGCGAGTTCGCCAAGACCGGCCTCATGAGCGCCGCCGCGGCCAAGGTGGCGCAAGCCGCGCCGCTGGACGTGACGACGCATCCGATGCTGCCGCATGACCGCTTCCCCGCGTTCATGGATCTGGTGCGCGCGCAGGTCACGCATGATTTCAGCAAGGATGAGCTGCGCGGTGGCGGCTTGTCCATCTTCACCACGCTGGATCCGGCCGTGCAGCTGTATGCCGAGCAGGCCATTGCCCATGCGGTCGAGGCACGCGGCAAGCGGGGCGCAAAGTTGCAGGCGGCCGGCGTGGTCACCGATCCGCACACGGGCAACGTGCTGGCGATGGTCGGCAGCCGCGATCCGGGCGATCCCGGTTTCAACCGCGCGCTGGATGCCTACCGTTCGGTCGGTTCCACGATCAAGCCGTTCGCGTACCTGGTCGCGCTGGCGCAGCCCAGCCGCTGGTCGCTGGCCAGCATCGTCAGCGATGCGCCGGTGCACATGAGGCAGCCGGACGGCAAGATCTGGTCGCCGCAAAACGACGATCACCAGTCGCACGGCAACGTGTTCCTGGTCAACGCGCTGGTCAATTCGTGGAACCTGGCGACCGTGCATCTGGCCTTGGCGGTCGGCATCAAGCCGATCGTGCAGTTTCTCGAATCCTTCGGCCTGAAAAACGTCAATCCGAATCCGTCGCTGGTGCTCGGGGCCATCGACTTGTCGCCGGCGCAACTGGCGCACATGTACCAGTTCATCGCTTCCGGCGGACACGCCTTGCCGCTGGTCGCGCTGCGCGGCGTGACCGACAGCCACGGCAAGACGCTGCGCCGCTATCAGGTGCGGCAAAGCCCGGCGCAGTATGCGTTGCCGGTCAAGCTCATCACCTACGCCATGCAGCAGGTGGTGGAGCGCGGCACGGCCAGCAGCATCCAGCGCGCGGGGCTGGGCTGGCTCAATGCCGCCGGCAAGACGGGCACCAGCGACAAGCAGCGTGACAGCTGGTTTGCCGGCTTCACGGCCGATCGCCTGGGCGTGTTCTGGCTGGGCCGCGACGACAACAAGCCGACGCATCTGTGGGGTTCCAGCGGTGCGCTGGTCGCCTGGCGCTACCTGTTTTCGCACATGCCGACCAAGCCGCTGCCGTCGGACCTCGGTGCCGGCATCGACTACGTGTGGATCGACCCGCAGACCGGCGAGCGCACCAAGCCGCAGTGCGACGGCGCGGTGTCGATGCCGTTCATCGCCGGCTATGCGCCCACCGACGTGCATGGCTGCTTCTGGCAGCAGTTCCGGGATTTGTTTGGCGGTGGCAGCGACAATAAGGCGACATCCGCCCAATCAACGGCTTCCCACTGATGAAACGACGCGCTTTTGCCCTGCCGATTCCGTTCGCGTTGACGGCCGTGCTGCTGGTGGCCTGCACGCAGCCGGCGCCACGTGCGGCGCAGCCACCATCGGCGGCCCGGCTGGTGGCGTCGATCCAGGCGGCCGGGGCAAAGGCCGATTCGTCATTGCACGTGGCGCCGTTGCGCGATCCGGCCGTCACCCGGCTGCTGCAGCGTGCGCATTATCAGGAATCGCTGGGCAAATTCGCCCGGGCCGCGGCGACGGTCGACGACGCGTTGAAAGTGACGCCGGACTCGCCGGCACTGTTGCAGGACCGCGCCGAGCTGGCGATCCGTCTTGGCCAGTACGCGCAGGCCGAACAACTGGCGCGGCGTTCGTACGCGCTGGGCCCGAAGACCGGCGGCCTGTGCGCGCGCAACTGGCAGACCGTGGCCGAGATGCGCCGGATCGCCGGTGATGCGGCCGGCGCCAAGGCCGCGCATCAGGCACTGGCGCATTGCGTGCCGAAAGCCGGGTAAATCGGCTATCCCATCGTAGGAGCGCGCCAGCGCGCGATGACATGATGTTGGTTTGTGGCCAGACCCTTTCGCCCGCAGGCGGGCTCCTACAAAGTCCTTCCTGTCGCCTTGGCTGCTGCAGGGGCGCGCCTGCGTGCGATGGATTCAACTTACACGCCGTGCCGGCGCGCCTTTGCAGTCTGCTGCCTGATTGCCCAGGCGACGTGTTCGCGCACGATTGGCGACGGGTCGAATGCGCGTGACTGCAATGCCGTCATCACTTCGGCCGAAGGCTTGGCGTTGCCCAACCCGATGGCGATGTTGCGCAGCCAGCTTTCGTAGCCGGCGCGGCGGATCGACATGCCTTCGGTGCGGGCCAGATAGGTGGCTTCATCCCACGCGAACAAGTCGACCAGCTTGCTGTCGTCGAGGCTGTTGCGCGGCAGAAAATCGTTTTCCAGCGTCACCTCGGCCCACTTGTTCCACGGGCAGGCCAGCTGGCAGTCGTCGCAGCCAAACACGCGGTTGCCCATCAGGCCACGCAGATCTTCGGGAATGGAGCCTTTCAGCTCGATGGTCAGATACGAAATGCAGCGGCTGGCGTCGAGTTGGTAGGGCGCGACGATGGCGCCGGTCGGGCAGGCGTCGATGCAGCGCGTGCAGGTGCCGCAATAGTCGGCGACCGGCGCGTCGATGGGCAGCGGCAGGTCGGTGTACAGCTCGCCGAGGAAGAAATACGAACCGCCCTTGCGGCTCAAGGTGAGCGTGTGCTTGCCGCGCCAGCCCAGGCCGGCTTTTTGCGCCAGCGATTTTTCCATCACCGGGGCCGAGTCGCAAAACGCGCGATAGCCGAACTCGCCGATCTCGGCCCGGATGCGGTCGGCCAGTTTTTGCAGGCGTTTGCGCATCAGCTTGTGGTAGTCGCGGCCCAGCGCGTAGCGCGAGATGTAGGCTTTTTCGCTGTCGTGGACGACGTCCCACGATTGCTTGATGTCCGACTGCGCGTAATTCATGCGTACACAAATGACGCGAATCGTGCCGGGATGAAGTTCATCCGGATGCGCGCGCATGTGCGCGCGATCCTTCAGCCACGCCATCTTGCCGTGGTGGCCGGCGGCCAGGTAATGCTGCAGGCCCACTTCGTCCCTGGACAGGTCGGTGTCGGTGATGCCGCAATCGGCAAACCCCAGCTCGCGCGCCCAGCGCTTGATGTCGCGGGCCAGGGCGGCGTGGTCAATGGTGGAAACGGTTTCGGGCATGGGCACATTGTAAAAGCGCGCCGGGCGGGCGATGCCGCCAAGCTTGGCGTGACATGTCTCGTCCTGCCCTGATGCGGCTCAATCCGGCCGGCGAGGTGCCCGGCGGACTATGCTGCAACGCATGACGACCATCGCTGCCGACCGACTGCTTTTCACCACCGCCCAGGTGCGCGCGCTGGACGCGCATGCCATCGACGTGCTGGGCATTCCGGGGCCCGAGCTCATGCGGCGTGCCGCGCAGGCCGCGTGGGACGTGCTGGTGCAACGCTGGCCGCGGGCACATCGTGTGACCGTCATTTGCGGCCCCGGCAACAACGGCGGCGATGGCTTTTTGCTGGCGCTGGCCGCGCAACGCGCCGGGTGCGAGGTGCGCGTGCTGGCCTTGTCCGACGCTTCGCGTGGTGATGCGGCATTGGCCAGGCAAGCCTGGCTGGACGCCGGCGGAACGGTTGCGACAACGTGGACAACGGCGGATTTTGCCGATACGGACGTGGTGGTCGATGCCCTGTTCGGCAGCGGCCTGACCCGGCCGCTGCATGGCGCCGCCGCCGAGGCGGTGCAGGCCATTCAGGCCGGCGGTCGGCCGGTGCTGGCGCTGGACGTGCCGTCGGGGCTGGATGCGGATACCGGCCACGCCGCGGGAGACGTGGTGCATGCGGAGGCCACAGCCACGTTCGTGGCGTGGAAGCGCGGCCTGTTCACCGGCATGGCGGCCGATGCCTGCGGCGCCTTGAGCCTGCACACGCTGGATTTGCCGGCGTTGGTCTGGTCGACGCAAGCAGCCGATGCCGTCCTGCTGCGTGCCGAACCGTTGCCGCCGCGCCCGCGTGACAGCCACAAGGGGCGTTACGGCCATGTGCTGGTGATTGGCGGTGATCGCGGCACGGGCGGCGCCGTGCGCCTGGCCGGCGAAGCGGCATTGCGCACCGGCGCGGGGTTGGTGAGTGTGGCGACGCGGCCCGAGCACGTCACGGCCTTGCTGGCCGCGCGTCCGGAGTTGATGGTGCATGGCATCGATGCGCCGGACGCGTTGCCGCCGCTGCTGGCGCGGGCCAGTGTGCTGGCCGTCGGACCGGGACTGGGTCAGCAGGTGTGGGGCAGGGCGTTGTACGCGGCGGCTGTGGCATCGCCCCTGCCGCTGCTGATCGATGCCGACGGCCTCAATTTGCTGGCCGCCGATCCGTGCGCGTTTGCCGGCCGCGAAGTGGTGCTGACGCCGCATCCGGGTGAAGCCGCGCGCCTCCTGGGCTGCGACATCGCCACTGTCCAAGCTGACCGCTTTGCCGCCGCACAGACACTGGCTCGGCGTTATGCGGCCGTCATCGTGCTCAAGGGGGCCGGCAGCGTGGTGGCCGCGCCGGATGGGCGCCTTGGCGTGTGTCCCGACGGCAATCCCGGCATGGCCAGCGGCGGCATGGGCGATGCCCTGAGCGGTATCATCGCCGGTTTGTTGGCGCAGCATCTGCCCGCATGGCAAGCCGCTTGCGCCGGCACCTCGTTGCACGCGCGCGCCGGCGACATCGCGGCACGCGCCGGCGAACGAGGCTTGCTGGCCAGCGATTTGTGGGCGCCGCTGCGCCGCCTCATCAATGGTCTGGACGATTGACATGGTTGACATCGAGCTGCCTGACGAAGCGGCAACGCAAGCCCTGGCCGGGCGCATGGCCGGCGCGCTGGACGGCGCGCTGGTGGTGTATCTGGACGGCGATCTGGGCGTCGGCAAGACCACCTTCACGCGCGCCCTGTTGCGCGCACTGGGCGTGGGCGAGCGCGTCAAGAGCCCGACCTACACGCTGATCGAGTCCTACCCGCTGCCGCACGGCCGGGCCTGGCATCTGGACCTGTACCGCATCGCCGATCCGGGCGAGCTGGAATGGCTGGGGCTGGATGCCTTGTCCGAGCCGGGTGCGCTGGTGCTGGTCGAGTGGCCGCAACACGGCGCCGGCACCTTGCCCGACCCCGATCTTGTCCTGCATCTGGTGCATGCCGGTGACGGTCGCCGCGCCCGTTTCGATGCGTGCAATGCGCGTGGTGAAGCCGTGGTGGCGCGGTTATCTGCTTGATAATTTTATGAAAGCGTCCGACAGACGTGTGGCCGATGTATGTCAACAGAATCGGATGCTTGCATGGATGACCTGACGCATAATTGACAAAGCCTGTCCAGGTGGCGGATTACAAAGGGATTTAATCTTGCAATCACGGAATGATTGCGGTTCAATTTGCCCCATGAGGGGCTTTCGTCACATGAGTGCGTGCTTGCTTTGGGCCGTTTTGGCGGTCCTGGTGTCCACGTGCCCCGTTCAGGCCGCGCAGATTGACCAGGTGCAGGTGTCGGCCAGTGCCACACGCACACGGGCCGTGTTCGAACTGTCCGGCCCGGTCAAATACAAGCTGTTCCAGCTGGCCAACCCCGGGCGGGTGGTGCTGGATTTCAGCGACAGCCAGCTGGCCCATGGTTTTGCCGATGCCGCGAGTCGCGGGTTGCTGAAGGACATTCGCACCGGTCGCCACGGCAAGGATGGCGTGCGGGTGGTGCTGGACCTGGCTGCATCGGCGCATCCGCGCAGCTTTTTGCTTGAGCCGGATGGCAAGGCCGGCTATCGCCTGGTGGTCGATCTGTATCCGGCCGGCAAGGTGGCCAAGGTTGATGGCAACGACAGCGGCAGCGGCAAGGGATTGTCCACGCTGGGCGCCGCCGCATTGATGCGTGGCGCGCGCAAGGTGGTCGTGGCGGTCGATGCCGGCCATGGCGGCACCGACCCCGGCGCCACCGGGCCGAACGGCACGCACGAAAAGACCATCACGCTGGAAGTGGCGCGCGACCTGGCCAAACTGATCGACGCCCAGCCCGGCATGACGGCGGTCCTGACGCGCAAGGGCGATTACTACGTCGGCCTCAAGCAGCGCCGCATGATCGCGCGCAAGCATCATGCCGACATGTTCGTTTCCATCCACGCTGACGCCTACCGTTCCAGTGACGCCCGCGGCTCGTCGGTGTGGGTGCTGTCCACGCACGGACGCGTCAGCGAGGCGGCGCGCTGGCTGGCCGATTCGCAGAACCGTTCGGATCTGCTGAACGGCGCCAATCCGCACGACCACGTGCTGGCCAAGGTGTTGCTCAACATGCAGCAGACCTACGCCATCCGCGCCAGCACCGAAATCGCCAGCAGCGTGCTGACCAACCTGGCCCGGCTGGGACCGACGCACCGCGACCACATCGAGCGCGCCAACTTCGTGGTGCTGCGCTCGCCGGACATTCCGTCGATCCTGGTCGAGACGGCGTTCATCACCAATCCCGTGGGCGAGCGCAAGCTCGAATCGGCCACCTATCGCAAAAAGCTGGCGCACGCCATCCTTGCGGGTGTGAAGCACTATTTCGAGACCACGCCGCCGCGCGGCACGTGGTTCGCGTTGCAACTGCAGCGCAAGCGCGGCGAGTTGGCCAGCAACGACAGTTCGTCCGGCAATCCCGGCAGTTACAAAGTGGCGCGTGGCGACACCTTGTCCGGCATCGCCAAACGCTATGGCGTCAGCATCAATGCCATCAAGTCGGCCAACGATCTGAACGGCAACCTGTTGCAGGCCGGTGCCGTGCTGACCATTCCGGCCGGCTGAGCCGGCGCACGGTTGTGCGCGTGGCAATTGGCCTTATCCTTGGGCCATGCCTTCGATCCGTCCGCTCTCGCTCGAACTTGTCAACCAGATCGCCGCCGGCGAAGTCATCGAACGCCCGGCGTCCGTGGTCAAGGAGCTGGTCGAGAACAGCCTGGATGCCGGTGCGCACCGCATCGAGATCGACATCGAGGCTGGTGGCTCGCGCCTGATCCGCGTGCGTGACGACGGTTGCGGCATCGCGGCGGACGAGTTGCCTTTGGCGCTGGCCGCGCATGCCACCAGCAAGATCGCCAGTTTCGACGATCTGGAACACGTGGCGACGATGGGTTTTCGCGGTGAGGCGCTGGCGTCGATGGCGTCGATTTCGCGTTTTGCGCTCACGTCGCGTCCGGCCGGCAGCGAGTTGGCCATGCGCGTGGAAGCCGCGGCCAGCGGCCTGCGCGAGGCACGGCCGGCGCAGCATCCGCCGGGCACCACGATCGAGGTGCGCGACCTGTTCCACAACGTGCCGGCCCGGCGCAAGTTCCTGCGCGCCGAGCGCACCGAAATGGGCCACATCGACGATCTCGTCAAGACGCTGGCGCTGGCGCATCCGGAGGTTGAGTTTCGCCTGAGCCACAACGGCAAGCCGCTGCGCCTGTTCAAGCCGGCCGTGGACGAGAAGGCCGAGCTGGTGCGCGTGGCCGAGGTGATGGGGCCGGAGTTTCCCGGGCGCTGTCTGCACGTGGCGCAACAGGGCGCCGGCATGCACCTTTACGGCTGGGTCGGCTTGCCGACCGCCTCGCGCGCGCAGGCCGACCAGCAGTATTTCTTCGTCAACGGGCGCATGGTCAAGGACCGCGTGGTCGCCCATGCCGTGCGCCAGGCCTATGCCGACGTGCTGTTCCACGGCCGGCATCCGGTGTTCGTGCTGTTTCTGGTGCTTGATCCGGCCGGCGTCGATGTCAACGTGCACCCGGCCAAGCACGAAGTGCGCTTTCGCCAGCAGCGTCTGGTGCACGATTTCCTGTTTGGCAGCCTGCACGAAGCCCTGGCCGACACGCGCGCCGGAGCGGTGGCATCGCTGCCGGCCGGCACCTTGCCGGAAGGCTTGCGCGCCGCTCCCGCCGAAGCACCGCCACCGGGGTTGCCGATACGTTACGGCAGCGGCGGCGGCAATGGCGGTGTCTGGCGCGGCCAGGCGCCGCTGGCGCTGGGGCAGGGCGTGCGCGACGAGCCGCTGGCCGACTACGCCGCCCTGATGGGCCAGGCCACGCCGGCTTACAACCTGCCGTCCACCTCGTTCGACCCGGCCAACGACGCGGCCGAGGTGCCGCCGCTGGGCTACGCGCTGGCGCAGCTCAAAAGCATCTACATTCTGGCCGAGAACGCGCACGGGCTGATCCTGGTCGACATGCACGCGGCGCACGAGCGCATCACCTACGAGCGCCTCAAGGCCGGCCGCACGACGTGCAACCTGCGTTCGCAGCAATTGCTGGTGCCGCTGTCCGTGGCCGTGTCCAGCCGCGAGGCGGCGGCGGCCGAGGAATACGCCGAGGCGCTGGCCGGCTGGGGACTGGAGCTGTCGCGCAGCGGGCCGTCGGCCGTCGTGGCGCGTCGCATTCCGTCCTTGCTGGAAGGCGCCGACGTGGCGCAACTGGTGCGTGACGTGCTCGGCGAACTGGCCGAGCACGGCCGCTCGCGCCGGCTGGAAGAACTGGAAAACGAACTGCTTTCCACCATGGCCTGCCACGGCGCGGTGCGCGCCGGACGACGCCTGACCGTGCCGGAAATGAACGCCTTGCTGCGCGACATGGAAGCCACCGAGCGTTCCGGCCAGTGCAATCATGGCCGCCCCACCTGGGTGCAATTGCGCCTGGACGAACTGGACCGCCTGTTCCTGCGCGGTCGTTGATCAACCATTCGAGCCATCCCATGAGCACGACCGATTTTGCCCGCGACCTTGCCATCTGGCGCGAAGGCCGACTTGCCCGTCTGACCGCCCCCGACGGTTGGTTGACCCTGGTCGGCCTGCCGTGGCTGTCGGTCGGCGAAAACACGCTGGGCAGCGCGCCGGACAACGCCATCGTGGTGGCGGACCTGCCGGCGCATTTCGGCACGGTGACACTGGATGGCGACGGCAACGCGCGCCTTCGTCTCGATCCGCAGGCCCATGGCCTCGTCAACGGCATGGCCGCCACCGGGGCCTTGCTGTTGGACGACGAGCAACCGCAGCCGACCGTGGTCAGTGCCGGTGACGTCAGCTTTTACCTGGTTCGCCGCGGCGACCACGTCGGCCTGCGCATCAAGCACGCGCATGCCTCCACGCGCGAGCATTTTCTGGGGCTGGAGCATTTTCCCGATGATCCGTCCTGGCGCATCGAGGCGACCTGGCAGCCGGCCGAGCCGGGGCACGCGCTGGAAATGGTCACGGCCATCGGCACGCTGGAACGTCATCCGGTGGCGGGGCTGGCCACGTTCGCACGCGACGGCCGTCGTTTCGAACTGTTGGCCGTGCGTGAAAGTCCGGACGAAACGCAACATTTCATCGTGTTTGCCGATCTCACTTCGGGGCGTGAAACCTACGGCGCGGCGCGTTTCCTGTACACCGAGCCGTTGCGCGAGGACGCGGTGGTGCTGGATTTCAACCGCGCCTACAACCCGCCATGCTGCTTCACGGCGTTTGCCACCTGCCCGATGGCGCCGCCGGAAAACCGCCTGGACATCCGCGTGACAGCCGGCGAGCTCAAATATCGCGGCAGCGCGCACTGAGCCGCGTCGGTGCATGGGGTTTCCCATCGCGGCGATATCGCGGTGATGGGCCGCGTTTGAGGGAAGGCCCTTGCGTCATCGGTGAAATGTTATAAAGTACGCATCCCTGCTTGTGTGCTGATCATCGTCCCCATGGCGGAAACCCGTTCCCATCGCGGCTGGCACGTGGCCGACCGCGTCGGCGCCACCGCGTCGCTGTTGTGCGCCGTGCATTGCGCCGCGCTGCCGTTCGTGCTGGCCTTGCTGCCGTTGCTGGGGCTGGGTTTTCTGGCCGGGCACACGTTCGAGCGCGTATTCGTGCTGTGCGCGGCTTCCCTGGCCGGCGTGGCGCTGGTGCATGGCTATCGTCGCCACGGCCGGCGCTTGCCGTTGTCGATCGCCGCGCCGGGTCTGCTGTTGCTGGTTGCCGGCGTGATGGTCGATCTGGATACCGCCGTGGCGATGCATACCGTCATGGTGACCATCGGCGGCACGTTGGTGGCCTGCGCGCATTTGGTCAACCTGCGTTATTCGCGGCACCGGCCGCACGCGTGCGTCAGCGCGTCCTGATCACCCGTTTCAGGGGATGCTACGATGCCAAGGCAGTGCCATTTCGGCACCGCCGCCGGCATGCCCGGCGTTGACCCGCATCGGAGGGGCAAAAATGGGCAAGGGTGATCGACGCACGACCCGCGGCAAGATCTATCGCGGCAGCCACGGCAATGCGCGCCCGCATCATGCGCGCGTGCACGTGGAAGGCAAGACCGTCGCCAAGAGTGGGCCGCGCCGCGCCGGTACGCGGCGCAAGTAGCGGATACCGCAAGTTTCGCATCGCTGCCGGAATGACGAAAGCCGCGCTGGCCGTCATGCCGGACATGACTGGAAAGCCCTGCGACGAGCAGGGCTTTCTGCTTGATGACG
>DASVGR010000006.1:0-43508 GCA_036379395.1 Rhodanobacteraceae bacterium | reverse complement strand
TGGCGCCGCCGTCCCACACCCATTCGCGCAGCGCGCCGACCAGTGTCGCGTCTTCGGCCAGTTCTTCCATCACGATGGCGCGCGCGCCGTCCAGCGCGGCCTTGGCGTCGGCCACGCCCTTGTCGGCATCGACGAACGCGGTGGCGCGTTCTTCGGGTGCGATCGACGGGTCATCGCGCAAGCCGTCGGCCAAGGGTTGCAGGCCGGCCTCGCGCGCGATCTGTGCCTTGGTGCGGCGTTTGGGCTTGTACGGCAGGTACAGGTCTTCCAGACGCGATTTGGTGTCGGCATCGACAATGTCGGCCTTGAGCGCGTCGGTCAGCTTGCCCTGTTCGTCGATGCTGGCCAGCACCGCCGCGCGGCGTTCTTCCAGTTCGCGCAGGTAATGCAGGCGTTCTTCGAGCAGGCGCAATTGCGTGTCGTCCAGACCGCCGGTGACTTCCTTGCGGTAGCGGGCGATGAACGGCACCGTGGCGCCTTCGTCCAGCAGGGCAACGGCGGCGCGGACCTGTTCGGCGCGGGCGGCGATGGCATCGGCAATGCGGTTTTCAATCGGTGGCAGCATGCAACTTTCCAGACAAAAACAGACGACGGATGCGGTGATCCGCCGGGTGGGCATTGTAGTGGAAGGGGTTCGGGTGATGCCCGCCAACCGTAGGAGCGCACCTGTGCGCGATGGCGAGGTACTGTGCTCCTGTCCACAGGCGTGTTTCTAGGCGTGAGGCGGCGACGGGCGGCGTCGGCACCAGTCCACGAAGCGTTGCCAAAACTCCGTCACCCGCCAACACAGCAACGCCAGCACGAGCAGGTTGAGCAGGCACACCACGGCAATCAGCTGCGGCACGTTCAAACCCAGATGCGGCGCAGCGATGCCCAGCGCGGCAGCCAGCACCATGAACAGCGAATTGAACACGTTGTTGCCGGCGATCACGCGCGACAGCCGGTGCGGCTCGCTGCGATGCTGCACCAGCGTGAACATCGGCACGATGTACAGCCCGGCAAACACGCCGACCAGGATCAGGTCTAGCGCGATGTGCCAGCCGCCGGCGCCGTGCAACACGTCCAGCCAGTCCAGACCGCCCACCTCGCTGCGTGCGGGGCGGGCAAAATACAGGTCGATGCCGAACGCCGACATGCCCAGCGCGCCCAGCGGCATCAGGCCCGGATTGAGCCGGCGATGCGAGAGTTTCTCGCACAACAGTGAGCCGATGCCGACGCCGACCGAAAACAGCACCAGCACCAGGTTCAGCACGCTGGCATCACCGCCCAGATAGTCGCGCGCGTAGGCAGGTGCCTGCGTGGTCAGCGTGGCGCCGAAAAACCAGAACCACGACACGCCGATCACGGCCCAGAACACCGTGCGTTCATGGCGCACGTGGCCGATCAGGCGTGCGGTTTCGCCGACGAGATTGAAGTTGAATTTCAGTTCCGGCGCCGTGGCCGGCGCCTTGGGAATGAACAGGCTCGACACCAGTCCGGCGAGGGCAACCGCCAGCACCACGCCGGTTGCCAGCAGCGGGCCGATGCGCGGCACGGCCATCAACGCGTTGCCGGCCAGGCTGCCGGTCAGGATCGCCAGCGACGTGCTTGATTGCACCAGGCCGTTGCCGCCGGTGAGTTCCGCGTCGCTCAACACCTGCGGCACGATCGCATACTTGATCGGGCTGAACGCCGTGGCCAGCACGCCCATCAAAAGCAGCACGACCAGCAGCAGGTCGAGGTTGGCGGTCAGAAAGCCCACGCCGGCCAGCACCATGGTGACGATTTCCAGCACCTTGATGCAGACGATCAAGCGCGCCTTCTCGAACTTTTCGGCCACCTGTCCGACCCAGGCCGACAGTACGAAAAATGGCAGGATGAACAGCGCCAGCGCCAGATTGATATAGCTGTTGAGCGCACCGCGCGACAACGCCATCTCGAACGTCGCCATGCCGACCATGGCATAGCGAAAAGCGTTGTCATTGAACGCGGCCAGCGCCTCGGTGATGAAGAACGGGCCGAAGCGGCGCTGGCCCAGCAGGGTGAACTGGTTCATCGGTTTTCCGCTGCCAAAGCTCCGGAAGGTCTTTCGACAAAACGTGAGAAGGGATTCGTTCGATGGCCGTTTTGAGTGACCAGGATTGCCAGGAAATCACCGGCAAGTGCGTACATGCTCAAGCGTAATCAAGTGTAGTAGGCTTGAAGCTCGTCTTGGGAGAGATGGAGAGGATCGATGAAGAAGCTTTCTGCAATGATGTTGTTGGGGCTGATGTGTGCTGGCAGTGCCTTGGCTGCACAAAGTGGTTCCGGTCATGCTCAAGAGATCGGTGTGAACGGAAGCGACCACTCGTTGCCGGTGCTGGTGGCTGTCAACGCCAACGGCAAAGTAACCAAGGTGGACCCGGCCATCGATTTGGCGTCTGCACAGCAGGCGGATCTGGAAAAGATCGTTCACAAGATGGTCACGGCACCGGCGAGGGACAAAAACGGCAAACCCAAGGCTAGTCAATTTGTCATGATTTTCAATCTTGAGCCGAGCAAGAGCAATCCTGATGCATACAAATTTGTTTACGTGAGGGCCCACCCGGAACCCTTGGGAAACTTGCACTGGATAGTTAATGGTACGGGTCTGCATAAAAAATTCGCATTGTCACTTCCGCAAAGCAAAAGTGCGCAACAGGTCGCCGATCTGAGGGCATTGAACGCAGTGAAGGCACATCAGATGAGCAGCATGGCGAATAGGCAGCAGCACTAGCTGGCTTTTTGCGAAATGTTTGCTGTTGTGGCCATGATCACCACATGTGCAGTAAAGCAAAAATGCGTTTGATGGTTGTGGAGCGTTGCTGGGACAAGGTTTGCGTGCATGAGTTTTACATCATGGCAGAGCTTGTCCCTTTTTCTGGATGCTGATGCTCGGGAACTATTCAGTGTTTTGACGATATGAGTCGAACCGTATCGACAGCCCAGATGGTGCCATTGCGCGGGTCGCCGGTGGCGATCAGGCACAGTGTGTGATCGCCGCTGACAGGTTTGGAAAGCGTGGCGTCCAGGGTGGCCGGCAATGATGTTTTTGCGGCTTTGTCCAACGGCAAACGGGCGATGCGCGGGCCGGTGCAGCTGTCCAGATGGACGTCTATTTCACCGTGCGGCGTGGCTTCAGGGCGCGCGGTCACCTTGGCGTACACGTACGGGATGGCGTAGTTGAACGGCAGGTTGCCGACAGTCACGCTGATGCGCTTGACGCCGTCCAGCGGCGCGTTTTTCCACAGCCAGCAGGTGTTGCCGATGTCGACTTTGTACACCGGACGCCGGCCCGTGAGCGGGCGGTCGTCCTCGATGCGCAAGGCGATGGACGTGCCGTTTTTGGGTGTGGGGCAGGTGGACAGCTGATCGCTGTTGCGCGTGAGCAGCGATTCGGCGTTGATGTGGCGCGTGCGCGGCGCGGCCAGTTCGAGGCCGCTGGCCGTGAACGTGGCGGCCTTGAGCGTGGTGGTGCGGTCGCCTGGCAGCGTGAATGGGCCGGTATAGGGCAGCGAGGTCGGTTGGGGCCGGCTGCCGTCGAGCGTGTAGTGGATGGCGCCGCGCGCGACCTGGTTGGTCAGCGTGACGCGGATCTTGTCGTGCTCGGCCGCCAAATGGAAACGCGGCGCCCAGGCGCTGTCGGCATAGGCGATGCCCAATGCCTGGTCGCGTGCCACTTGCGCCGGCATGCGCGCGATGAAGCTGTTCCAGTCGATGGCCGTGGCCGGCGACCACGCCACTTCGGCCCACGCGGCCATGCGCGGAAAGATGGCGTGCTGGTCGCGCGCGAAGGTGGGCATGTACTCGGTCCACAGGTTGCCTTGCACGCCGAGGATGTGCCGCGCCTGCGCCGGCGTGAGTGACGCCGGCGACGGATTGAACGTATAGATGTCTTTGAGGCTTTCCACTTGCGGGCGCGCGGCCGGCTCGTCGTGCGCGCTGGAGTTGACATGATCCAGATACAGCAACGGTGAGGGTGACAGGATGGCGTCGTGGCCTTGCTCGGCGGCCTTCACCGCGCCGTCCACGCCGTGCCAGCTCATTACCACCGCGTCGGACGGCAGCTTGGCATCGAGAATTTCGTCCCATCCGACCATGGTGCGGCCATGCGCGGCAAGGTAGGCGCCGATCTTGCCCATCATGCGGTTTTGCAGCGCGTTCATGTCTTTCAGGCCCAGCTTTTTCAGCTTGGCGCGCACCACTGGCGAGGCTTCCCATTGCGTCTTGATGGCTTCGTCGCCGCCGATGTGGATGTATTTGGACGGGAACAAGGCCATCACTTCGTTCAGCACGTTTTCCAGGAACGTGATGGAGCGCTGGTCCGGTGCGTACAGCCACGGATTGATGCCCCAGTCGGTCGACACCGGCGGGCGCTTGCCGGTCACGCCGAGGTCGGGATAGGCATGCAACGCGGCCTGCGCGTGGCCGGGCATCTCGATCTCGGGCACGATGGTGATGAAGCGCGCGGCGGCGTATTTGACCAGTTCGCGCACCTCGTCCTGCGTGTAGAAACCGCAGTACGGCTTGTCCGGGCCGCCGGTCAGCGCGGCATCGGGGCCGACGGCCTTGCGGCACGCGCCTTCACGGGTGAGCTTGGGATAGCGCTTGATCTGCAAGCGCCAGCCCTGATCGTCGGTGAGGTGCCAATGCAGCACGTCGAGCTTGTGCAGCGCCATCCAGTCGATGAGCTTCTTGATGTCGGCGACGGACTGGAAATGGCGCGCCGAATCGAGCATCAGTCCGCGCCAGGCAAAGCGCGGGTGGTCGGCGATGCGGCCGTCGGCCACCGTGGCGGCGCCGTGGCCGACCGGGTTGGAGGTGAGCAGCTGCCAGGCGGTGACGCCGCCGTAGAACAGGCCGCGCGGGGTGCGCGCGGTGATGCGTATTTGCCCGTGGCCAATGGCGATGCGGTAGCCGGCCTTGCTCTTGATGGCAGCAGCCGGATCAAGATTGAACATGATGCGTGCATTGGCATCTTGCGGCGCATAGGCCAGCTTGAGCTGCCGCGTTGCCGCGACCAGCTTGATGAAGCGTTGCGCGATGACGGTGGCTTGCGTCGACGGTGCGCCGGTCACGCTGACGGAATCGCCGGCAGACACGTGTACCACGCCATGACTGGCCGGCTGTTCCGTGGCCGGAGCGGGGATGATCGACCATGCCGGCGCCGTGTCGGCCGCCAGGGCAACGCATGAGGTTCCGGCAAGAATCAGTGCGGCCAGCAGCAGGCGTGTTTTGGGCATGAAGGTCTCCCGGTGAAGCGTTTTGAATGAGGTTGGTGATCGAGTGAAAAATCTGTCTTGGACGTATTTACGGCCATATGTGCGACATCGAAAGCGGGATCGGGACATGGAGCAAAGGTTGTTGCAACCATAGTCGATGGCGCGGCGGCCTGCCCAAAAAAAGCGGGTCCGGAACGCAAGCTCCGAACCCGTGGGGAGGATGCACACGTCCGTGTGCGCAGTTCGCATCAAACGGTTAGAACTTGAAATTGGCGGTCAGGTAGTACTGACGGCCATTGACATAGAACGAACGTGGGGCCTTGCCGAAACTGTCACTCTGCACGTAGTACTTGAGCGTTGGATTGTTGAGGTTGCGTCCGACCAGGTTCAGCGACAGCCACTTGGTCACGTCGTAGCCGATCTGGGCCGAGAGATAACCCGTGCCTTCCATGTAGAAGTCGCCGCCACGATCCGGGCCGGCGTAGTACGAGGAACGGTACGTGTAGTTGATACGGGCATGCCACTTGGCGTTTTCAAAGTAACCGCCCACGTTGAACGTCGTCTTGGACAGGCCTTGCAACGGGCGGCCACCATCAGCTTCACCAGTGGTGAACGTGTAGTTGGCCAAGGTGCCGAAGTGCTCGCCGATGGGCTGCTGCCAATCCAGTTCCACGCCGCGCACATGGCCGTCGATGTTGTCCGGAATACTGACCTTGTAGACGTCGAACACGTTCGGACCGGTACCGGAAGCGGTCTGGTTCTTGAACGTCTCGTCAACATCCTTGAAATCAACGTAGTTGTGCAGCTGCTGGTTGAACACGTCGATCGACAACAGGCCGCGAGGGGCGAAGTACCATGCCAAACCGGTATCGAAGTTGGTCGAAATGAGCGGCTTCAGGTTCGGGTTGCCGCCGGTACCGGTCAAGATTGGATCGGACAACGACAGAGCACCGGACAAGGCCGAGTAGTCAGCGCGCGTCAGCGTTTGCGACCAAGCAGTGCGGGCAACCACGTTCGGCGAGATGTGGTACTTGAGGTTGACGCTCGGCAAAACCTTGTTGTAGTTGTACTGGTGGAAGTTGAGGAAGTAGCCGTTCGGGTAGAACGCGGAGTAGTACGGACCTTGCGTCTTCGTCTCGGCCTGCGTGGTTGCGGTGTACTGCACGTTCTGGTTGGTGTGGACGTAGCGCACGCCGACATTGCCGGACCAGTTGTTGCCGGCGAAGTTGGCTTGCAAGTAGACCGCCGTGTCCTTTTCATGCACCCAGTAAACGTTGCCCGGGTTGAAGCGTGAAATGCCGCCATCAGCCGGATCGGTGGAATACACACCGTTGCTGCCCAAGGTGCGATTCACGTGGCCAGCGTTGTATTGCGCCAGTTGGCTCTGGCTGAGGTACCAGATGCTCTGCGGGCCCGAAATGCCGAGCGTGCTGTTGAAGTTGCTCGGATAGGTCGAATTGACCGGCAGCGATTCCCAAGCAGTGGCGTAATCTGTGCCCCCCAGCGGTCCTTGGCCGAAGTCCATGCCGTTACCCTTGGTGTTCTTCTCGTAGCGCGTACCGAAGTCCAACGACTCCAGTGGGCCGGCGTTGAAGAAATCAAGCGTACCGTCCAGGGCGAGCCACTTCGACTCGCTCTTCACGTCGATGCCGCCATCGCCGAAGATCCAGCCGAAGGCGGTGTTGTGGGAGCCATTGGTCGGCTGGCTGAACTGATTGTCGCCGAGGGTCCAGTTGGCGCCTTGGCCCAGGCCGCGCATTTCGTAGCTGGCCCCGGTCGCGTAGATGTTGGTTTCAAGCACGTTCTGTACCGGGCTGCGACCATGGCCCTCCGTGGTACCGGCTTGCGCATGCAGGCTGAAGTTGTCCGTGACATTCCAATTCACGTCGCCGGTCACGTAGCCGGTGGATGCCGAGGCGCCCGGACGACCGATCTGGTCATACACGCCCAGCAGGCTTTGACCACTCGGATCGGTTGATGTGAAGGTGGCGTTGGTCAGCAGGTTGTGCTTGATCGCGTAGTCGCTGATTGTCGAATTGGCATTCAGTGCCTGTACGCCCCAGAAGCTGAGGCTGCGGTTGAGGTTGTCGGCCTTCATCTTGCTCTTGAAGGCTTCGAAATCAATTGTCAGGTCGTCGGTCGGACGGAACTCGATGTTGACCATACCGCCCTTGCGCACGCGCTTCTGCGTGAACAAAGCACTATCCAACAGGGACGGCAGGTATGCACCGACCAAGTCGGGGTGACCGGCCGCAAATGGCGTTGCAGCCGTAATTTGCGACATGCCAAGGATTTCCTGGCCGTCGCGCTGCAGTTGGCGCTTCTCGTAGAAGGCCTGGGCCAAAATGCCGAAGGTGCCGGCGTCATTCTTGTAGTTGAACAGGGCGCTGAATTGCGGATCGCTCTTTTTCGGCAAGTCGGAATACACGGCGCCCACCGAAGCGTGGAACGTGATCGGCTTCTTGAATTGCAGCGGGCGGCGCGTGATGACGTCGACCGTACCGGTGGCGCCACCTTCAGTAAGCTTGGCTTCGG
Source organism: Rhodanobacteraceae bacterium (assembly GCA_036379395.1). GTDB lineage: Bacteria > Pseudomonadota > Gammaproteobacteria > Xanthomonadales > Rhodanobacteraceae > Oleiagrimonas. Next base: position 35,754 of record DASVGR010000006.1, on the reverse strand, counting down.
ATGACTTGTGCACCACAACTTCCGCGACGGCTTCGGAAGGCAACAGGCCATAGTTGATGCTGCGGCCGACGGTAGCTGTCTGGTTCAGAATGAACCAGTCACTGCTGGCCAAGGTATGGCCGTTGATCTGTGTCAAGGTCATGCTGGGCGGGGTGCCACGCAGGCTGACACGGTCGTTTTCGTCAAAACCGCCTTCGCCGGCACTGCCGGTTTGCAACTGGATGCCCGGTACCGCCTGCAGGGTGTCGGCCACGTTCTTGGCCGGCAGCTTGCCGATGTCCTCGGCGGTGACGACGTTGATGTCGGAGACAGCCGCTTTTTGCAACTGCAGCGACAACGCGGCGGAATCACGAATGCCGACGACGGTGACGGTATCGAGCTTCTGCGCCTTCTTTTGGGCGGCAGTCTGCTGTGACGACGAATCCTGCGACGCGGCATCCTGCGGCTGCACAGGCTGATTTGTAGCGGCGAAGGCAGCGCCAGTAAACATCAGCGCCGCGACGATACTCGCCGAAAGCATGGTTTTGCGGTAAGTCATGGTATCTCCCCTCCGGGGTGGCTGAACGGGTGTGGCTGGGTTTTGTGATCCCACACCTCGGGTTTTGTCACTGGCGAACATCGGGACCTCCCGCTGTCGCCGCTTTGCCCGATGCATTGCTGGCCGGACCGTTGTGGCCCAGATACCAGCCGGCGGCACCGATGACGCCGAGCTGTCCGTGTTCCATCAGGCGGACAGGAACTCTTTCCAGGAAAGCGCGCATGCGGCCCTTGTCGAAGAAGCGCTCGACGAAGCTGCTGCGCAGCAGGAATTCGCGGATTTGCGGCAGGATGCCGCCGGCCAGCCAGACGCCGCCGGTGGCGCCGTAGAGCATGGCCAGGTCGCCGGCAAAGCTGCCGAGCAGGCCGCAGAAGACGTCCAGCGCCTGACGCGCGGTGGCATCGCCGTTGGCGATGGCGGCCTGGGTGATGGCTTCGGGGGAAGCCATCGCCGGATCGTGGCCGTCGAGCTGGCACAGGGCGTTGTAGAGATTGGTCAGGCCGGGGCCGGACAGGGCGTGTTCGTAGGACACCGGCTCGCCGGCCTGCGCCAGCACGCGCAGGATGTCGGCTTCCAGCGGGGTGCCGGGCGCCAGCGCGATCTGGCCGGCCTCGGTGGCGAGCACGTTGGGGCCGTCGGTGCCGGGCAACAGCACGGCCGAACCCAGGCCGGTGCCGGGGCCGACCACGACCTGCGGCCCGGGCGGCGCCATGTTGTCGGGGTGCGTCAGCACCAGCGCCTGGGTCGGATCGAGGAAGCGGGTGGCGTAGGCGACGGCGACGAAATCGTTGATCAGCAGCACGTCGGTCAGGTGCAGGGCATCGCGCAGCGCCGGGATGGCGACCTTCCACGGCAGGTTGTCGTTGATGACCACCTCGTCGATGACGTACCCGGCGCACGCCAAGGCGCCGCAAACCACTGGCCCCTGGGCGTGGTGATCGAGGAAGTCGGTGATGATGGCTTCGAGGCTGGCGTAGTCGGCGCAGCTGTATTTGTCGTAGGCCAGCACGGTGACTTCGCTGCTGCCGGGACGGCCACGGACAAGACCGAGGCGTGCGTGTGTGCCACCGATGTCGGCGGCCAGAAATGGCATGCCAGCCAGCACTTTGGCTGGTGTCATGGCGGGTTGCCCTGCCAACTGACTCACTGGTCCCCTCCCGTCGGCCATGGTGAACATTGCTTTAATGTTTCAAGACGGTGGCCAGTGTGGCCTCATTTTGACAACGTTGTCAAGAACTATTGGTCATGCCACTGGTCTTGTCTGCATATGTTGCTGTGCTTGGCCATGCGTTCCGATGGCTTGTTTTGCCAGGTGACCTGGCCACGAGCTTTGCCTGCAAAGTCCGGCAATCGGGGGCCTGTTTGCAGGCGGATTGGACTCGTTTCGCGTCAATGATGACAGCGTCGTGCAAGGGGCTTGACGACAGCTGATGACAACGATGATCCTTGAGCGCTCCGGTGTTGCATGAACGTTGGAGCGCGAAGACTTGCCGTCGGGCATGGCATCGGCCGACCGGTTGCCGATGCACGAAACAAATGCGTGTGGAGTCGGCCGGTTTCGTTCTATCGTGTGCGGGTTCGACAGCGGCGACGCAACTTCGCAAGTTGCATCGGACGGGATTGACCATCATCAGCCGAGGCTGCCTTGAAGGGGCGTGGCGCCATCGGCACAACAAGGGAGGGGCCCCCAGTGGCGGCCACCATGAAAGACGTCGCCGCGCGAGCCGGCGTATCACTCAAGACGGTTTCACGCGTTGTCAACAACGAAGCTTCCGTGCAGCAAAAAACGCGCGAGAAGGTGTTGCGCGCGGTCGAGGAGCTGGGATACCGGCCGGACCTGTCGGCACGCAGCCTGCGCAGCGCGCATCCGTATGCCATTGGCCTGGTCTACGACAACCCCAACCCGTACTACATCATCGCGGTGCAGGAAGGCGCGTTGTCGGTGTGCCGCGATTTGGGCTTCGGCCTGCAGATCCATCCGTGCAACGCGCGGGCGCCGAAGCTGGCGCAGGAGCTGGTCGATCTGGCCGAACGCGCGCGTCTGGCCGGCGTGGTGCTGGCGCCGCCGATGTCCGAGAACCCCAAGCTGATCGCGCAGTTGAACGAGGCCGGCGTCAATCTGGTGCGCATCCTGTCGGCGTCGGAAGATCCGGCCGACGGGCCGTGCGTGTTTGTCGATGACCGCGATGCGGCGTACAGCATCACCGAGCATCTGATCCAGCTTGGCCACACGCGCATCGGTTTTTTGTGGGGTGGCAAACAGCATCGATCCAGTCCCGAACGCTTCAAGGGATACGCCGACGCGTTGAAGGATTACGGCATCGCGCAGGACCGGAAGCTCATCATCGAGGGCGATTATTCCTTTGACGACGGTTTCCGTGGCGCACGCCGGTTGCTGGCGCTGGCGGACCGGCCGACGGCCATTTTCGGTTCCAACGATGAAATTGCCGCCGGCGTGCTGGCTGCGGCACGTGCCGCGGGCATGGATGTGCCGTACGAGCTGTCCATTGCCGGTTTCGAGGACAGTCCGTTTTCCAAGCAGTCGTGGCCGGCATTGACGACAGCCCGCCAGGCCACGGCCGCCATTGCCAGCCACGCGACGCGCCTGTTGATCGCGCAACTGGATGCCGAGCAGGCCGCACGCATCCGCAACCGGGGTTTCAGCCCCGAACTGGTGGTGCGCGGTTCCACCGCGCCACCACGCGCACACATGGCTCGTGAATCCGAAACATCAGGCCGGTCCGGCAAGAAGCGGAGCCCATGACCGGACCGATGGCCATCGAGGAATTCGTGGGTGACGCGAGCAGTTTGCGTGTCGCTGAAATCGTGGCGCGGGATCGGCCGCTGGTGATGCGTGGACTGGTGGCTGACTGGCCGTTGGTGCGCAAGGCGCATGAGTCAGACACGGCATTTGCCAAGTATCTTGCCAACCACGACAGCGGCGCGCCGGTGGATGTGTTGTTGCTGCCCTCCGAAGCCGATGGCGTGGTTGGTTACAACGCGGACATGTCGGGCTTCAATTACGAGCATCATCGTGTCTCGGTGACCATGGGTTTGAGTCGCTTGGCGCGCTACAGCCACGAGCAGACCGGAACCGGATTGGCCATTCAGAGCGCATTGGTTGCGCAATGCCTGCCGGGGTTGCTGGCCGACCATGCGCTGCCCTTGCTGGATGCGTCGGTGGCGCCACGCATCTGGATTGGCAACAAGGTCACCACGCCGGCACACTTTGATGCCATGTACAACATTGCCTGCGTGGTGTGCGGTGCGCGGCGGTTCACGCTGTTTCCGCCCGAGCAGGTGGCAAACCTGTATATCGGCCCGCCCGATTATGCGCCGACGGGTTCGGCCATCAGCGTGGCACGCGTCGATCGGCCCGATGATCCGCGTTTCCCGCGTCTGCGCGAGGCGCTGGATGCGGCCCGGGTGGCCGAGTTGCAGCCCGGTGACGCGATCTACATCCCGCCCTTGTGGTGGCACAACGTCGATTCGCTGCGGCAGCTCAACGCGCTGGTCAATTATTGGTGGAAACCGAGCCGTAAAGACGGCTATATATCGGGGCACGAACTGGCCGCGTTTTACCATTGCATCCTTGCGTTTCGTGCACTTCCGAGTGCGCAGCGGAAAGGTTGGAGCAAGCTTCTGGACTATTACGTCTTCGACGACAGCGAAGCGTTGCACCGCATGCCAGCCGAGCATCAGGGAATCTTGCGGCGGCCACCTGATCCATCGCTGGTCAAACAGCTGTGCCAGCAGATCCGCGACACACTGGATCATGCCGATGGCGCCCACGCAAGCAAAGGGGCGTGAAGCCGTGACCCCCATTGTTGAGCACGCTGCGGCCTCCCTTGCCCTGAGCACGGAGTGGCTCGAAGAACATCCACAACCGATCGTGATCCGCGGTTTGGTCGATCAATGGCCGATCGTGCAGGCAGCGCGACAGTCCGACAGCGTCTTTGCCAAGGCGCTGGCCGCGATGGACAGCGGTGAGTCCGTCGATGTACGTGTCATGCAGCCGGCTGCCGACGGGGTGGTTGGTTATGCCGATGATTTCTCGGCCTTCAGCTTCAGCCACTTTCAGGTGCCGCTGACCGAGGGGCTGAAGCGACTGGGTCGCATCAGCCATGTGCGCGACGGTACCGGGGTGGCCATCCAGAGCGCAAAGGTGGCGCGGTGTTTGCCCGGATTCATGACGGCACATCGACTGGCCTTCCTTGCGCCGAACATCGAGCCGCGCATCTGGATCGGCAACCATGTCACCACGCCGGCCCACTCCGACTCCATGTACAACGTGGCGTGCGTGGTGTGCGGCAAACGCCGTTTCACGCTGTTTCCACCTGATCAGGCTGCCAATCTGTATCTGGGGCCACCGGATTTTGCTCCGACCGGCACGGCCATCAGCATGGCGCGCATTGATCGTCCGGATGACCCGCGGTTTCCGCGCTTGCGCGAGGCGTTGGCGGTGGCGCAGGTGGCCGAGCTTGAGCCGGGTGATGCGATCTACATTCCGCCCATGTGGTGGCACAACGTGGAATCGTTGTGCCAACTCAACGCGCTGGTCAATTACTGGTGGTTGCCGGCTTTTTCACCCGGCTACGAGCTGGATTGCCAGGCGGCCGCGATGTACCACTGCATCCTTGCTTTTCGCCATTTGCCACCGGCACAGCGCGAGGCATGGCGCGGGTTGCTGCACCACTACGTGTTTGCCGACGATGATCCGATTGCGCACGTTCCGGCAGCGCTTCACGGCGTGCTTTCGGTTCCGCCATCGGTCGAGCAGGTGGCGCAGTTGAAGCGTCTCGCGCGCAGTTGCCTTGATGATGAGGCTGGGTTGCAGGCCTGAGAGCAGCTCAGCGCAGGCCGGCCGCTGCCCGGGCCAAAGCCTCGACGGCGCTCCAGTCCCCGGCAGTCAGCGCGTCGCGCGGGGTCAGCCACGAGCCGCCGACGCACACGACGTTCGGCAATGCGAGGTAATCGTGCGCGTTGCCGGTGCGCACGCCGCCGGTGGGGCAAAAACGCGCGTCCGGCAAGGGGCTGGCCCACGAGCGCAGCAGGTCGACACCGCCGACGGCGGCGGCCGGGAAACATTTTTGCAGCGTGTAGCCGCGTTCCAGCAGGGTCATCACCTCGCTGGCCGTGGCCGCGCCCGGCAGCAGCGGGATGGCCGTGTCGTCGGCAGCGTCCAGCAGGGCGCGTGTGCTGCCCGGCGATACCGCAAAGCTGGCGCCGGCGCGGGCGGCGTCGTGCAGCTGCTGCGGTGTCAGCACGGTGCCGGCGCCGACACGCGCGCCGGGCACTTCGTTGGCGATGGCGCGAATGGCGTCCAGCGCGACTGGTGTGCGCAGCGTGATCTCGATGGCCGGCGTGCCGCCGGCGACCAGCGCACGCGCCAGCGGCACGGCGTGGGCCAGTTCATGCACGACCACGACCGGCACCACCGGCGCCAGTTGCAGGATGGATTCGAGGGTCAGTTGGCGGCTGGCTTGGTCGGTCATGCAAATTCCTGCGTGGAAAGTGGTGCTTTTGTAGGAGCGGCGGAAGCCGCGACGGGGATGGCGAAAAGTTGCATTGGTCGGTACCGGAACGGGTTGACGTCTGTACGGGACGCCAACCCGTCGCGCGTGCGACGCGCTCCCACAGGACGGAGTGGTCAGGCGTTGATCGGCGTGGTGAAAATGCCGGCGCCGTTGTCGGCTCCCGCGGCGGCCTGGCGGAACAGCGCGAACAGCTCGCGGCCGGTACCCGCGTGATGCTCGGCCAGGTTGCAGGTGGCCGGTGTGCGCGTGGACCATTCGGTTTCCGGCACCAGCGCGGTCAGCGTGCCGTTGGTGGCGTCCAGGCGCACCATGTCGCCGGCGCGCAGCTTGGACAGCGGCCCGCCGGAGGCGGCTTCCGGAGCGACGTGGATGGCGGCCGGCACCTTGCCGGAAGCGCCGGACATGCGCCCGTCGGTGACCAGAGCCACGCGGAAACCGCGCTCCAGCAGCACCGACAGCGTCGGCGTGAGCTTGTGCAGTTCCGGCATGCCGATGGCGCGCGGTCCCTGGAAGCGCACCACCACGACGCAGTCGCGATCCAGCTCGCCGCGCGCGAAGGCTTCGCCCACTTCGGCCTGATCGTTGAAGATCACGGCCGGCGCTTCCACGCAGTGCAGCTCTTTGGCCATGGCCGACACCTTGATCACGGCACAGCCGAGGTTGCCCTTCAACACACGCAGGCCGCCGTCGGGGCTGAATGGATCGGTGGCGCTGCGCAGGATGTGTTCGTTGCCGCTGGCGGTGACTTCGGTCCACGTCAGTTCGCCGGCATCGTCCAGCGACGGCGTGTTGCGGTAGGCGTCCATCGACGGGCCCCACACGGTGTGCGCGTCGGCGTGCAGCAGGCCGTTGTCGATCAGGCTGCCGATGATGTACGGCATGCCGCCGGCCTGGTGGAAATGGTTCACGTCGGCGTAGCCGTTGGGGTAGACGCGCGCCATCAGCGGCACCACGCGCGAGATGGCGTCGAAATCGTCCATGGTGATCTGGATGCCGGCGATCGCGGCGGCGGCCGTCAAATGCAGCAGGTGGTTGGTCGAACCGCCGGTGGCGTTCAGGCCGACGATGCCGTTGACGAAGTTGCGTTCATCCAGCATGCGGCCGATCGGCGTGTAGTCGTCGCCCAGCGCGGTGAGCTTGGCGATGCGCTTGACCGCGGCGGCCGTCAGGGCTTCGCGCAGTGGCGTGTCCGGATTGATGAAACTGGCGCCCGGCAAATGCAGGCCCATGATTTCCATCAGCATCTGGTTGGAGTTGGCGGTGCCGTAAAACGTGCAGGTGCCGTGCGAGTGGTAGGACGCCGCCTCGGCGTCCATCAGCGCGTCCTTGCCGACCTGGCCGGCGGCGAACTTGCGCCGGATGGCGGCCTTGTCCTGGTTGGGCAGGCCGCTGGTCATGGGGCCGGCCGGAATGAAGATGGCCGGCAGGTGGCCGAAGCTCAGCGCGGCGGTCAAAAGCCCCGGCACGATCTTGTCGCACACGCCCAGGAACACGGCCGCGTCGAACATGTCGTGCGACAGGCCGACGGCCGCGGCCAGCGCGATCACTTCGCGCGAAAACAGCGACAGGTGCATGCCGTCGCGGCCTTGCGTGATGCCGTCGCACATCGCCGGCACGCCGCCGGCCATCTGCGCCGTGGCACCGGCCTGACGTGCCAGCGCGCGCAGCTTGGCCGGCCAGTTCTCGTACGGCTGGTGCGCCGAGAGCATGTCGTTGTAGGCGCTGATGATGCCGATGTTGGGTGTGCCGCCGGTGCGCAGCGCGCTCTTGTCGTCACGCGTGCTGGCGGCAAAACCGTGCGCCTGGTTGCTGCAGCCGGCGTAGCTGCGTCGCGGGCCTTTGGCACGTGCGGCGTCGATGCGGTCGAGGTAGGCACGACGGCCGTCGCGGCTGCGTTCGATGATGCGGGCGGTGACTTCGGCGAGGACAGGATGCAGCGTGGCCATGGCGATCTCGGAACAGTTGAGGGTGCGGCGGATCGATTTGAGGGGGCGCGCCGCGCGCGTGGCTGTCCGGAGGAACGGACGGGCTTCCTGCCACCACGCGTGCGACGCGCTACCGCAAAGGGCGAATCATTCGCACCAGTACACTTGCAGTTGTGGTGCGGCCTCGAGCACGGCGCGCATGGGGTAATCCACGCCGTCGGCCGCCTCTTCCAGCACGTGGCGCTTTTTGGCGCCTTCAATTTGCAAATACAGCTTGGGCGCGGCGATGAGCACCGGCAGCGTCAGCGTGATGCGCGGCTCGCCGGCTTCCGGCGCGCGCATTGGCAGCACCGGCGCTTCGCCCTTGGGGTCGAGCGCTTCGGCCAGGTGGTCGCCACCGGGGAAGAACGAGGCGGTGTGGCCGTTGGTGCCCATGCCGAGCACGACGACGTCGAACGGCAGCGGCAGCGCCTTGACGTGCGCGGTAACGGTCGGCAGCGCGCTTTCCGGCGTCGGGGCGTCGACGTACAGCGGCTCGAAACGGGCGGCCGTGGCGGCGTCGCGCAGGAAGTGCTTGTCCAGCAGGCCGGCGTTGGAACGTGGATGCGTCGGCGGCACCCAGCGCTCGTCAACCAGCGTCACGATGACCTTGGACCAGTCGATGGATTGCTGCGCCAGCGCTTCCATGAAGCGCCGCGGCGTGCTGCCGCCGGACAGCGCGATGAGTGCCTGGCCGCGCGCGGCGATGGCGGCGGCAAGATCGGTCGCGACGGTCTGGGCCAGTGCCTGCGCCAGGGTGTCGTCGTCGGAATGGATGTGCCAGTCGATATTCATGAGGATTCCTTCAGCAGCCGTCATCGTCGTGCCAGGTGCGGCCGTCGCGTTCGATCAGGGCGACCGAGGCGCTGGGGCCCCAGGTGCCGGCGGTGTAGCCGTGCGGCAGCTCGGCGTCGGCCTGCCAGGCGGCCAGGATCGGGTCGATCCACTGCCAGGCGGCTTCCACTTCGTCGCGGCGCATGAACAGCGTCGCGTTGCCGCGCACCACGTCCAGCAGCAGGCGCTCGTAGGCGTCGGGCTGGGCCACGCCGAAAGCCTTGGCAAAGCTCATGTCCAGCGGCACGCAGGTCAGGCGCAGGCCGCCGGGGCCGGGATACTTGGCCATCAGCCACAGCTTGACGCCTTCGTCCGGCTGCAGGCGCAGCACCAGCTTGTTGGGCAGGGCGGCGCCACTGCCTTCGGCAAAAATGGAATAAGGGATCGAACGGAAGCTGACCACGATTTCGGACACGCGCGAGGGCAGGCGCTTGCCGGTGCGCAGGTAGAACGGCACGCCGGCCCAGCGCCAGTTGCCCACTTCGGCCTTGAGCGCGACGAAGGTTTCGGTGCGCGACGCGTCGTGGCCGAGGTCTTCGAGATAGCCCGGCGCCGCGCCGCCGTTGGTCGCGCCGGCGCGGTACTGGCCGCGCACGGTCAAGCGCGCGGCATTGCCGGCGTCGATCGGCTTGAGCGAATGCAGCACCTTGAGTTTTTCGTCGCGCATGGCGTTGGCGTCCAACGAGGACGGCGGCTCCATGGCGACCATGCACAGCAGTTGCAGCAGGTGGTTTTGCACCATGTCGCGCAGCGCGCCGGCGTTGTCGTAGTACGGGCCGCGCTTTTCCACGCCCACGGTTTCGGCCACGGTGATTTGCACGTGGTCGATGTGCGCGGCGTTCCACAGCGGCTCGAACAGGGCGTTGGCAAAGCGCAGCGCCAGCAGGTTCTGCACGGTTTCCTTGCCCAGGTAATGGTCGATGCGATAGATCTGGTGCTCGTCGAACACGGCGCCGACGGCGTCGTTGATGGCGCACGCGCTTTCCAGGTCGTGGCCGATCGGTTTTTCGATCACCACGCGGCTGGCGCCTTCGTTGAGCTGGTAGCGCTGCAGGTGCTGGCAGATGTCGACGAAGATGCTGGGGCTGGTGGACAGGTAGAACACGCGCACGCGCTCGGCGTCGTCGCTTTGCATCAACTGGGCGAACGCGTCCCAGCCATCGTCGCTGGTGGCGTCGAGCTGGCTGTAGTCGACCAGCTTGAGGAAGGCCGGAATCTGCTTGGCCAGCTCCGCGTCGCCCTTGGTGGCGCGCTTGAGCGCGTCGGCCACGGTCTCGCTGTAGGCGGCGGCCGTGAGGTCGGTGCGCGCCACGCCGATGATGCGGCTGGAGGGGGGGATCTGGCTGTCGACGAAGCGGTGGAACAAGGCCGGCAGCAGCTTGCGCATGGCCAAGTCGCCGGTGCCACCAAAGATGGCCATGTCGAAGGCTGTCACGGGTTTCAGATGGTGGTTCACGAATCATCTCGACGTGCAGGGAGTGTTGAGCATACCACTGCAACACCACCACGCAATGGATTGCTTATGCATGCATACGTATACAGGCCATATTGACGAACTGGTATTTTATTGGCATCCTTCCGGCATGGAAGCCGTCCTACTCAATGAATACCAGCGCCTGAGCGATGGCAGTCACGCTCCGGCTTATCTGCGCCTGCGTCGCGCGATCCGCAGCTCGGTAGAGCGCGGTGCCGTCGAGCCGGGCCAGGTGTTGCCCAGCGAACGCGAGCTGGCGCGGCAGTTGGCGTTGTCGCGGGTGACCGTGCGCAAGGCCATTGCCGGGCTGGTCGAGGACGGCGTGCTGACCCAGCGCCACGGCGCCGGCACCTTCGTGGCCGAGCGCATCGTCAAGCCGATGTCGCGCATGACCAGCTTCACCGAGGATTTGCGCGCGCGCGGGCTCAACCCGCGCTCGGTGTTTCTGGAGCGCGAAATCGGCGAAGTGACGCCGGAAGAAGCCATGGCGCTGAACCTGTCGCCGGGTGCCGAAGTGGCGCGGCTGTACCGCCTGCGCTACGGCGCGGACGAGCCGCTGGCGATCGAGCGCAGCTCCATTCCGCGCGCGGTGCTGGATGATCCGATCATGGTCACCGACTCGTTGTACGCCGTGCTCGAAACGCTGGGTTGCCGCCCGGTACGCGGCCTGCAGCGCATACGCGCGGTCAACTTCGGCGCCGAGCAGGCGCACATGCTCAAGGTGCCGGTCGGCAGTGCCGGCCTGGCGCTGGAGCGGCGCAGTTTTTCCGCCGACGGGCGCGTGGTCGAGTTTTCGCGCTCGTGGTACCGCGGCGACGTGTACGACTTCGTGGCCGAGCTGCAAGGCGATTGACTCGCCCGTCCATTCACTCCACAGGAATCCCCATGACCCAGACCCACGAGCCGTCACCGTTGCCGGCCCCCGATGCCACTCGCATGCACGCCGAAGCCGGCGAAGCACCGGCCGTCCTGGAGCGCCAGCTGGCGGCCAATGACGAGATCATCCGCCAGTTGGTGGCCGAGCTGCGCGCGCGTCCGCCGCGCTTCGTGGTGACGTGCGCGCGCGGCAGTTCCGACCACGCCTGCACGTTTGCCAAGTACGCCATCGAGACGCAACTGGGTCTGGTCACGGCATCGGTCTCGCCGTCGGTCGAGTCGGTGTACGCCGTGCCGCAGCAGCTGCGTGACGCGCTGTACATCGTGGCTTCGCAGTCGGGCAAAAGCCCGGACTTGATCCGCAACGCCGAGGCGGCGCAGAAGGCCGGTGCGCGTGTCGTGGCGCTGGTCAACGTGGAAGATTCGCCGCTGGCGCAACTGGCCGACTGGGTCGTGCCGCTGCGCGCCGGTCCGGAAAAAAGCGTGGCCGCGACCAAGAGCTTCCTCGCCACGCTGGGCGCGGTGTTGCATCTGGTGGCGCGCTGGGCCGATCGCGCGCCGCTCGTCAATGCGCTGCATGACACGCCCGAAGCCATGCGCCGCGCTTTGGCGGCCGATTGGTCGCCGCTGGTGGCCGGCCTGCGCGATGCGCGCAACCTGTTCGTGCTGGGTCGTGGCTTCGGCTTCGGCGCCGCGCAGGAAATGGCGCTGAAATTCAAGGAAACCAGCGGCCTGCACGCCGAGGCCTACAGCAGCGCCGAAGTGCGCCACGGGCCGATGGCCATCGTCGGCGAAGGCTTTCCGGTGCTGGCCGTGGGCCAGGATGACGGCACGCTGGAAGGCACGCTGGCGACGGTGCGTGATTTTCGTGCGCGCGGCGCGCGCGTGTGGTCGGCCATTCCGGGCGACAACGATGCCGACGCGCTGCCGATCGTGCCGGCGCCGCATCCGCTGGTCGCGCCGCTGCTGGCCGTGCAGAGTTTCTATCCGGCCGTCAACGCATTGGCACTTGCGCGCGGCCACAACCCGGACGTGCCGCCGTATCTCAACAAGGTGACCGAAACGGTCTGAGTGTGCGTGGCGGCGCGTCACCCTCCGGGCGCGCCGCCAACGTTTTGCATCGCGATTGGCGGGCCGTGATCAACCCGCGTCTGCGCGTGTCGACGATTTGCCGGCGCGTCCATCAAGCCTTCAGGAAATACCCATGACTACCGCCATCGTCAACGCGCGCGTTCTTACCGGCCACGGCCTGCAGCACGGTTTTGCCGTCCTCGTCGACGCCGGCCGCATCACCGGTCTGGCCCTGCCGTCCGATCCGCGCGTGCGCGCGGCCGAGCGTTGCGATCTGGAAGGCCATTACCTGCTGCCCGGCTTCATCGACTGCCAGGTCAATGGCGGTGGCGGCGTGCTGCTCAACGAGACGCCGACGGTGGAAGGCATCCGCACGATTGCCGCGGCGCATCGCAAGTTCGGCACCACGGCCATGCTGCCGACCTTGATCAGCGACACGCCGGAAGTGATGCGTGCCGGCATCCAGGCCGTGGATGATGCCATTGCCGTCGGCGTGCCCGGCATCCTCGGCATCCATCTGGAAGGCCCGTTCATCGCGCCGGCGCGCAAGGGCGTGCACGACGCCGAATTTTTCCGCGTGCCGGATGCCAAGGACGTGGCGCTGGCCAGCTCGCTCAAGCGCGGTGTCACGCTGCTGACGCTGGCACCCGAGCGCGTGCCGCTGGCCACCATCGAGGCGTTTCTGGCGCACGGCGTCATTGTGTCGGCCGGGCATACCGCGTCCGACTACGCCACCGTGCGCAAGGCATTGGGCGTGGGCGTGCGCGGCTTCACGCACCTGTTCAACGCCATGACACCATTCAACAGCCGCGAACCGGGCGTGGTCGGCGCCGCGTTGGAAGACGCGCACAGCTGGTGCGGCATCATCGTCGACGGCCATCACGTGGCGCCGGCCAGCCTGCGCGTGGCCATCGCCGCCAAGCCGCGCGGCAAGATGTTTCTCGTCACCGACGCGATGCCGCCGGTCGGCGCGGACAACCCCAGCTTTGTGCTCAACGGCGAAACCATCATCGCGGTCGATGGCGTGTGCCAGACCGACAAGGGCGTGTTTGCCGGTTCCGCCCTGGACATGGCCACGGCCGTGCGCAACTGCGTGGAACTGCTGGGTTTGTCGCTGGACGAAGCCGCGCGCATGGCGTCCACCTGGCCGGCCGATTTCCTCGGCCTGTCCGCCACCCACGGCCGCATCGCCGCCGGCTACCGCGCCGATTTCGCGGTGCTGGACGACAACCTCAACATGGTCGAAACCTGGATTGGCGGCCAGCGCGAAGCGTCGCCTGCCGCGGCTTGAGGCCCGCGGGTGACATGTGGTCGCCGGCAGGCCGGCTCCTGCCGCTTTTCGCAGGAGCGCGCCTGCGCGCGATGAACCTTGCGGTGTGGCGTGTTACAGCCGCTTTTCCAGATACGCCTTGATCACGACAGCGTTGTTGTGCGCCTCGTCGTGCGCGCTGTAGACGAGCGTCAGCGGGCCTTTGCGCGCGCGTTCCAGCAGCGGTTTCCAGCCGGCCTCGTTGGCGTCCAGCTCGGCAATGAAGCGCTTCTTGAACTCGGCAAACTTGGCCGGTTCGTGGCCGAACCATTTGCGCAGTTCGTTGGATGGCGCGATGTCTTTCAGCCATTCGTCCAGGGCGGCCTTGTCCTTGCTGACGCCGCGCGGCCACAGGCGGTCGACGAGAACGCGCTGACCATCCGTCGGTGCCGGTTCTTCATAGGCGCGTTTGATGGCAATAGTCATGGCAATCTCCGTGTTGCACTGCCATCAGCATACGCTGTCGGTGATCCTGATCGAAGGGGCTTCCGGCGTTTGGACGGCCAAACGCTCAGCGGATTTCGTCGACGCCCGTCACCTTGGCCCGACGCAGCAACCACGCCACGCCGCGCAGGTCATACAGGCCGACCCACAAGCGGTCGAGCATGCCGTATTTGGACGTGCCGCGCGTGCGCGGGCGGTGGCCGACCGGAATCGACCGGCTTTCGAACCCGGCGCGCTTGACCAGCGCAGGCAGGTAGCGGTGCATGTGGTCGAAATACGGCAGGCGCAGAAACGTTTCGCGCTCGATCAGCTTCAGCCCGCAACCGGTATCCGGCGTGGCGTCGCGCAACATGCGCGAGCGCACCGCATTGGCGATCTTCGAACTGATGCGCTTGTTGAAGCTGTCCTTGCGCGTGGTGCGCCAGCCGGCCAGCAAGCGCACGTTGGCGTCCGCCGCGTCACGCGCGGCCAGCAGTTTGGGGATGTCGGCCGGATCGTTCTGGCCGTCGCCGTCCAGCGTGGCCACCCATGGCGCCTTGGCCGCGCGGATGCCGTTCCACACGGCCGTGCTCTGGCCACTGCGCTGCGTGTGATGCAACACGCGCAGCTCCGGGCAGGTCGCGCGTGCCTGTTTGAGCACGGCGAGCGAATCGTCGTCGCTGTCGTCGTCGACATAAAGCACTTCGAAGTCGATGCGGCCGCGCAGGGCGGTCGTGATTTCGGCCAGCAATGGGGGGATGTTGTCGCGCTCGTTGAAGACCGGCACGACGACGGACAGTTGGGGCATGGGCTTTTCCCGGATTGACGCGCCATTATCGCAGATTCGGGCATGCCAAAAGCGGGAACTCAGCGCCGCACGCTCAGCGCCGCACGCGCTCCAGAATGCCGTCCAACTCATCCAGCGAGTGGTAGTGGATGGTGAGCTTGCCGTGGCCGCCGCGGCCGGGGATCACTTCCACGCGGGCGGCCAGGTGCTCGGACAATTCGCGTTCGAGCGATTCCAGGTCGGCATCGCGCGGGTGCGGCTTGGGCTTTTTGCCGGCGCCGGTCTGCGCGCGGCGGGCGGCTTGTTCCAGTTCGCGCACGGACCAGCCGAGCATCGCGGCCTGGCGCGCCAGCGGTACGGCGATGGCTTCGCTGAGTGTCAGCAGGCAGCGCGCGTGGCCCATTTCCAGCTTGCCTTCGTCGAGCAGCTTGCGGATGGCGTCGGGCAGGTCGATCAGGCGCAGCAGGTTGGACACGGCCGCGCGCGAGCGGCCGACGGCGTCGGCGGCCTGCTGGTGGGTGAGGTTGAAGTCGTCGATGAGGCGCTTGAGGGCGTCGGCTTCTTCCAGCGGGGTGAGGTCCTGGCGCTGGATGTTTTCGATCAGCGCCATGGCCGGCACGGCTTGTTCGTCGACGTCCTTGACCAGCGCGGGTATGGTTTTCAGGCTGGCTTTCTGCGCCGCGCGCCAGCGTCGTTCGCCGGCGATCAGCTCGAATTTGCCGGGGCCGATGGAGCGCACCACGACGGGCTGGATGAGGCCTTGTGCCTTGATCGACTCGGCCAGCTCGTCCAGCGCCTCGGCGTTCCAGTGGCGGCGCGGCTGGTAGGCGCCGGGCACGATGGTTTCAATGGCCAGCGAACGCAGTTCGCCTTCGTCGCCGCTGCCCGGGCTGGCGTTGCCGGTGTTGCTCAAAAGGGCATCGAGGCCACGACCCAGTCCGCGTTTCTTGGCGGCCATTGAAATCTCCTAGTTGGATGCGGCGGCGGCCTGCGCCGCCTTGCGTTCGCGGCGGATCATTTCGCCGGCAAGCCCGAGGTAGGCGATGGCGCCGCGCGAGGCACGGTCGTACAGGTTGATGGGTTTGCCGAAGCTGGGGGCCTCGGCCAGACGCACGTTGCGCGGGATGATCGAGCGCAGCACCTTGTCGCCGAAGTGTTCGGTAAGCTGCGTGGACACGTCGTTGCCCAGGTTGTTGCGCACGTCGTACATGGTGCGCAGCAGGCCTTCGATTTCCAGGCCGGGATTGAGCCTCTGGCGCACCGCGGCAATGGTGTCGAGCAGGCTGGACAGGCCTTCCAGCGCGAAGTATTCGCATTGCACCGGAATCAGCACGCCGTTGGCGGCGGTCAGCGCGTTCAGCGTCAAAAGATGCAGAGACGGCGGGCAGTCGATGAGGATGGTGTGGTAGTGGTCGCCGGTCTTGGCCAGTTGGTCGGCCAGGCGCGATTCGCGCGCCAGCGCGTCCATCAGCTTGAGCTCGGCGGCGGTGAGATCGCCGCTGCCGGGCAAAAGATCGAAGCCGGCTTCGGTCTTGACGATGGCTTCGTTGATGGGCGCCTCGCCCAGCAGCACGTCGCAACCGTTGGGGCTGGCTTCGTTCTTGTCCACGCCGGACGCCATGGTGGCGTTGCCCTGCGGGTCCAGATCCACCAGCAGCACGCGCCGCCGTGCCTCGGCCAGCGCCGCGGCGAGGTTGACGGAAGTGGTGGTCTTGCCGACGCCACCCTTCTGGTTGGCGATGGCGATGATGCGCGTCATGGCGGATCGAGTTTGCGGACGGACGCAAAGCGTAGCATGGGCCGCGCGCTCAGGCGTCGTGACGATGCAGGATGATGAGATGGCGCGCGGCATCGAGGCCCGGGACGGTGAGCCGATGCTCGGCTTCCACGGCAAAACCGCCCGGCAGGGCGGCCAGCTCGCCGTCCGGATGCTGGCCTTTCATGGCCAGCCAGCGGCCGTCGGCGGCCAGCAGGTGACCACCCCAGGCGAGCATGTCGGGCAGGCTGGCGAAGGCGCGCGCGGTGATGCAGTCGAACGTGCCGTCGACGGCTTCGACGCGCTCCTGCGCCACGTCGACATGGCCCAGCCCCAGCTCGCGCACGGCCGCGCGCAAGAAGCGCGCCTTCTTGCCGTTGGAGTCGACCAGCAGCCATCGGCGCGCCGGATCGGCGATGGCCAGCACCAGGCCGGGCAGGCCGGCGCCGCTGCCCAGGTCGGCGGCGGAAGTACCGGTGACGTGCGGCAGCAGGGCCAGCGAGTCGAGCAGATGGCGCGTGACCATCGCGGCCGGATCACGCACGGCGGTGAGGTTGTAGGTGCGGTTCCATTGCGCCAGCAGTTGCAGGTAGTCGATCAGCCGCGCCGTGGCGCCGTCGGGCAGCGACAGGCCAAGGGCGCGCACGCCGTCTTCAAGCTGGCGTTCGAGGGCAGGGCGGGGGAAATCCATGGCAGGCGGCTGGCGTGATGGCAACGTGGACGGCCATCATAAAAGCGCGGGCCCGTCTTGGCGACGGACCCGCGCGGCTCTCTCCCCGAACGGTGCGCCTTCAGGCGGCGCTGTGCATGTCCACGCGCGTGGCCAGCAGGCCACGCGGACGCAGGGTGTCATTGAGACGCGCCTTCAGGCGCGCCGCATCGTCACCCTCGCGCAGGCCTTGCAGGGCCTCGTCGCGAATGAGGTGGTCGGCCTGGTCGATCACGGCGTCGGCCAGGGCCGGATCAAGCACCTGCCAGTAGATGTTGCCGCGTGCGCGGGAGGCGTCGGCGTCATCGATTTCCAGCGGCAGCGTGCGGCCGGCCAGGCTGATCTTGTGCGCGATGTGGTCGCGCAACGGCATGATCCAGTGCGTGCCCGCCGTCAGCAATTGCGGCATCGAAGCGTGCCGGCGGTGCAGCGTGTACACCTCGCCCTCGGGGATGCGTTTCACCGACAACGCCAGCGCCGTGGCCACGAGGCCAAGCAGGCTGAGGACGGTGAAGGAAACAATCATGGCCAAATCCGGGAGTTACGCGTTGATATTCGCCTGAAGCATGCGATCAAGACTACAGCGGCATGAATCGCTTTGTCTTAATTTTTATTTAACGCGAAAACAAGCAAATTTTCAAGCCTTGCCCGGCAACAGCGAACCGCCGCGCATCACCACCGCGCTGGCGGCGGCACCAAGCAGGCCGGCATGCGGATGGATGACGACGAGGCTGGGCGTGCGGCGCAGGATGTCGCCCAGGCGCCCCTTGGCCTCGAAACGTTCGCGGAACGTGCTTTGCGTCAGCCACGACAGCAGCCGCGGCGGCAGGCCGCCGGCCAGATACACGCCATCCCAGCCGCCCAGTGCCAGCACGGCATCGCCGGCCACGGCGCCGAAAATGGCGCAAAAATGTTCGATGGCGCGCGTGCAGCCGGCATCGCCCGTCTGGGCTTGTGCGGTGATGTCTTCCGGCGTCAATGGCGTGCCTGGCGTGCCGTCGATGGCCATCAGGGCTTCGTGGATGAGACTCAGGCCGTCGCCGCTGATCAGGCGTTCCTTGGACACGTGGCCGAAGCGTGTGGCCAGGAAACGCAGGATGTCGATTTCTTCGGGCGTGTCCGGCGCGAACCCGGTGTGGCCGCCTTCGGTGCCGAGGGCCTCGAAGTGGCCGTCACGCAACAGCAATGCACCGACGCCCAGGCCGGTGCCGGGGCCGACCACGGCAAAGGTCTGGCTGGCGGCGCTGCCAATGGCCGGCACATCCGGTTCGCCCAGGCGCACGACGTCTTTCGGGCCGAGCAGCGGCAGGCTCAGGCTTTGCGCGGCAAAGTCGTTGATGAGGTCGGCCGAGTCCAGATCCAGCTTGCGGCACAGCTCGGTGACGGAAATTTCCCATGGGCTGTTGGTCGCGTTGACGGTGCCCTGGTAAATGTGTCCGGCCACGGCAAACACGGCCTGGCGTGGCGTCAGGCCGGTGTCGCGAATGTACTGGTGTACCGCGTCTTCCGGCGTGGCAAAGTCGGCGACGCGGTAACGCTTGATGCTGGCTTCCAGCAGCGGGTGTCGACTGGTGGTGTCGGCCAGGGCAAAGCGCGCGTTGGTACCGCCGATGTCGGCGACGAGAACAGGACGGCGGGAATGATCGGACATGCGCGAATGCTGTGGCGTAAAGCCGCAATAGTACGTGTTTCAGGCACTTGAGCGCAGCCCATGTGCGTTGTCGTCATGACGGCAACGTTACAATGATGTTTTCGATCGCGTGGTTGCTGCCATGAGTTTTCCCGCCATCCGCATGCGCCGCATGCGTCACGATGCCTTCTCCCGCGCGCTGATGCGCGAGCACACGTTGTTGCCGTCCGACCTCATCATGGTGGCGTTCGTTATCGAGGGTGAAGGGCAGCGCGAAGCGGTGCCGTCGATGCCGGGCGTCAGCCGCCTGTCGATCGACCTGCTGCTGGAATTGGCCGGGCAATGCGTCGAGCTGGGCATTCCGGCGCTGGCGCTGTTTCCGTCGCCGGGCGATGACGTGAAAAGCGTGGACGCGCGCGAGGCATGGAATCCGCAGGGCCTCATGCAGCGCGCCACGCGTGCGCTCAAGGCGAAGTATCCGCAACTGGGCCTGATCGGCGACGTGGCGCTGGACCCATACACCATCAGCGGCCAGGACGGCCTGATCGACGCGAACGGCTACGTGATGAACGAGCCGACCGTCGAGGCACTGGTGAAAATGTCGCTGGCACAGGCCGAGGCCGGCATGGATTTCGTCGCGCCGTCGGACATGATGGATGGCCGCATCGGCAGCATCCGCGAGGCGCTGGAAAGCCATGGTTTCATCCACACGCGCATCCTGGCCTATTCGGCCAAATATGCCTCCAGCTTCTACGGCCCGTTCCGCGACGCGGTCGGCTCGGCGGCGACCCTGGGCAAGGGCAACAAGCACACCTACCAGATGGATGTCGGCAACTCGGACGAGGCGTTGCGCGAGATCGAACTGGACATCGACGAAGGCGCCGACGTGGTCATGGTCAAGCCGGGCCTGCCGTATCTGGACGTGCTGCGGCGCGTGAAGGATGCCTTCGGCATGCCGACGTTCGTGTATCAGGTATCGGGCGAATACGCGATGCTCAAGGCGGCGTCGCAAAACGGCTGGCTGGACGAAAAAGCCTGCGTGCTGGAAGCGCTGACCGCCTTCAAGCGCGCCGGCGCCGACGCCATCCTCACTTACTACGCCATCGACGCCGCACGCTGGCTGCGCGAAGGCTGAAACAGCCGTCCAGACGTCCAGACGATTACCTGTCTTTTCGTGGGAGCGCGCCTGCGCGCGATGGCGTCAAGGCTTGATGACGCTTCTGGCCATCGCCCGCAGGCGGGCTCCTACAGCATGGAGCTGCTGGCGGGCATGGACAGTGCCCATACGCTGTTCGCGTCGCTGTGGCGGGCGCGGCGCCAGCTGGCGCGGGCCAGCAGCGCGAACGCCACGGCCATGGCCAGTGCGGTCAGGTCGACCATCAACACGGTGGTCTTGAGCGGCGTCCACGGCTCCAGCCAAACCGGTGCGTTGCGCGCCAGGTCGACGATGGCGGCCAGGGCCGTCGTGCCGGCCGTGGCCCACAGCAGGTCGCGCGCGGCGTGCGGCACCGGGCGCAGGCAACCCCATGCGCAGGCCAGCGCAAACGTGCCGTAGCCGACGCTTTTCTGGATCGTGTCCGCGTCGCCGCGGCCGTTGGCGACGGCCAGCGCCAGAAACGCGGCCGACAGGCCCAGGCAGGCGCCGATGCATACGCCCACCGTGGCGCGTGCCATCCAGCAGGTGCGCGCGGGCTGGTCGGCTTGCCGGCGCTTGCGGCGTGATTCGATCCACAACAGGTTGCCGGAGTAGAACAAGAACGCGCCGGCCAGGCCCAGCACGAAATACATCCACTTGACGACGGCGCCGCCGAAGAAGCCGAAGTGCAACCCGAACACGGCCGCGTAGGCGATGCCGTTGCCATCGTAGCTGTCGGCCGCGTGCACGCCCAGCACCTTGCCGGTGACGCCGTTCAGGGTCACCGAACCGAATGTGCCCAGCGTGCCTTCGGACAGCCCGCGCACGACGACGATGGCGTTGGCATCGCCATAGTTGTGAAACTCGATGTAATCGGGCCGGAACGTGGTGGCGCCGTGCGCGAGGATGGTTTGTCTGGTGCGTGCGATGAGCTTGGGCAGCGGCTGCATCGGCGCCGCCTTGCCGCTGGCGGTGGCAGTCGGCACGTCATTCAACGCCTGGCCGACCGCGGCGGTCAGCTGGCCGTTGAAGGCCAACGTGTTCAGCGCCAGCAGCATGGCCGTGAACAGGCACAGCAGCGCGCCGGTCAGCGCAAACATGACATGGAACGGCAGGCTCAGCAGGCCGATCACGTTGTGCGCGTCCTGCCACAGTTTTTTCAGGTTGCGGCCGTGGCGCAGCGCGAACAGGTCGCGTGTCATGCCGGGCAGGCGGATGATGAAACCCGACACCAGCGCCAGCCCGTACAGCACGCTGACGATGCCCAGGATGTACAGCCCGGCGACCGGAATGCCGAGCGATTCGTGCAGGGACAGCAAGTAGTCGGTGAAACGGCCGGTCGGGATGTCCGTGCGCGTGGCGGCAAGGTCGTCGGCCGTGGCAAAACGCGCGCCGTCCGCGCTTGGCCAGTACACGTATGGCGCCTGCGCGGCGCCGGGATACGGCATGACCACGCCGAACAGCTTGCGCTGGTCGGGATGGGCGGCGGCAAAGCGCGCGGCCAGTTGCTGCGCGCTGACGGTGGCGGCGGCTTCGGCGCGCCACGGCGGGTTTTGCCAGGTGTCGAGCGCGCCGTGGAAAACCATCAACGCGCCGGTGTAGAACGCGATGAACAGGAAGAAGCCGGCCATGATGCCGGTCCAGGTGTGGACGCTGCGGAACGTGCGCACGGTGGATGATTTCATCGCTGCATCCTCACAATCCGGCCGCGCGCAGCGACCACAATGCGGCAAACGCCAGCACGTTGGCGGCGCCGAAGGCCAGCCAGGCACGGCGGCCGTTGCGGAAAAAGAAACTGCCGGTCATCAAGGCCGTCCACAGCGGAAAAAATGCGATCAGCGCGGCGATGATCCAGGCTTGTCCATGATCGGGCAGGCCGATCAGGGCCAGCGCCAGCAAGGCGCAAGTCAGCGGCAAACCGAGCAGCACGCCGGCCGCGGCGCGCGCGATCACGGTTTCACCTCACGGCGCGCGCGCCACCACCAGCCCAGGTACGGCAGCAGTGTCCACGCCAGCATGGTGGCCGCGAGGGCCGCACTGATGCCGGCGCCGGTGCCGGCACTGTCCACCCACAAAATCAGTCCGCCGATGGCCAGTGCCAGGGCGAACCAGCGCCAGACGCGCGGCCATGTTTTGCGGCAGCAGTTTTGCCGCGCCATGGTCAGGTAGAAAACCGTGGCGGCGGCGGTGGAGGCGAGCAGGGCCGGCAGCCACATGGCTAGAACGCCCGGTGCGCGTTGAGGCGCCCATTGGCGCCGAACGTCGGCCCCGGCACTTGTCGACGCGTGGCGTGGCCGTTGGCAATGTCGAAGTCGCGCGCGGCAAGGTGCATGGAAAAGACGGACATGAACCATCCAATGATTGGTTGAAACAAGCGGGTCGCCGGGTGGAGTTGGCTGCCTGCCAAGGTTGCGAATAATAGTGATTCTCAATATCAAGCGCAAACGTGCGTGCGTCTTTCGGCAACTTCATGCGGGAGATGTGGATGGCCAAACGCTGGCGTGGCCAATGGGCTGAAAAGTCTTGGTCGGGGATGTTTCGACGCCACGATGAGGACGCGGTTCTTGCTGGGAGCTTGGGTGGCAGGAATTTTTGAGGCGAAAAAGTGACTGTGCGAGGACAGATTGCTGACGATTCGCCGGCCCATGGTGGTTCCATGGGTCAAGAAGCGGCAGAAATATGGACCGCACAGACGCTTTTGCAGCCCGGAAGATTTCTGTCACCCAAGCTCCTGCCTTCCGCGAGTACACTCGGGGCAACTCATCCATCGGGGAGCGTCCGCATGTCTGGTACCGCGTCGTCCTGGGGCCGCATGGCTCCGTTCTTTCTGAGCCTTTTGCGCATCGTCATGGCGCTGTTGTTCATGCAGCATGGCGGTGAAAAACTGCTGGGCTTTCCGGCCGGCCACATGATCACGACCAGCCACCTGTTCACGCTGGTGCCGGGTCTGGCCGGCGTGCTGGAACTGTTCGGCGGCTTTTTGCTGTTGATCGGCATCTGGTCGCGGCCGGTGGCGTTCATCCTGTCCGGCGAAATGGCGTTTGCCTATTTCATGGCGCATTTTCCGGCCAACCACGTGTTCCCGATCTTGAATGGCGGCGGCATGGCGGTCGCGTTCTGCTTCGTGTTCTTGTACATCTCGGCGGCGGGCCCCGGTCCGTGGAGCCTGGATCGCCTCGTGCGCGGCAAGTAAACGTGGCGACGGATGCCACCTTGCGTGATCTGGCGGCGCTGCAAGGCGCGTGGGAGCAGGTGGCGTTCGAGGAGAACGGCGTCGTCGAGCCGCCGGACGAGCACGGCGAGCCGGGCGCCTTGACGCACATCGAGGGCGAGCGCTTCACGGTGCGCGCGCGTGACGGCCGCGTGTTGCTGCGCGGCCGTTTCGAGCTGGATGCCACGGCAATGCCGCGCGCCATCACGTGGATCGACGCGATTGGCGCGGAGCGGGGATTGCGCCTGCCGGCCAGCTACGAACTCGATGGAGACGATTTCGTGTTCATCGCCGCCGATGCCGGCCAGCCGCGACCGACGGTGTTCCGCACCACGCAGGGCCAGACCCTGCGCCGCTTCAGGCGTCTGTAGGAGCCCGCCTGCGGGCGAAGGTTCTTGCCTTGCACCGCATCTGGCCATCGCGCGCGGGCGCGTTCCCGCTCCCACAGTTCAACCGCCACGGCGGCCCGGTCCGGCCGGTGATTCAGCGCTTGACCAGCTCGATCTGATACACGTGCGGCCAGCATTTGCCGGTCACGAACAGGCGCTGGTTTCGGGCGTCCCATGCGATGCCGTTCAGGACGTCGTTGGCCGGATCGGACAGTGCGTCGGCGGGCGGGGCCAGGCCGGCAAGGTCGATCCAGCCGACCACCTTGCCCGTGGCCGGGTCGATGCGCGCGATGCGGTTGGTCAGCCACACGTTGGCAAAAATCTCGCCGTTGACCCATTCCAGCTCGTTGATGTTTTTCAGCGGCTGGCCGTTGGCGGTGACGTGGATCTGCCCGGTCTGCTTGAGCGTGCCGGCGTCAAGGATGCGGATGGTCGGCGTGCCGTCGCTCATGTACAGCTGGTTGCCGTGCCGGGTCAGCGCCCAGCCTTCGCCGGGGTAGGCGAAGCGCGCCACGGGCGTGAGCGTGGCCAAGTCGTAGATGAAGCCTTCGTGGCGCCGCCAGCTCAACTGGACAAGATGCGTGCCGACGATGGCGATGCCTTCGCCGTAGGCCGGCCAGGGCGTGGACGTTTTCTGCAGCACCTTGCCGGTGGCCAGGTCGACCTTGCGCACGGACGAATGGCCGATGCGCCCGGTCGCCTCGTACAGGAAGCCGTCGTGATAGAGCAGGCCTTCGGTGTAGGCGCCGGTGTCGTGCGGGTAGACGTGCACGACGCGGTAGCCGTCCACCGGCACGCGCGGCGCAAGGCTGGCGCAACCGGCCAGGACGAGGGTGGCAAGCAGGGCGAGAAGTGGGCGCATGGTTTGCGCATCATCCCATGTCGGAGGTTGTCGTGACAGTCATCGCGTTGTCACGCGGGCATGGAATAATCGGGCGTGTACGGCCTTGTGGGAGCGCCTGTGGAAAGCCACGATTTTGTCGAGACAGCCCTGATTTTTCTGGTCGCCGCGGTGCTTGTCGTGCCGCTGGCCAAGCGCTTCAAGCTGGGCGCGGTACTTGGCTTTCTGATTGCCGGCGTTGTCATCGGCCCGTCCGGATTGGGCCTGATCCACGATACCGAACGCGTGGCCAGCATTTCCGAGTTTGGCGTGGTGCTGATGCTGTTCGTGATCGGCCTGGAGCTGTCGCCGCGCCGTTTGTGGGTGATGCGTCGTGCGGTGTTCGGCACGGGCTTGGCGCAGGTGGTGGCGTGCGCCACGGCGCTGGGGGCGATTGCGGTGTGGGGTTTTGGCATGTCCACGCACGCCGCGTTCATCGTCGGCGGCGCGCTGGCGTTGTCCTCGACCGCGTTCGGTCTGCAGATCCTGTCCGAGCGCAAGGAGACGGGGCAGCCGCACGGGCGTCAGGCGTTCGCCATTTTGCTGTTCCAGGACTTGGCCGCGATTCCGCTGATTGCCGCGGTGCCGCTGCTGGGCGGCGAGCACGGGCAGGCGACGGCGTTTCATCTGGACAGCGTGGTGCGTGTGGTTGGCGTGATCGTGGCGGTCGTCATCGGCGGCCGCTATCTGCTCAGGCCGGTGTTCCGCGCCGTGGCCAAGGCGCGCATCCCGGAGGTGTCCACGGCGACCGCACTGCTGGTGGTGATGGGCGTGGCGTGGTTGATGGAGCTGTCCGGCATTTCGGTCACGCTGGGTGCGTTCCTGGCCGGCGTGCTGCTGGCCGATTCGGAATACCGCCACGAGCTGGAATCCAACATTGAGCCGTTCAAGGGCTTGTTGCTGGGGCTGTTTTTTGTCAGCGTGGGCATGTCGGTGGACTTGTCGCTGCTGCTGGCGCGGCCGACGCTGGTGCTGGTCATCGTGGTCGGGCTGATCGTGGTCAAGGGCTTGCTGCTGTGGCCGCTGGGGCGTTATCTGACCCGGTTGTCCGGCGCCGACGCGTTGCGCCTGGCGGCACTTTTGGCCAGCGGTGGCGAATTCGCGTTCGTGTTGCTGGACCTGGCGCTGCGGCAGCATTTGCTGACGGACGTGCAGCGCAACGTGCTGGTGCTGGCCATCTCGGTGTCGATGGCGCTGACGCCGCTGCTGGTGCTGGGCGTGGCGCGCGTGCTCAACGTCGCGCCGAAGAAAAAGCCGACGCGCGCCTATGACACCATCGAGGACGAAACACCGCGCGTCATCATTGCCGGTTTCGGTCGCGTGGGGCAGATCATCGGCCGCGTGCTGCATGCCCAGCGCATTCCGTTCGTGGCGCTGGAGTCGTCGGTCGAGCAGGTCGAACGCGTGCGCAAATTCGGCTCGGCACCTTTGTATTTCGGTGATCCGGCACGGCCGGAAATGTTGCGTGCCGCGCAGGCCGACAAGGCCGAGGTGTTCGTGCTGGCCACGGATGATCCGCAGGCCAATTTGCGCACGGCGCGGCTGGTGCGCCGGCAATTTCCGCACCTGAAGATCATCGCGCGGGCACGCAACCGCCAGCACGTGTTCCGCCTGATGGATCTGGGCATCGACGAGCCGGTGCGCGAGACGTTTTATTCCAGCCTGAAGATGACGCGCGAGGTGCTGGAACTGCTGGGCATGGATCGGGATTCGGCGCGCGAGCGCGTCGAGCGTTTTCGCCGTCATGACGAGGACGTGCTCAAGCAGCAGTATCTGGTGTACGACGACGAAAAGGCGCTGCTGCAGACTTCGCGCGAAGCCTTGGCCGATCTGGAGCAGCTGTTTGCCACGGATGAAAAACACGCGACCGTGGTGACCGACGGTGCCCCGGCAGCCGCGCCGGGGACGGAAGACAAACGCGAGTGATGGCGGTGTGATGGCGGTTTTCGCCGCGCCGCGTCAATCCGGTTGTGCCGGCGTGCGCAAGGTCTGGCGCACGCCGGGGATGGTGCCGTGGCGGTCGTCCAGTTCGACGGCCACGTCGGCGTAGCCCAGTTGCCGCGCCACGTCGGCGGCGCGGCGGTCGAACGCGTCCAGCGCGGTGCGGTCGGCGCCGCGCGTGAGCAGGATGCGCGCCGGCGCCAGCAGCGCGTGCATGGCGCAGGCGTGCAACGCGGTCACGCCGCGTGGATCGGCGTGTTCGTGGCGGGCGCCGGCATCCAGCAATACCGGCAGCAAGGCGCCGAGGTGGGTCGGATCGCAATCGGCGCCGGGTTTTTCGTGCGCACCCAGCAGCATCAGCAGCGGCGTCAGGCCCTTGCTGTCCACGGCGTTGATGTCGGCACCGGCTTCCAGCAGGGCATCCAGCACGCGGCGCGCGCGCAGGCTGTCGTGGCTGGCGAAGCAATATTGCGCGGCCACGTGCAGCGCGGTGTGGCCGTGCGTGTCGGTGGCGTTGATGTCAGCATCGGCCGCGGCCAGCGCCTTGACGGCATCGGCGTGGCCCTGCGCGCTGGCCACCATCAGGGCGGTGATGCCGCCCGGCAGGCGCTGGTCCACGCGCGCGCCGTGTTCGACCAGCAGCGGCATCAGCGCCAGCTGGCGTGCATTGATGGCGGCCACCAGCGGCGTCACGCCGGAGGTGGTGATGAAGCCGACGTCGGCACCGGCGTCGATCAGGCGCGCGGCCACTTCGCGATGGCCGCGGCCGGCGGCGTAGACCAGTGCGCTGGCGCCGCGCGTGTCCAGGCTGTCGACGGCAAAACCCAGTTCCAGCAGTTTGTTGACGGCATCGAGGTCGCCGGCTGCGGCGGCGGCCGGCAGGTCGCTGGCGAACAGGCGCCGGGCCGGCAGTGTCCAGGGTGTCCAGCGCAGCCAGCGCACCAGGGCCGGGTCGTCCATGGTCATGGCCAGGCCCAGCGGCGTTTCACCGTTGGCGTCGCTGCGCTCGGGATCGGCGCCGGCGGCGACCAGCGCGCGCACGGCGGCGGCACTGGCCGGTGTGGCGGTGAGTGCCGCGTGCAGAGGCGCGTGGCCGTCGTGGTCGCGCGCGTTGGGATCGAGGCCGGCATCCAGCAGCGCATCAAGCGTGGGTTGCCAGCCGGGCTGCGTGGCCAGGTGCAACGGCGTGCGGCCGTCGGCGAGAGGACTGAACGGATCAGCGCCGGAGGCAAGCAGCTGCGTGGCCAGTGGCACGCCGACTTGTGGCGCGCTGGCGGCAGCCTTGATGACACGCGCCAGATGGGCGCCGGCGGGGCTGGCTCCCGCGTGCAGCAGCGCCGCGAGGGCGTCGGCGCTGGCCGGCAGGGCGGCCAGCAGGGCGTCGAACAGGCGTTCGCCGTCGGCCAGGTGGGCGTCTGGCGCGAGGCCGTGGTCGAGCAGCCAGGCGCAGGCGCGCGGGCGCTTGGCGTCGGCCAGGGTCAGGTACAGCCGGGCCAGGTCGCTGGCCGGCCAGGTGGGCGCCAGGGTGGCAAAGCCGCCGACGATGGCCCAATGGCCGAAGCGCAGCGCGTCGAGCAGGTGTTCGGGCGTGGCCGCTTCCGGATCGGGCGTTTGCTGCGCGGCGACATTGGCCGGCAGCTCGCTGGACGGGTCGAGGATGGCGACCAGATCCCAGCGTCCGGCGCTGGTGGCGCAGTCCAGCGCGCTGCGGCCGTCCTCGTCGGTGCCGCGAGGGTCGGCGCCGGCTTGCATCAGTTCGCCGACGGTGGCCGCGCTGGCGCGGCTGGACAGGCAGGCCAGCATCAGCGCGTCGCGGCCGTGGCGGTCGCGCGTGGCGATGTCGGCGCCGGCCGCGCACAGCATCGCGACGATGTCGGTGGCGCCGGTGCGCGCGGCTTCCATCAGCGCCGTGGTGCCGTGCGCGTCGGCGGCGTTGACGTCGGCCCGCGCGTCGATGAGGGCGCGCGCGATGAGCACATGGCCTTCCAGCGCGGCGGTCATCAGGGCGCTGCGGTCGAGGTTGTCGCGCGCGTTGGCGCGTGCCTTGTTCGCCAGCAAAAGGTTGATGCCGGCCGGGTCGTCATCGGCAATGCCGGCGGCGGCCACGAGGGCGGGCTCGCCACCTTCGACGGTCGTCCTGGCGTGATGCTTGACGAGCCATTCGGCCATCACCCAGTTGGCGGAGTGGCAGGCCGCGGCCAGCGGCGTCTGGCCGCGCCGGTTGAGGCTGTCGATGGGGGCGCCGGCGTCGACCAGGTCGGCGACGACAGACAAGTCGGTGCTGCGTGCGGCATGGTGCAACGCGCTGTTGCCGTCGGCGTCGGTGGCGCTGACGTCGGCGCCGTTGGCGATCAGCATCATGATCGCCTCGGCGCGGCTCAGGCAGCCGTCGCGGGTGACGGCGAGCAGGGCGGTCATGCCGTGCTGGCGCTGGTTGACGTCGGCGCCGTGCGCGATCAGCGCGCGCAGCAGGCGGGTGTCGGGGTGCAAGGCCGCCAGGGTCAGCGCGCTGCGTTGATTGGCATCGTCGGTCGCCGGCAGCGTGTTGGCATCGGCGCCGGCGTCCAGCAAGGCCTGCGCACGTGCGATGTCACCGTCGCGCACGGCTTGGAGAAAGGCTTGGTCACGTACGCCGGGGAGGGTGTCGTGCGGGCTCAACTGTGGCGTTTCAGCGAGCCCGCGGGGTCGTTCCCGCAGTGCCCCGGAAGGGGTCTGCGTTGCCGGCCGATGTCGATCGCCCGGCTCCAGCAGCAGCGCGCGCAGCGTGCGGTTGGCGATGATCAGGCAGGCCAGCGGCAACACGATGAGACCGTAGATCCACAACGACAGCGTACGCAGTTCGCCGGGGATGACGTCGTACAGGCCGCTCAATACCAGCGCGCCCATGGACAGCGCCAGCGTGGCCAGTGCGGAAGGCAGGAACTGGCTGAAAAAGCGTTCTTCGGCAGAGACATGATGGGCGAAGGCGAGGCTGCGCCTGAGCGCGGTGGCGATCCACGAACCCTGGTCGGACGCGGGGTAGGCGTCGTCCCACAGCATGATCAGCCCGAACGCCGGCCACAGCCGCCACAACACGGCCACGGCGATGGCCAGGGCCAGGGACAGGGTCAGCGCGCCACCCAGCGACGGCGAGGCGGTCAGCAGCATCATCGGCAACGCGATCAGCAGCCAGACCAGTGCGGTGTAGGCGGTAAACAGCACCAGCCAGGCCGCGCCGCGCCGCATGATGGTGCGCGCGATGCTGGGTTCCGGGCCGAAGCCGATGGCGTGGCAGACGGTGGCCATGGCCAGCGCGCAGGCCACCAGCAGCGGAATCAGCACCAGCGGGTGCAACAGGAATATCGCCACCACGATCAACGCCACGACCGGCACGTACCAGATGAGCGAGGAGACGAGAGACGGTTGGCGGAATTTGGTCGAGGACATGCGGCGAGTATAGGTGGGCAAACCGGGCATCGCGGTAACTGGCCGTTAAATCGCGGTGTTTGCCGGAATCAGCCGATGGTGGCGTCGGCCGGCGGCAGTTGCAGGTGCCAGCCCTGGCGTTGCAGGTCGGCCAGGACCGTGGCGACATCCGCACGCGGCAATTGGCGTTCGGGGGTCAGTTCGACGGCCAGCACGAAACGCAGCTCGCCCAGGCGCGCGGACAGTTCGGTCGGCAGCACGTCGAAGCGGTCCTGATCGCGCAGCCACACGTAGGTGTCGGGCTTGCGGTGGCTGGCGTAAACGAAGGTCTGCATGGGTGTGCGTGGCGTGAACGGGGGCGCCAGCATGCCAGATCCGGCGCGCGACTGCCCGTTGCATGGGGTCGGACGTGCCGACACACTTGCATCCGGCTTCAAGTGCGGCCAAAGTGCCCACTTGGGGAATCAAACATACGTATGAGTGCGTAACCCAGCGCACCTGACCGCTCACCCTTCAAGGAGTTGCGTGATGTCCCGATCCGTCGTTTCGCTGCGCGCCATGCGTCCGTTGGCGTTGGCCGTTCTTGCCGCTTCCACGCTGGGCGCCTTTGCCCTGCCGCAGGTGGCCCATGCCAGCGCGTTCCAGCTGCACGAGGACAGCGCCCAGTCGATGGGCCGCGCCTATGCCGGCCTGGCCGCGGCCGGGCACGACTGCTCGGTGGTGGCCAACAACCCGGCTTCCATGAGCATCCTCACCGGCGGCTGCTTCCAGGCCGACCTGACCGGCATCAACTTCAGTGCCAAGTTCAGCGGTTCGGCGCACGATGCATTGGGTCGCCCGATCAGCGGTGGCAATGGCGGCGACGCCGGCACCACGCTGCCGATTCCGGCCCTGTACTGGGCCACGCAGGTGGGCAGCAAGTGGTACATCGGCGCCGGCTTCACGGTGCCGTTCGGCTTCCAGACCAAGTACGACCGCGACTGGGCCGGCCGCTACAACGCCGTCAAGAGCAAATTCCAGTCGCTGGATGCCACGTTGTCGGTGTCCTACGACGTGTCCGACAACTTCGCCCTGGGCGTGAGTGCCATCGCGCAGCGCACCAGCGCCGAGCTGTCCAGCGCCATCAACTACAACATGGTCGGCATGGGCCTGGTGCAGCAAGGCGCCGCCGCCGGCCTGATTCCGGCCGCGCAGGTGCCGGCGCTGCTGGCGCAGTTCGGCACGGTCATCCCGCCGGGCAGCGACGGCCTGGCGACCATCAAGGGCCATGACTGGGCCATGGGCTGGCAGGTCGGCGCGTTGTGGAAGATCACGCCGAACGACCGCCTGGCGCTCGATTACCGCTCCAAGATCAGCCACACCCTGACCGGCACGGCCAACTTCACCATGCCGGCCAACGTCAAGGCGCTGCTGTCCAGCCCGACTGTCGCGCCGCTGCTGGGTGCGCTGGGTGGCGTGCCGTTCCAGCACACCTCCGGCCGCGCCGGTTTCACCACGCCGGCCGTGGCCGACGCCAGCTACTGGCATCAGGGCGAGCGCTTTGGCCTGGGCGCGGAACTGGCCTGGACCAAGTGGGACGTGTTCAAGCAGCTGCGCGTGGATTACGGCAACCCGGTGCAGCCGGCCACGGTGGAACAGTTCGACTGGCGCAACACCTGGTACGCGGCCGTCGGCGGCGACTGGTACGTCAACAACAAGCTGACGCTGCGCGCCGGCCTGGCGCTGGACACCACGCCCACGCACGTGGCCACGCGTGACCCGCGCGTACCCGATTCCACGCGCCACATGGTGTCGGTGGGCATCGGCTACCAGTTCAGCAGGCAGTTGCGGCTGGACGCGTCCTACGCGCACATCTTCGTCAACGCCGCGCACATCGACAGCGCCAGCTCCACCGGCGACACCATCGTCGGCAGCTACGACGACTACGGCAATCTGCTTGGCGTGAGCGTGCAGTACACGTACTGAGCCATGCGTGCGGAATGCAA
This sequence comes from Rhodanobacteraceae bacterium, assembly GCA_036379395.1. Classification (GTDB taxonomy): domain Bacteria; phylum Pseudomonadota; class Gammaproteobacteria; order Xanthomonadales; family Rhodanobacteraceae; genus Oleiagrimonas. The sequence goes on along the minus strand of DASVGR010000006.1, from coordinate 3,900 downwards.
AGGCCTGTCTTGCGCGCAAGACAGGCCTTTTTGCGGGACGGTCGATCAGGCGTCGATGTGCCGCAACGCCTCCTGCAATGGCTGCAAGCCGGTGGCGTAGTGGTGCCATGCGCCCAGGCTGCGCGTGTGGATGGCCTCGCGCACTTGTGTGCTGCTGAAAGTCGATACGGCTGCCACGTTTTGTTCGGGATGCAGGCAGGCGGCTTCGCGGGCCAGTCCGCAATGGCGCAGGATGCGTTCGATGGTCGCCGCAGGTGCCGTGACCAGTCGTGTGTAGTCGACATCCAGCACCCGCCCTGGCAAAAGGCCGTGCCAATGCGCCACAAGGCGGCGGTATTGGCCGTAGTGGTGCGCCAGGCTGTCCATGGCGTAGGTGTGGGTTGAAGAGCCGCCGAACATGGCTTTGAAGTTGGCAAAGCACGCGTCCATCGGGTCACGCCGGATGTGCACGATGGGCGCGTCGGGCAAGGCACGGTGCAGCCAGTACACGAACAGGTAGTTGTTGGGCAGCTTGTCGATGTAAAAGCGCTTGCCGTGGGCGCGCCACTGGGTCTGCGCCAGATAGCGCCGACCCAGTTCGGTGGCGTTGACATGCGTGCAGCGGGCGATCAACGTGGCCAGATTGTCCAGGCCGCGGCCCGGCGTGTCGCTGCACCAGCGCAGTTGCTTGGCAAAATCGCCCAGTTCGCCGGCGCTGGCCACCTGTGAATGATTGGACAGGATGCGCTCGAGCAAGGTGCTGCCCGAGCGTGGCAACCCGATGATGAAGATCGGTCGCGGGCCCGTCGTGGCCGGCGCCGTTGGCGCGGTGGCGCCGAGGGCTTGTGATTGCGCGATGATGGTGTCGACGGCCTCGACATGGGCCGAAGCCGCGTAGGGATGAAGCCGGTGCATGGTGGCGTTGCCCGCGACCAGCGCCGCCCAGGCTTCGGCATGGCGACCCAGATCGTCCAGCAGCTTGAACGTGGCGAACTGGTATTCGGCGTAGACGGTATCTATGCCCGGGTGGGTGCCTTGCGGGATGCTTGCCAGGTGCTGACGCAGGCCGGCCAGAGGGTGGTCGTCAGTTTGCCGGCGCAGGCGCATCAACGTCAGCATCGCGCCGCTGAAGCGCGGCCAACGCTGCACGCATTGTTCCAGTGCGGTGGTGGCGGCGTCGCGTTGGCCGGAAAACTCCAGCATCAAGGCGCGTGCCAGCCAATCGTCGGGGGCGCCGGCTCCGGCGGCCATGGCCCGGTCAAGCAGAGCCAGCGTGGCGGCCGGTTCGTCCAGCAGACGCCGGGCGTGGGCCAGGGCCAGCAGGTCGCGCAGCGATCGTGCGCGGGCAACTTGTGGATGCTCGAAGCATTGCCGCGCTGCCCGGCTTTCACCGTTGAAATACAAGTTGGTGGCCAGCTCGGCAATGAACAGCGCGTCGTCCGGCAGGTGCGGCATCAGTGCCAGCCATTGCCGACTGGCGGCTTGCCGGTGACCGCGGGCGTTCAGCAGCTCGCCCAGATGCAGGCGGGCGCGGATATCGTCAGGATGTTGGCGCAGCAATGCCTCGAATGCGGCCTGTGCCTGTTCCAGTTGGCCGTTTTGCAGGCAAACCATGGCCCGGCGACGCCACTCCTCGGCGGAGCGGGTCGCCGGGCCGACCGGATCGGGCGCAGGCTCAGTTGTCACTCAACGTCAGCAGGCTGGCGTTGCCGCCGGCGGCCGTGGTGTTGATCGACAGCGAGCGCTCGGTGGCGAAACGCAGCAGGTAGTGCGGGCCGCCGGCCTTGGGGCCGGTGCCGGACAGGCCTTCGCCGCCAAACGGTTGCGAGCCGACGATGGCGCCGATCTGGTTGCGGTTGACGTAGCAGTTGCCCACGCGCACGTGGCTGGAGATGTAGTCGATGGTCTCGTCGATGCGGCTGTGGATGCCCAGCGTGAGGCCGTAGCCGGTGGCGTTGATGGCGTCGATCACCTTGTCCAGCTCGCCGCCCTTGAAACGCACCACGTGCAGGATGGGGCCGAACACTTCGCGCGTGAGCACGTCCAGCGACGGAATCTCGTAGGCGTGCGGGGCGAAGAACGTGCCGTTGGCGCAGGCTTCGGGCAGCTTGATCTCGCGGATCAGCCTGGCTTCCTTGTCCATGCGCGCGGCGTGCGCCTTGAGCATGGCCAGGGCGTCCTCGTCGATCACCGGGCCGACATCGGTCGACAGCAGCGCCGGGTCGCCGACGGTCAGTTCGTCCATGGCGCCGCCGAGCATGGTGATGACCTTGTCGGCGACCACGTCCTGCACGAACAGCACGCGGCTGGCCGAGCAGCGCTGGCCGGCGGAGTCGAACGCGGAGCCGACGACATCCTTGACCAATTGCTCGGGCAGCGCCGAGGAGTCGGCGATCATGGCGTTCTGGCCGCCGGTTTCGGCGATCAGCGCGGCGATCGGCGCGTCGCGGTCGGCCAGCGCGCGGTTGATGGCGCGCGCGGTGTCGGTCGAGCCGGTGAAGGCGACGCCGGACACGCGGTTGTCGGATGTCAGCACCGGGCCGATCTGGGCACCGTCGCCCGGCACCAGCTGCAGGATGTTTTCGGGAATACCCGAGGCGTGCAGCAGCCTGACCATCGCGTAGGCGATCAGCGTGGTCTGTTCGGCCGGCTTGGCGACGACGGCGTTGCCCGCCACCAGCGCGGCGCTGATCTGGCCGGTGAAGATGGCCAGCGGGAAGTTCCACGGGCTGATGCACACGAACGTGCCGCGGCCGTGCAGGCTCAATTCGTTGGTTTCACCGGTCGGTCCCGGCAGCAGCTCGGGCTGGCCGAACAGGCGCCGCGCCATGGTCGCGTAGTAGCGCAGGAAGTCGGCGGCCTCGCGCACTTCGGCGATGGAGGCCGAGATGGTCTTGCCGGCTTCGCGCACGCACATCGAGATGAACTCGCCGCGACGCGCTTCGAGCTGGTCGGCGGCGTGTTCCAGGATGGCGGCGCGGCTGGCGGCCGGCAGGCGGTCCCAGGCCGGCTGCGCGGCATGTGCGTTGTCCAGCGCCTTGGCGGCGGTGGCCGCATCGGCGGCCTGCCAAGTGCCGACCTGCCGGGTGCGGTCGGCCGGATTGGTCACCGTGACGGTGGCGCCGGTGCTGGTGGCGCCGGGAACCAGCGGTGCGGCCTGCCACGGGCCCGGATGCTGGTTGGCGGCATCGGCGAGTGCGGCCAGCTCGTTGTCATTGGACAGATTGGCGCCCATGGAATTTTTCCTGATCGAAGCGTAGATGTTGACGGGAAGGGGAATGTGCGGATGCGGCTTGGAAGCCAGCTGGCGCACCAGTTTGCACGGGTCGCCGACCAGCTTTTCCATGGGCAGGAACTCGTCCACCACATGGTTGATGAAACTGGTGTTGGCACCGTTTTCGAGCAGTCGGCGCACCAGGTACGGCAGCAGGTCCTTGTGGCTGCCGACCGGCGCGTACACGCGGCACGGCACGTCGAGGTTGTCCTTGCCGATCACTTCGTCGTACAGCTCCTTGCCCATGCCGTGCAGGCGCTGGAACTCGAACGGACGGCCGCGCGACATGTGGTAAATCGCGGCGATGGTGTGCGCGTTGTGGGTGGCGAATTGCGGAAAGATGACGTCGGCGCCGGCGTCGAACATGCGCCGCGCGCAGGCCTGATACGACACGTCGGTGTTGGGCTTGCGCGTGTACACCGGGTAGGCGGCAAGACCCATTTCCTGCGCCAGCTTGATCTCGGCGTCCCAGTACGCGCCCTTGACCAGGCGCACGCACCAGCGGCGGTGCGCGGCACGGCCGGTTTCGGCCAGCCAGTCGATCACGAACGGCGCGCGCTTCTGGTACGCCTGCACGGCCAGGCCGAAACCGTTCCAGCCTTCCAGCGACGGGTGGATGAACACCGCGTGCATGATGTCCAGCGACA
>DASVGR010000005.1:0-3249 GCA_036379395.1 Rhodanobacteraceae bacterium | reverse complement strand
CTCCAGCTGCGCGTCATGGCCACGATAAAGCTGACCCGGTTTGTCATGCACGGTCTCATCGGGGATGACGCCGATGTTCTCCACCACCCACTTGGAATCCAGGCTGTACATGCCGTTGTCGGACACCGTCAGATGGCCGCCATCGAGCAAGCCGAACGGGCCGTCGTAGCCGCGCACGCCGGCCCAGGTGCGATCACCGATCACGGGGCCCAGATGCGCCTGCTTGAACATGTAGGCAATCATGTCGCCGTTGGACGCCGAGCCGTGGTTGTCCAGCAGCGCCATGTAGCCGTGGAAGGCATTCGGCGTGACGGTATGCCAGCCACGCCGCGTGGTGAACATGCCTGTGGGCTTGCGCGCCAGACGGTTGAACACGCTCATGCCCAGCAGATCCGCGCCGCCCAGGTTCCAGCGGTCGTCGATGATGAGGCCTTGCTTGTCCATCTGCCGGTAGTACTGGCGCATGAATTCGTGGATGCCGGTCGACTCGAAGTCATTCAAATAGACGTAGCCGATCTTGCCACCCGACAGCTTGCTCACCACGGCACGGTTGTGCCGGATCCACGCCAGCAGACGCAATTTCTCCGAACTGGCGATGGGTTTGACGTGGATGGTCCAGGCGCCGGTACCGGCCGCATTGCTGGCCAGTTTCAAACTGACCGTGGTGCCGTAAGTGCCCAGCAGCAGCTGGTACGGACTCATCGGCGCCTTCAACTCGCGGCCGTTGATGGCCAGCAGGTAATCGCCCGCAGCCACCTTCAAACCCGGCTGCGCCAACGGAGCGCGGTAATCAGGCAAGGTGTTGTTGCCGTGATAGATGCGCGCGATCTTGTAGCGACCGGAGGCCGTGTCCAGGGCAAAATCGGCACCCAGATCGGCCGACGGCGCGGCCGGACTCTTCCAGCCCATGTCGCCGCCGCCGACGTACATGTGGCTTTCGCCGAACGAGCCGATCATGTTGGCGATCAGCCAGTTGACGTCGTTGCGGCTGGCCGCGTACGGCAGCAACTTGCCATAGTTGCGGCCCAGCGCGGCCCACTTCTGCTTGATCAAATCGGGATTGAAGAAGTAATCGCGCACGTCGCGCCACGCCTCGCCGAAGACGGTGTTCCATTCGGCACGCGGTTCGACCCAGCGCTGCACATGGGCCAGGTCCAGCGTCTCGGTCTTGGCCTTCTGGTCAAACGTGGCCGGCCGCAACACCCACTTGCCCTTGGCGCGATACAGCAAGGTCGAGCCGTCGGCGGACAGGGCAAAACCGCCCGCCCCCGTGACCAGGGTTTCGTCTTTGCGCTTTTTGAGGTCATACGCGCGCAGCAACGGTTTTTCGCCGCCGAGCGAACCGCCGAACACGCTGTCGGGCTCGGTCGTGTAGTAAACGACACCGCCACGGGCCGCCACCGATCCGATGTTGGCGGCCGGCACCGGCAGGCGCACCGCACGCGACATCAACCCGGCCAGATCGATCCGGGTCGGCTTGGCCGACTTGTCGGCACCGCTCTTCTTGCTCTTGTCGGCATGCTTTTTCTTGTCCGATGCCGCCTTTGGCTGACGTGGCGCCAGTGGTGATGGCGCGTCTTGTTGCAACGTCGCCGCGTACAGGCCATCACTGCCCAGACTGGCCACTTCGTTGTAGTCGAACCGGCCCACGGCGGGATTGGCCAGCCGCGTGGAGGCAAAAAACAGGTACTTGCCGTCATGCGAAAACGCCGGGTCGTCATCGGCAAACAGGCCCTGGCTGACCTGATGCAAGCGGTGGTCGGCAACGTGATACAGAAACAGGCCGCTCAACTGATTGGGCAAGGTCTTGGAAAACGCGATCCAGTCGCTGCCCGGCGCCCAGGTCAGATCGGTAAACGCGCGCCGCGTACTGCGATCGCGCGCCACGTTGTAGCGCTTGCCGGTGGCCACGTTTTGCAGCCACAGCACCGAGTTGGAATCCACGTAGGTCAGCCATTTCCCGTCCGGGCTCCATGTGACCGGTCCCTGATAACTGACATCGGTGGTGTGCGTCAGCAAGCGCGGCGTGCCGCCGGTGGCCGGTTGCACGGCGATCTCGTCGCTGCGGCCCTTGGCCAGGATGAAAGCGATGTGCTTGCCATCGGGTGACCAGGCCGGCGAACGTGCGTCGGCGGCCGCGTCATGCGTCAGTTCGTGCGTGCTGCCGTACTTGGCCGGCACCGTGAACAACGCGCCACGGGCGGCAAACACGGCCAGTTTGCCGCTGGGTGCCACGTCGGCACCGGTTATCTGATGCGCGGCATCGGCCCAATGCGGTTGCAGCGCCAGGCCGTTGATGGGCACGCGCACGTTGATGTGATGCAGCTGGTGGTCACTGAACGTGAACACGTAAAGCTCGCCGCCATCGGACAAGGCAATGCCGTCATTGCCCAGCGTCGGCGACTCCACGTCATACGTCGCAAAATGCGTGTACTGCTTGAAATGGTGGGTCTGGAGCGAGTACGACCACAGGTTGCGCACGCCATGCGTGCCCCGATCGGAAACAAACCAGATCGTGTCGCCATGCCACATCGGCCAGGCGTCGGCGCCCTTCCAGTGGGTGATGCGCTGCTGCTTGTGGGTCTGGAAGTTGTACGTCCACACGTCCTGCGCCTGGCCACCGAAATAATGCTTGCGGTGGAACGGCCGGTACACGCGCGCCATCTTGTTGTAGGCCACCTCGTGGCCGTTCGGCGCGAACGACAACGGCCCCGTCCACGGCAACGGCAACTGCGTGGGCAAACCGCCGGTGACCGGCACTTCGAAGGCGTGCATCACCTGCGGGTTGAAACTGGTGCGACGCGACAGAAACACCACATCCTTGCTGTCCGGCGTCCAGCCCAGCACGATGTTGTCCAAGCTGGGGCGCACCTTGCCGCCACCGGCCTTGACGTTGAGCGAGTGGAAGGTCAGCCGTTTCACCGGTCCGCCGTGGCTGGAAATGATGTACACGTCGGTGTTGCCCTGGTACCAGCCGGTAAAGGCGATCCAGCGGCCGTCGGGCGAATAATGCGGCGCCATGTCGAAGCCGCTGTCATCGGTCAATTGCGTGGCCACGCCGCCGGCCAGCGTGGTTTGCCACAAATTGCCGCCGGCCTCGAACACCATGTCATTGCCGTGCATGGCCGGGTAGCGGATCAACGCCTGCACCGGGCCGCCCGCCTCCGGAACTGCCAGTGCGGCCAGCGGCATGCCCGCCGCCAGACAAACGCACGATCCCGCCAGCCAACGCCGCCATTTCGTCTTCAC
>DASVGR010000004.1:0-19090 GCA_036379395.1 Rhodanobacteraceae bacterium | reverse complement strand
GCGGGACGAGGGGGATGCCTCGTAGGCTCCGCTGGTGGTGTCTGGGTGAGGCTGTCGCCTGACTTGGAGTTGGCGTCGGGTGGCTCGCCTGCAGAGGGCTTTTGCTCGTTCGGGCGTAATCGCCAGATTGCTCGCCTGCGGTGGGCTTTCGGACGCCTGCCGGCGCCCGAGTTACCTCTCTTTGCTGGCCCACGCCACTGCAGGAGCAGTGGCGAACAGCGAAGCTGGCCCGAAGGGCGTAGGGCAGGATGCCCGGAGTCAAGAGACGTAACCCAGAGAAATGGCCTGTGGGACCCGCCGACCCTACAAGCCTGATCGGTCGAGGCTTTTTGGAATAGAGGTGGCTCTTCCTGTTACACCAGCGGCCACTCCGCGCCGTCACCGAAAACTGAGGACTAGGAAGGGCAGGCTCGCGCGATTGAACTCGACGCTTGGGTGTGCGGCTCTTGGGTTACTTTCTCTCGGGCAAGCGAGAGAAAGTGACTCGCCCGTCGACAGATGGGTGAAACCCCGACACCATAGGCGGCGGCACGCGACCGAATCACCTCAGTCAAAGCAAAACACCACTCAAAGCGCCTCGGGCAACAACAGCAAACCGGCAAAACAAGTGCGCGCAACGAGCAGCGCCGCCCCGCGAACACTTTGTTCGCAACCGGCAACTGGCATCACCCGCATCATTCGGCCAGACTTCGCCCATGCCTCGTTTCCGCCCCACATGCTGGTTGTCGTTTGCCCTGGCCATCCTGCTATTGCCAGCAGCGGCGCAAGCCGCCATGCACACCTACCGCTATGACACGGTGCACAGCCAGATCGTCTTCAGCATCGACCACGACGGCTATTCGCGCCCGTTCGGGCGGTTGCATATCGCGCGCGGCTGGCTGCGCTTCGATCCGGATGACTGGAGCCGTGCAAGCACGGTGCTGGACATCGACATGGGCAGCGTCGACATGGGCGATGCGAAGTGGAATGACGCAGTCTGCGGCGGCTCGCTGCTCGATTGCTCGCACGAGCGTTACGCCCATTTCGTCAGTACCTCGGTGGAACGCAAGGACGCCAGCCACGGCGTGTTGCATGGCGAATTGACCCTGCATGGCGTGACCCGGCCGGTCGCGTTGCCGTTCACCCTCAACCGGCTGGCGCGCACGATCTTCGGCATGCACGTGGTGGCCGGCTTCTCGGCCACTGCCACGCTGGACCGCACCGCCTTCGGCATCACCGCGTTTCCGAACGCCATCGGTCACAACGTCGCCGTATGGCTGGAACTCGAGGCGATTCGCGACGATCACATCGACACCACTTCCGGAGCCAAACCATGAGTCTGCGCAGCAACCATCGCCAATGGGGCAGCGTCATCAAGTGCTTCCACTGGATCATGGCGCTGGGCATTCTCGGCAACGGTGTGTGGGGCTTGCTGATGGTCGGCATGTCGCCGTCGATCTCGAAGATCAACGTGTTCGCGCTGCACAAGTCGATCGGCCTGACCCTGCTGGCCTTGCTGCTGCTGCGGCTGGCGTGGCGACTGAGCGAACGCGCGCCACCGGATGAACCGATGCCGCGCTGGCAGCGCCGGGTCGCGCACGCCACGCATGCCTTTCTGTACGTGCTGATCGCGGCGATTCCGCTCAGCGGCTGGTGGTTCAACTCGGTCACCGGCAAGCCGCTGCAATGGTTCAAGCTGTTCAACCTGCCCGCGCTGACGGCGAAGAACGAGGGCATCAGCCATGTCGTGCGCGACGTGCACGAATACCTGTTTTTCCTGCTGTTGCTGGTGCTGGTGTCGCACGTGGGCGCCGCCCTGAAGCATCACGTATTCGATCGCGACAATGTGCTGCGCCGGATGCTGCCGTTCGGCCGCCCGCGCACGCCGCCCGAAGGAGACCATCGATGAAACATCCCGCCCTGAAATCCCTGCTGTTGCTCGCTGCACTGACGCTGCCCTGCGCGGGCTTCGCCACCGATTACACCGTGCAACCGGCCGCCAGCAAGCTCGGTTTTGTCGGCGTTTTCCAGGGCGCCAATTTCGATGGCAGCTTCAGCCAGTGGACCGCGACGATCAGCTACGACCCGGCACACCTGGCCAGCTCGAAGTTCGACGTCGACGTGAACCTGGCCAGTGCGAAAACCGGCGACAGTGATCGTGACAGCGCCCTGCCCGGCCCCGACTTCTTCGATGTGGCCAAATTTCCCACCGCGCACTTTGTCACCACCGGTTTCCGCGATGTTGGCGGCAAGGTGATCGCCGATGGCCAGCTCACCCTGCGTGGCGTGACCAAGCCAGTCAGCCTGACGGTGGATTTCAAGCCGCAGGGCAGCGGTGCCACGCTGGATGTCAGCGGCAACCTCAAGCGCCTCGATTTCAACGTGGGCGGCGGCCAGTACGCCGATACCTCGGTGATCGGCGCTGACGTGAAAGTCAGCGCACACCTCGTGCTCGCTGCCAAGTAGCCGATCACGCGTGGATTTCGACGCACTCTGGCAGCGATTGCGCAACCGGCTCACGCCGGAGCCTGCGCCCGCGCCGACGCGTACAGCCTCCGGCAACGCCGATACGCGCGTGGCCGACAGCCTGCGTAACCTGATCGATGATCCCGCCATTCCGCCGTCGGTTCGCCACGAACTGGCCGCCGATTTCGCGCGCATCGAGTCGATGCTGGCCCGGCTGGAACGCGGTGAACTGCACGTGGCGGTGTTCGGCCGCGTCTCCGCCGGCAAGTCGTCGCTGGCCAACGCGTTGCTTGGACACGAGGCATTCGCGGTCGGCGTCCTGCACGGCACCACCACCCAGGCTGCGCAGGCCACGCTGGACGAGGCGCAGCACGACGGTCTGGTATTGATCGACACGCCCGGCATCAACGAGCTGGATGGCGAAGCACGCGAGAAGCTGGCCTTCGATGTCGCCGAAATATGCGATTTGGTGATCTTCGTCTGTGATGGCGACCTGACCCGCGAAGAACTCGACGCACTGAAAACCCTGGCCGCCACCCAGCGCCCGCTGCTGCTGGCGTTGAACAAGGCCGACCGCTACAGCGCGGCCGAGCGCGTCGATCTGCTCGATCACCTGCGCCAGCGCACGCAGGGGCTGCTGCGCGCGCAGGATGTGCTGGCGGTGGCGGCACGCCCGGCCCCACAATACGTCGTCGATGACACCGTGAACAGGCACGGGCTTTCGTCCGAACAAGCCACACCACCCGACGTCGCCGCCCTGCGCGAACGGCTGCTGGCCATCGCCGCGCGCGAAGGCAAGACGCTGTCCGCGCTCAATGCCGGCTTGTACGCAGGGCGACTTACCGATCAGGTCAGCGCACGCATCGCCGAAACGCGCCGCGCGGTGGCCAGCAAGCTGATCCGCCATTACTGCATCGCCAAGGGCGTGGCGGTGGCGCTGAATCCGATTCCCGTCGCCGACCTGCTCGCCGCCGCCGGCCTCGATGCGGCGATGGTGGTGCAACTGTCGCGCGTCTACGGTCTGCCGCTGACCCGCGCCGAATCCGGACGGTTGGTGGCGGTGATCTCCGCCCAGCTCGCCGCCTTGATGGGCGCGATCTGGGGCGTGCAACTGGTGGCCTCGGCGCTGAAAGGCGTCAGTGCCGGGCTATCCACCGTAGTCACTGCCGCGGCCCAGGGCGCGCTCGGCTGGTACGCCACGGTGCTGATCGGCCGCGCGGCCGAACGCTATCTGATCGCCGGCAAGTCCTGGGGCGAACAAGGCGCCAAACGCGCCGTCGCCGAGATCGTCGCCAGCCTCGACCGTGATTCGATCCTGCGCGAAGCGCGCGAGGAGATTCTCAAGCGGTTGAGACGCGCACCGTAGGTCGCTCGCATCACCTGCCCCATCATGCAGGAGCGCACCCTGTGCGCGATGCTTTGCGGCGCAAACGCCACAGGAAGAGCATCGCGCACAGGGTGCGCTCCTACAGGAGGCGTTTGCTGCCCAGGAATGCCCGCACCGCGGCCGCGTCGAACGGCCAGTCCAGCTCGCGGCCGTCGTCGAGATTGCGCAATACCGGCACGCGCGTGCCGTAACGACGCTCCAGTTCCTCGCTGTCGTCCACCCACACGCTGTCGAACTCCGGCGTGCGCGCTTCGGCCAGTACGGCCAGCGCCATGTCGCAAAGGTGACAGTAGTCGCGTTGGTAGAGGATCAGTCGGGGCATGCGGCTGCGGATGGATGGAGATCCCGCGTAGAATAACCGTTCATCCCCATCTTCCCAGCAGCGTAGCCATGGCCGTCAGCGTATTCGACCTGTTCAAGATCGGCATCGGGCCGTCCTCCTCCCACACCGTGGGGCCGATGCGCGCCGCCGCGCGTTTTGCCGAACGCTGGCTGGAAGAGAAAGGCGTGCTTGCCGACGTGGTGCGCGTGCGCGCCGAACTGTACGGCTCGCTGGCGATGACCGGGCGCGGCCACGGTACCGACAAGGCGGTGTTGCTCGGCTTCACCGGCGAGCATCCGGATACGGTCGATCCCGACCGGATTCCGGCCACGCTGGAACACATTCGCGGCAGCGGTCGCCTGTCGTTGCTGGGCAAGCACGAGATCGAGTTCGACGAGAAGCGCGACCTGGTTTTCAACAAGCGCCAGAAGCTGCCGTTCCACACCAATGGCATGCGCTTTTCCGCCTACGATGCCGACGGCAACGAACTGGCCACGCGCGATTACTACTCGGTCGGCGGCGGCTTCGTGGTCAACACCGATGAAGCGGCGGAAGACCGCATCGTCGCCGACACCACCGCACAGCCCTACCCGTTCTCCACCGGCGACGAACTGCTGGCGCAGTGCGAAAAGCATCACCTCAGCATCGCCCAGTTGATGCTGGCCAACGAAAGCGTGTGGCGCTCCGAAGCCGAAACCCGCGCCGGCCTGCTGGTCATCTGGAAGGCGATGCGCGACTGCGTGGCCCGCGGCCTGCGCTCGCCCGGCACCCTGCCCGGCGGCCTGCACGTGACGCGCCGCGCTCCGGCCATGGCCGATGAACTGCGCAACCAGCCGGAAGCCTCGCTGAAGGATCCGCTGACCATCCTGGACTGGGTCAACCTGTACGCGCTGGCGGTGAACGAGGAAAACGCCGCCGGCGGCCGCGTGGTCACCGCACCCACCAACGGCGCCGCCGGCATCGTGCCGGCCGTGGGGCATTACTACCTGCACTTCTGCCCCAAGGCCGACGAGAACGGCATCGTCGACTACCTGCTCACCGCCGCCGCCATCGGCATCCTGTACAAGGAAAACGCCTCGATCTCCGGCGCCGAAGTGGGCTGCCAGGGCGAAGTCGGCGTGGCCTGCTCGATGGCCGCGGGCGGCCTCACCGCCGCACTGGGTGGCAATATCCACCAGGTCGAGAACGCCGCCGAGATCGGCATGGAACACAACCTGGGTCTCACCTGCGACCCGATCGGCGGCCTGGTGCAGATTCCCTGCATCGAACGCAACGCGATGGGCTCGGTCAAGGCGATCAACGCCAGCCGCATGGCGATGAAGAGCGACGGCAAGCACCGCGTCTCGCTCGACAAGGTCATCAAGACCATGCGCGACACCGGCCGCGACATGAAAGACAAGTACAAGGAAACCAGCCGCGGCGGCCTGGCCGTCAACGTCATCGAGTGCTAGCAAACCATCGGCTGCGGCGTGCGTTGCCCGCGCCGGCAACACACGTCATCATCTGCACATGGCCGCCACTTCGCTCCCCGCCCACACGCCCGATACCCTGCCCGTCGTCAACTGCGTGGCCTACGACACCAGCGGACAGCGTGTGGGCGACATCAGTGTCGACGAAATCAACCAGACGCTGTCCAATCCCGACCGCTTCGTGTGGGTGGGCCTGCACGAGCCGAGCGAGGACCTGCTGGTCAAGCTGCAGCACGAATTCGGCCTGCACGATCTGGCCATCGAAGACGCGCAGACCGCGCACCAGCGCACCAAGATCGAGGCCTACGGCGACAGCCTGTTCATCGTGGTGCAAACCGCGCAGCTGGTGGACGGGCGCATCGCGTTCGGCGAAACGCACATCTTCCTCGGCCCGCGCTACCTCATCACGGTGCGCCACGGCGCGTCGCTCAGCTACACGCCGGCGCGCCGCAATTGCGAGGCCACGCCCAACCTGTTGTCGCTGGGCCCCAGCTACAGCCTGTACGCCATCCTCGATTTCATCGTCGACAACTTCCTGCCCATCGTCACCGAATTCCGCAAAGAATTGCAGGAGCTGGAGCAGCACATCTTCGCCGAAACCTACGACCGCGACACCATCAAGCGCCTGTACGACATGCAGCGCGAACTGCTCACGCTGCGCCTGGCCGTGGCGCCGCTGCAGGACGTGACCAACCAGCTGGTGCATTTGCACCCGCAGTTGATCCGCAACGAGACGCGTGCGTATTTCCGCGACGTGTATGACCACGTGTTCCGTGTCAACGAGGGCACTTCGGCGATGCGCGAAATGCTGTCGGCGGCGATGAACGTCAACTTGTCGCTGGTGACATTCGGCCAGAACGAAGTGGTCAAGAAATTGGCCGGCTGGGCCGCCATGCTGGCCGTGCCGACCATGATCACCGGCTGGTACGGCATGAACTTCACGCACATGCCCGAGCTCAACCAGCCGTGGGCCTATCCGGGCGTGCTGCTGTTCACGCTGGGCGTGTGCGGCGGATTGTTCTACCTGCTGCGCCGCGCACGCTGGCTGTAGGCACGACGCGAATCGTCACGCCTGCGGCAGCAAGTCCATGGCCATGATGATGGCGTCCTCGCGGCCATTGCGCGCCGGGTAATAACGCGGCCGCCGCCCCACCTCGTTGAAACCTTCGCTCTCGTACAGCGCCTGCGCCGTCGTGTTGGACGGGCGCACCTCCAGGAACACGCGCTCCACGCCGTACCAGCGCGCGGTATCGAGCAGGCGCTTGAGCAGACGCCGGCCGTGGCCCTTGCCCTGCTGTGCCGGCGCCACACAGACATTGAGCACATGCGCCTCGCCGGCACCGTGCGAAAGCACGCCATAGCCCAGGATTTCCGAACCGGCCGCCAGCACCCAGCAGGCATGTCCGGCACGCAGGCAATCGCGAAAAATGCCCAGCGGCCAGCCAAACTCGTACGCCGACTGCTCAATGTCGGCGATCTGCACCAGATCCTCTCGATGCATGTTGCGCAATTGCGGCGCAGGCAAATCGATGACGGCAACCATGGCTACCCCGCACGTTCGTCCGAATCAAGCCAACGTCGTCGCAAGCCCGCCACGGCCTGCCACAGACGCCGTTTCCCCTCCGCCCGCAACAAGGCATCCGGCCGGTCCAGCAGCACCACCTCCGCCCTGGCCATGACATCCACGCTCAACACGCGCCCCAATGCCCGCGCCTGCGCCTCGCCCAGAGCCAGGTAAGCCCGCGCCGCCGGGGGTTGCGTCGCCAGCTCGTCACCCACCACTTCGATTTGCGCGGCCTGCGCAAAAACCGGTCCCAAGGCATGCTTGATGTGTTCCAGAAGCGCGCTCTGGCGCGCGTCGCACCCCGAAGGAAGTATCCAGACACAGGCGGCCGGCCCGTCACCCGCCGCCGTGGCCGCCGTTTCCGTCGTCGACCGCGCAGCCATTTCCCGTCGCAGGCGATAAGGCGTGACGCCCAGCGCACGCAGGACATGCTGACGATGCTCGACCGACGCGGCCTCCGGCATCATGGCCGCCGCCTCAACCTGCCGGTGGACCGACACGACGCCGCTTGCGGCGCGTGTTCGCCAGCAGCCACGCCGTCAACACCGGGCCCGACAACACGTACAAACCCAGCACGCCAAGCAGCACATGGGCCGTGTCGATGGCCAGCAGCACCAGGATCAACACCGCGGCAATGATCCACAGGAACGTCACCTTGTCGTTTTCCGGGCGCGCCTTGAAGCTCACGTAACGCACGCGGCTGACCATCAGCAAGCCGGCAATGACGGCGAAAAACGGCGTCACGAAGCACAGCGTTTCGCCACTGACACCGTCCTTTTCCATTGCCCACACAAAGGCCATGCACACACCCGCCGAAGCCGGGCTGGCCAGGCCCTGGAACCAGCGCTTGTCGGCCACGCCAACCTGGGTATTGAAGCGCGCCAGGCGCAACGCGGCACAAGCGGCGTAAATGAAAGCCGCGGCCCAACCCAGCTTGCCCCACGCGGTGCCATAGTCGGCCAGATACCGCAGCGACCACGTGTACATCACCAATGCCGGCGCCAGGCCAAAGCTGACCAAGTCGGACAGCGAGTCGTACTGCACGCCGAAATCGGTTGAAGTATGCGTCAACCGCGCCACGCGACCGTCCATCGAATCCAGCAACGCGGCAATGAACACGGCAATCGCGGCATGCGTGAAACTTCCGCCGATCGCGGCCACGATGGCGTAAAAACCGGAGAACATGGCTCCGGTGGTGAACAGGTTGGGCAGCAGGTAGATGCCGCGATGACGCGGCGTCTGGCGAAACAGTGGATCAGTCATGTGCAGCCTTATGCCGCTTTTGGCAAGTTGGACGTGCGCAAGTGTAAACCATGTGACAGCGCGCACTTCGCGCGCTCGGCCGAGAGTGTTAACTATGCCCACGGGGCAAACTGCGGCACGCCGGCGACATCGGCTCGACTTTGGCGGCCAACGACGCCCTCACCATCCAATTGATTTTCGGAGTGAGTCATGCGCCGTCCGTCGCTGCTGCTGTTGTTGATCCTTCTCGCCGGCACCCCGCTGATGGCGTGTGCACAGGTCTACCAATGGACCGACGCCCACGGCACGGTGCACTACGCCGACACGCCGCCCCCGCAAGGCGTGCACTACAAGGACGTGAAGATCGTGGGCAACACGGTCGTGGGCTCATCGCAGGCCGCGCCGGCTCCGGCCGCCATCGACGACAAGAGTGACACCGCCACCCCGCCACCCTCCAGGCCGATGCGCGACACGCCGGCCAATCGTCGACAACTGTGCACCACGATCAAGACCAACATTGCCCTGTTGAGCAAGGACGGCCCCGTCGTCGTCAAGAACACCGGCGGCAAGGAACAGCTGCTGTCCAAGACCCAGCGCGCCCAGAAACTGCAGCAGGCACGCCAGCGCCAACAAACCTACTGCAACGGCCGTTCCGCGGCTCGATAACAGGCCATTGGCGCGGCTTCGGCGCCAGCCGTCGCCATCACGCCCGCGATGGCGGCCACTTGCGCCGTTCCTTATAATCGGCGCTTTTCAGCCATCTTCGGGTGTTGCATGCGCCTCAGCCAGTTTCACCTTGCCACGGTCAAGGAAATCCCCGCCGACGCGGAAATCGCCAGCCATCAATTGATGCTGCGCGCCGGCATGCTGCGCAAACTGGCTTCGGGCATTTACACCTGGACACCGCTGGGCCTGCGCGTGTTGCGCAAAGTCGAAGGCATCGTGCGCGAAGAAATGAACCGCGCCGGCGCGATCGAGCTTTTGATGCCGTCGCTGCAGCCGCGCGAACTGTGGGAAGAATCCGGCCGCTGGGACAAATACGGCCATCTGCTGCTGAAGATTTCCGACCGCAAAAAACAGGATTACTGCTACGGCCCGACGCACGAGGAAGTCATCACCGATTTCGCGCGCAAGGAGCTGAAAAGCCACAAGCAGCTGCCGATCACGTTTTATCAGATCCAGACCAAGTTCCGCGATGAAATCCGTCCGCGTTTCGGCGTCATGCGCGCGCGCGAATTCACCATGAAGGACGCCTATTCATTCCACATGGACGCGGACAGCCTCGCCGCCACCTACAAGGTGATGTATGCCGCCTACGAACGCATCTTCACGCGCCTGGGCCTGACCTTCCGCGCCGTGCAGGCCGACACCGGCGACATCGGCGGCAATGCCAGCCACGAATTCCAGGTGCTGGCCGATTCCGGCGAGGACGCCATTGCCTTCAGCGACGGCTCCGATTACGCCGCCAATGTCGAATTGGCGCAGGCCCTGGCGCCCGCGACCACGCGTCCGGCCGCGCAAGCCGCGTTGACGCGTGTGGACACGCCCGCGCAACGGCACATCGACGAAATCACCGCCTTCTTGAACGTACCGGCCGCGCAATGCATCAAGACGCTCGTCGTGCACGGCGTCGATGGCCTGGTGGCATTGTGCCTGCGCGGCGATCACGCATTGAACGAGGTCAAGGCCGCCAAATTGCCGGAATTGGGCGGCAAGGTCGAATTGGCCAGCGAGCAGGAAATCATCGACGGATTGCACGTCAAACCCGGTTTCATCGGCCCGGTCGGGCTGCCCGAAGGCATCCCTGTCATCGTCGACACCGACGCCGCGCTGGCGGCCGATTTCGTTTGCGGCGGCAATGAGGACGGCACGCACTTCACCGGCGCCAACTGGGAGCGCGATGCACGCCTGACGCGGGTCGCAACCTTGCGCAATGTCGTCGACGGTGACGCCTCTCCCGACGGCAAGGGCACCTTGCATCTGGCGCGCGGCATCGAGGTCGGCCACATTTTCCAATTGGGTGACAAGTACACCGCCGCCATGCACGCCAGCGTGCTGGACGCCGAGGGCAAGGACCACACCTTGCTCATGGGCTGCTACGGCATCGGTGTCAGCCGCATTGTCGCCGCCGCCATCGAACAAAAGCACGACGCGCGCGGCATCATCTGGTCGGAAGCCATGGCGCCGTGGCAAATCGCCATTTGCGTCATTGCCGGCAAGAAGAACGCGCAGGCCGTCAACGATGCCGCCACGGCATTGCACGACGAACTTGCCGCCCTGGGTCTGGATGTCGTGCTTGACGACCGCGGCCTGCGCCCCGGCGCCATGTTTGCCGACATGGAATTGATCGGCATCCCCCACCGCATCGTGGTAAGCGAGCGCGGTCTCGAAGCCGGCACTTTCGAATACCGCGGACGTTGCGACGACGAAAACCGCGCACTGGGACATGACGAACTGCTGGCGCTATTGCGCTGAGGGTTTGTTTCACACCGCCTTCACGCAATATCCCGATTATCCGGCAAACCATTACCAAAACGATAATCGCACCCATTGCATCATGTCGATCGTGACATTATGCTGACGCCGAACGTTTCCCATCATTTCCGCACCACATCAGGAGAACCCCATGGCTGTCGATATCAGCACCCTCAATGCCAAGCAGCTCAACGAACTGATCGCCAAGGCCGAAGAGCGCAAAAAATCCATCCGTCAGGAAAAGGTTGCCAAGCTGCGCGAAAAGATCAACGACCTGATCAAGTCCGAAGGCTATACCTTCGAGGACGTTTTCGGCGGTCGCCGCAAGGGTCATCGCGCCGGTGGCAAAGTGCCGCCGAAGTATCGCAACCCGAGCAATGCCGAAGAGACCTGGTCCGGCCGTGGCAAGCGTCCGCGCTGGTTCAACGCCGCCCTCAAGGCCGGCCGCAAGGAAGCCGATCTTCTCATCAAGTGAGTTGACGCCTTCGCTTGGCAAAAAACGCCGGCCTCGTGCCGGCGTTTTTTTGTTTTGCCCACCCCATTCATCCGGCATTCGATAAACGGGCCGCGCTTTGCGAAAGTGGCCATGACGGCCATCGATGTCCGATTTGCCCACTACAGGGACCGTCGCGGCGCCACCAGCAAATCACCGAACAGCAAACCGGCCACCAGGGCAATCAACAAGGTAATCAGCAAAATGGCCGTCTGCGCCCCCATGTCAATGTGCCGGTCAGCCAAATCGGACAACGTGCGGAAACCGACACTGCCAGGCACCAGCAGGATGATGCCCGGCTCGCGAACCAGGGTTCCCGGCCGGTGCACGAACCGCGCGTACACATTGCTCAACGCGCCCAATACGACGCCGCCGATAAACACGCCGAAGCCCGGTCCGAACTCCACGCCCACCACGCGCGCGGCCAGGTAACCGACCATGGACGCCAAGGCCACCAGCAGCCAGTCGCGTCGTGCGGCCAAAAACACCAGCGCAAAGCCGAACGAGCCGATCACCAACGCCGGCCATTCGACCCAGGCCGGCATGTACGCATGCGGTGACGGCGGCGCCACGATGCCGAACCAGCCGCACACCTGCACGACCGCCACCACGCCGAAAATCAGCTTGAGCATCGACGCCAGCGAGCCGAACAGGCGCGAAACACCCGAAGCCAGATGCTGCGTGGACAGCTCGCGCACCGCCGTCGTCAGCGACATGCCCGGCACCAGCACGATGATCGCGGTCAGCACCACCAGATTGACATCCAGCGGCCAGATGAACACCGCCGTCAATACCGTCACCAGCGTCGCGACAATGGCCGAAATGGCTTCGGTGGCGGGCGCCAGGCGGCGCCGCTGGCTGGTCATCAGCACCACCATGCCCGTCAGGAAACCCACCACGCCGGCCGTGATCATGTCGATCCACGAAGTGCGCATGATGGCCGCGAATGCGGCCGCCGACAAACCGTAACCGAAGACCATGGCGCGCTTCTGGCCCGCGCTCAACGGCGCGGACAGCTCACGCAACTGGCGGGCCCCCTGTTCGATGCCGATACGGCCATCAATGACGCCGTCGGCAATCGCGTCGACCTCGCACAAGCGCGCCAGATTGACGTCGCCCGGCGCCAACCGCAGCACCTGCGTGATTTGCGCCATGCTGTCCTCGCCCTGGGCCATGTCGGCAAAGGACAGGATGATGGCCGTGGGCGACGACCACACCTCCGCGCGCATGCCCATGCGCTGCGCGGCGCTGCTGACGGCATCTTCCAGGCGCGATGCGGATGTGCCGTACTGGTGCAGACGCCGCGCCAGCTCAGCCACGAAACCCACCCGCGTATTGAACGCCACGGCCAACGTCAGGTTGGCGGGCAAGGCACTCATGCGCCGCCTCCGTTTTGCCCCGCCCGAATGACCATCAGATTCATTTCCACCAGCGCATCGACCACCCGCCCAAGCCACGGCATTATTGCGGATGCATGGCGTGATGTGGAACAGACTTTTGTGTCCCGGACTTTTTGCGTGCCCGCACCCCCGGTCGAACGGGCGCGCTGCGCCGTCACGCGCGGACGGGTTTTGCGCAAAATCGTCTAGACCGTCTTGTGGCGCAACAGCCAACAGCCGTGAATATCGGAATGCCGTGCGTAGTCGAACGGAATGCTCGGCGCGCTCCAGTCGGCAATCTCGAATATTTCGGCCAATGCGGTCCGGTCCAGTTTGAAATGGCTGAAATTGTTCGAGAACACGATGACACCGTCCGTTGACAAGCGCTCGCCGCACGCCTGCAGCAAACGCACGTGATCGCGCTGCACGTCGAAATCGTCCGCACGGCTGGAATTGGAAAACGTCGGAGGGTCAACGTAGATGAGGCCGTAGCTTTCACGCACCTGCGCGATGAAATCCATGGCATCGGCCTGCACCAGCCGATGCGCGCGGCCGGCAAAACCATTGCGTTCCAGATTGCGCGACGCCCATTCAAGATACGTCGCCGACAAATCCACGCTGGTGGTGTCGCGCGCACCGCCAGCCGCCGCATACACGCTGGCGCTGGCCGTGTAGGCAAACAGGTTCAAAAAACGCTGTCCCCGTGCCAGTTCGCGAATGCGCGCGCGCACCAGGCGATGATCCGGAAACAGTCCGGTATCGAGATAATCGAACAGGTTGACGAAAAACGTCAGGCCGCCTTCTTCGACTTCGATCAACTCGCCGCGCCGATCCAGCACGCCGTAGCGCGATCCGCCCTTGCCACGCTGACGCTGCTTGACGGCAATGCGCTCGCGCGGCACATCGAACACTTCGCCGGCCGCACGCACCGCGTCGTGCAGGCGTTGGCGCGCGGTGGCTTCGGGAATGGTCTTGGGCGCCTGATATTCCTGCACATGCAGCCAAAGCGGTCCGCCGGCATGACCGTAAACGTCGATGGCCGCCGCGTATTCGGGCAAGTCGCGATCATAGGCGCGCCAGCAGAAAATGCCTTCGCGCACCAGGCGCTTGCGCAGATGGCGCTCATTCTTGCGCAGCCGGTTGGCCAGCATCTGCGCGCCTTCGGAAAGCGGTTTCGGCGGCCGCGGCGCCTGCACGGCCGCGGCCAGGTCAAACAGCAGCAACGGCGTTTTCAGCGCGCCGTTGTACAGCACGTATTGCTTGTGCGCGTGCAAGCCCGTGGCACGGCCAAGTTCGACATCACCGACCAGCAGCGCGGCCTGCCAGCCGACAAATTGCCGGCGCAGGGTTTCCCCCAGCTGCCGGTACAGCTCCGGCATCGCGGCGCGCTCGCCCAGACGCTCGCCATACGGCGGATTGCTGACCACCAGTCCACCCTGCGTGCCGGCCGGAGCGGTCAGATGCGCCACGTCCTTGCGTTCCAGCGCGACAAAACCGGCCACGCCGGCCCGTTGCGCGTTGTGCTTGGTCACTTGCACCATGTGCGGGTCGATGTCACTGCCGAAAAACGCCATGCGCAACTGGCGCAAGCCGGCATCGGCACGTTCGCGCGCCTCGCCGCGCAACGATTCCCACAAGGCGATGTCGTGCCCACGCCAGCCCTGGAAACCGAAATAGTCGCGCTGCAAGCCCGGCGCCACGTCGGCCGCCATCCATGCCGCCTCGACCAGCAACGTGCCGGAACCGCACATCGGATCAACCAGCACGCCACCCTCGGCATACACCCCGGGCCAGCCGGCGCGCAGCAGGATCGCCGCGGCCAGGTTTTCCTTCAACGGCGCCTGCCCCTGACGATCGCGCCAGCCGCGCTGGTGCAGCGGCGAGCCGGCCAGATCCAGCGACACGTTGGCCGCATCGCGGTCAAGGTGCACGTGGATGCGGATGTCCGGGTGCTCGGTGTCGACGTCCGGGCGGCTGTGCGTGCGCTCGCGAAACTGGTCGACCACGGCATCCTTGACGCGCTGCTCGACAAACCGGCTGTGGCCCTTGCGCCCGCCGGCCAGCGTCGCGTACACGGCCAGCGTGCCATCGGCCGTCAAATGTTCGGTCCAGTCGATGGTCTGCACGCCGGCATACAGCGCGTCCTCGTCACCGGCGGCAAAGGTCGCCAACGGCAACAGCACGCGGCTGGCCAGGCGCGACCACAGACAGGCGCGGTATGCCATTTCCAGCGGACCGGCAAAATGCACGCCGGCACGCGCCTCATGCACGTCATCGGCGCCCAGCGCGACCAGTTCGTCGCGCAACAGGTATTCCAGTCCTTTCGGGCAGGTGGCAAAAAACGTGCGACGGGTTTCGACCGACTCGCTCATGCCGCCACCTGCTGCAAAAACAGGCGAAATTGCCCGATCACGGCATCCAGATGCCCAGCCAGGCGATGGCCGTCATCGACCATCAGGCACGGCACGCCGCGCGTACGCGCCAGGGCCAATGTCGCCGACGGATCGCAAATTTCGTCGGCATAGCCGTGGATCAACAGCGTCGGCACGTCACGTGCCATGTCGAAAGCCTCGTCAAAACCCGGAATGGCCGTCGGCAACGCCATCAAAAACAACCCGGCACACGACGCGCGCAACGACGCCAGACCGGAGGCAAAAGCCCCCATGCTGGAACCGACCAGCACCACCGGCGTGCGCGCAGCGTGCATGCGATCAACCACCTGCTTCACGCGCGGAGCCACGGACTGCGCCAGACCACGCGCGTCACAAGCCGCAAAATCGGGTCGTTCGGTGGTCCAGCCCGCCTCTTCGGCCACCTGCGCCAAGGCACTGACCTTGGTCGCTTGCGGGCTGCTGTTGGCGCCGTGGGAAAGGATGATATGGCCGGGCATGGACGTTATCTGGCAAAACAAACACGCATCCTACCGTCATCCCTTCGGGCGTGCGACACTGGCGCATTCAAGTCGAACAACGCGGGGGAGCGCCATGGGCGAAGTCGTGATCCACGACTGGCCGCTGCCATACACGTCACAGCTGGCCGAGCGTGATTTTGCCGGTGTGGATCTGGTGGTCATCCACTGCACCGAACTGCCGGATCTGGCCACCGCGCGCAGTTACGGCGAACGCGAACTGTACGACGACGGCACCGGCAACAGCGGCCACTATTACATCGACCGTTCCGGCGCGACCTACAACTTCGTGCCCGACCACCGCATCGCCCATCACACGCGTGGCTTCAATCCACGCTCAATCGGCATCGAGCTGATCAACATCGGCCGTTTTCCGGACTGGTTCGACTCGCGCCACCAGGCCATGGACGAGCCATACACGGCCACCCAGATCGCCAGCCTCAAGGGCCTGCTGGCGCATCTGGTGCGCATCATTCCTTCGCTGGCGCTGATTGCCGGACACGAGGATCTCGACACGGAACGGGTGCCGGCCAGCGACAACGCCGAACTGCGCGTGGCGCGCAAGCGCGATCCGGGTCCGCTGTTTCCGTGGGACGACGTTCTGGCCGCCTGCCGCCTGCAACGTTTGCGCGCCACGGTCTGACGCGGCGCCAGCCATTCCCGCCGCTTCGTTATAATTGCGACCTCCCCGCGCAGGATCCCACGCATGCCCACGTCACGCGTCGCCGAACTGGTCGAGCTGCTGGCTCTCGAACGCCTCGAAGACAATCTTTTCCGGGGCCAGAGCCGCGACATCGGCACCCGCTTCGTGTTTGGCGGCCAGGTGCTGGGCCAGGCACTGTCCGCCGCCCAGAAAACCGTCGATCCGGCGCGCCAGGCGCATTCGCTGCACGGTTACTTCCTGCGTGCCGGCGACATCAACGCGCCCATCGTCTATCAGGTCGAGCGCGCGCGTGACGGCCACAGTTTCTCGGTGCGTCGCGTGGTCGCCATCCAGCATGGGCAAGTCATTCTCAATTGCGCCGTGTCGTTCCAGATCGACGAAAAAGGCTTCGAGCACCAGGCCGGCATGCCGGAAGTACCGGCACCGGAAGACATCGAACCGCAGCAACCCATGACCGAGGCGCAACTGGCCAAGTTTCCGGTCAAGCTGCAGCGCTGGCTGGGCAGCGACAGCCCGTTCGAGTTTCGCAAGGTGTGGCCGCGCGACGAGTTCAAGCCGGAAAAACGCCCGCCGATCCAGCACATCTGGTTTCGCCTGACCGAGCCGGTGGCCGATTCACCCAGCCTGCATCGCGCCATGCTGGCCTATGCGTCCGACTTCAACCTCATCGGCACGGTCACGCTGCCGCACGGCATTTCGTACCTGAGCCACAACGTGCAGATGGCCAGCCTCGACCATGCCATCTGGTTCCATCGCCCGTTCCGTGTCGACGAGTGGCTGCTGTATTCGTTCGACAGCCCCACGGCGCAGGGCGCGCGCGGACTGGCCCGCGGCATGATCTTCAAGCGCGACGGCACGCTGATCGCCTCGACCGCGCAAGAAGGCCTGCTGCGCGTGCGCGACGACGGGTAAACTGGCCCCATGCGCGAGATCTACACTTCCCCACGCCCCAAAAACATCGACATGGTGGTCAAGCTGTTTGCCCAGCATGGCATCGAGACGCGCATTACCAACCGCGCCGTCTACGAGCGCTCCAGTTTCGTCAATTTCAGCTATGCGCCGGGACAGGAAAACCGCGCCGACTGGCCGCGCGTGGAAGTGAAATACGCGCGCGACATGACCCGCGCTCGCGAGTTGCTGCGCCAGGCCGGCATTGCGCCCTTGACGCGCTATGCCGAGGAACTGGAGCTGTCGCGCCAACCCAGGCGCCGACGTTCGCCCATGCAGGTCGCCACCCGCCTGCGCTCCATCCTGTTGACCGTATTGGTGGTCGCCATCGTCATCGCGGTGATGAAAAGCTACGGCCTGATCTGAGGTTGATGCAGGACAACGCGCCGCGCACGCGCATGGCTACAATGACCGCATGCGTTCCGATCGCGTCCGCCTGTTCCAGACCTTGCCGCATCCGTGCGGTTATTTTGCCGACCGCGTGGCGCAAAACCTGGTCATTGATCCGGCCGCGCCGCAACTGGACCACCTGTATGGCCAGGCCTTGGCCAGTGGCTTCCGGCGAGCCGGCGGGCATCTGTATCTGCCACGTTGCCACGGTTGCCATGCCTGCACGCCCAGCCGCATCCCGGTCGCGCAATTCCGGCCCGACCGCAGCCAGCGCCGTTGCCTGGCGCGCAATGCCGACCTGACGTTTGCCATCCACGCCGCCGGGTACAGCGACGAACGTTTTGCGCTGTATCAACACTACCTGGGCACACGCCATCGCAACGGCGGCATGGACAACGCCGAGGCCGACGATTTCACGCGCTTTCTCACCGCGCCATGGAGCCGGACCCGGTTTCTCGAATGGCGCCTGGACGAACGCCTTGTCGCGGTTGCCGTCACCGACGTGTGCGACGACGCGCTGTCGGCGGTGTACACGTTTTTCGATCCCGACCTTGCCGCGCGCAGCCTGGGCACGCACGCCATCCTCGCGCAGATCGACCTGGCGCGGGCGCGCTCACTGGCCCACGTGTACTTGGGCTACTGGATCGACGGTCACCCCAAGATGGACTACAAGCGCCGCTTCCACGGGCTGGAAATCCTCACCGTCGACGGCTGGCAGCGTCTGCCGGCCAATCGTTCCGAAGGTTAGCCAACCACGCGCTGCTTGGGGTACGGAAACAGTTTTTCCAGCGGCACCGAAATGCCGTCCTGCCCCATCACGCGGCAATGGCTGCGATCAAGCTGGCGCGGATCCTCCACGCCGCAGCTGTGCGCGATGATGTTCACCTCGCGCATCAGGTTGGTCGCGTAATTGGCCACGCGCTCGGCCTTGTCGGTCACCACCAGGCCGCGCTGCAGGCGCGGGTTTTGCGTGGTGATGCCGGTCGGACACGTGTTCTTGTGGCATTGCAACGACTGGATGCAGCCCAGCGCAAACATGAAGCCGCGCGCCGAATTGACGA
Organism: Rhodanobacteraceae bacterium; assembly: GCA_036379395.1. Classification (GTDB taxonomy): domain Bacteria; phylum Pseudomonadota; class Gammaproteobacteria; order Xanthomonadales; family Rhodanobacteraceae; genus Oleiagrimonas. The sequence goes on along the minus strand of DASVGR010000004.1, from coordinate 343 downwards.
AATCCGCGCCCATCGACAACGCCCAGGCCACGTCATACGCGGTGATGCGCTTGCCCGAGCAGATCACCTTGATGCGATCGCGCAGCCCCTGCTCGATCAGCGTGTTGATGAGCATCGGCAAGGCTTCGTGCAACGGCAGGCCGACACCTTCCATCAGCGTTTGCGGCGCCGCGCCGGTGCCGCCTTCGGAACCGTCGACGATGATGAAATCGGGCGCGCTTTCGATGCCGCGCTGGTGCACCTGGGCGCACAGCTCCTCGATCATGCCCATGGAGCCGAACACGGCCTTGAAGCCGGTCGGCAAACCGGTCAGCCCGCGCACGTGCTGGATGAAATCCATCAG
>DASVGR010000003.1:0-5223 GCA_036379395.1 Rhodanobacteraceae bacterium | reverse complement strand
GCGGCCGAATCCTTGGCCGTGACTTGCGCCGATGCCGGAGCGGCCAGTCCGCCAAGCAGCAGAAAAGCGGCGGCAAGCAACAGGGTGTGGATGCGATTGATTATCATTGTCAAAGTATAGGGCAACCGCAGGATGGCGTGTCCAGCCGTGCGGACAGCGTTGCCCCGCTTTTGTGGGAGCCCGCCTGCGGGCGAAGGAATCTTCGCTTCAACCCACCACCGCGCCATCGCGCGCAGGCGCGCTCCCACGGGTAACGGCCGCGCGACAAAAAGCCCGCTGCGCGATGCAGCGGGCTTCAGGTCTTGCAGGGAAGCGAAGGCTCAGGCGGCCTTCATCCGCGCCACCGTCATGTCGAGCATGCGGTTGGAGAAGCCCCACTCGTTGTCGTACCAGCTGAGCACCTTGACCAGCGTGCCGTCCATGACGCGGGTCTGCGTGGCGTCGTAGGTGCTGGAGGCCGGGTTGTGGTTGAAGTCGATCGACACTAGCGGCTTTTCGTTGACGCCGAGGATGCCCTTCATCGGGCCGTCCGCGGCGGCCTTGATGACGCTGTCGATTTCTTCCTTGCTGGTGGCGCGCTTGGCCACGAAGGTGAGGTCGACCACGGACACGTTGATGACCGGCACGCGCATGGCGAAGCCGTCCAGCTTGCCGGCCAGTTCCGGCAGCACCAGGCCGACGGCGACGGCCGCGCCGGTCTTGGCCGGAATCTGGCTGTGCGTGGCGCTGCGCGCGCGGCGCAGATCCTTGTGGTACACGTCCGACAGCACCTGGTCGTTGGTGTAGGCGTGGATGGTGGTCATCAGGCCGTGCTCGATGCCGACCGAGTCGTTGAGCACCTTGGCCAGCGGCGACAGGCAGTTGGTGGTGCAGCTGGCGTTGGAAATCACTTCCAGCCCGCTGTGCAGCTTGTCGTCGTTGACGCCGATGACGAACGTGCCGTCGATGTCCTTTTCGCCCGGCGCGGAGATGATGACTTTCTTGGCGCCGGCGGCCAGGTGCGGCGCGGCCTTGGCCTTGGAGCGGAACAGGCCGGTGCACTCGAGCACCACGTCCACGCCCAGCTCACCCCATGGCAGGTTGGACGGATCGCGCTCGGCGCACACCTTGATGTGGTCGCCGTTGACGACCAGGTCGCCGCCTTCCACGCTCACTTCGCCCGGAAACTTGCCGTGCGCGGTGTCGTACTGGGTCAGGTGGGCGTTGGTTTCCGCGTCGCCCAGATCGTTGATGGCGACGATCTGGATTTCATGCGTACGCTTGGATTCGTACAGTGCGCGCAGCACATTGCGGCCGATGCGACCGTAACCGTTGATGGCGACCTTGATGGCCATGGGACGACTTCCTCCAAAGACAGGCGTTGCACGACCCGGGCCGGGCCGCGGTGAACGCGCATTCTAACGCGAGGCCGGCCGCATTGCGCTCGTGGCTTATGCGTTGCGCCGATGATTGCGCCCGATGGCATACTTCACGCCTTGTTTACATGCCGTGGAGAAGACCATGCGGATGCGTCGCTTTGCCTTGGTGGCACTTGTCTCGTTGTTGATGGTGGCGCCGGCCGCGTTTGCCTGGGGGCCGCTGGGCCACAGCATCGTGGCCAAATTGGCCTGGGATCAACTTACGCCGACGGCCAAGTCGGCCGTCATTCGGCTTTTGGCGACACAAAGCCCGTACATCACGCTGCAAAGCGTTTCCAGCTGGCCGGATCAGTTGCGCGACTATCCCGACAAACAAGGCTTGTGGGACCAGACCCATCGCATGCATTACGTCGACATCGACAACAAGCACTGCACGTACGCCCCGCCGCGCGTGTGCAGCCATGGCCAGTGCGTCGTGGCTGCGCTGGCGCATTACGAGGCCATTCTGGGCAATCGTTCGCTGCCGGCCAGCGAACGTCTGCAGGCGCTGAAGTTCGTGGTGCATTTTGTCGGCGACGAGCACGAGCCGTTCCACGATTACGGCCCGTACAAGGGCGGCAACACCTACAAGGTGACGGTGTTTGGCCACAAGGGCGAACTGCATCGCGTGTGGGATTCGGGGCTCATCGACACGCGCGAGATGACCTGGAAGCCGTATGCGAAATTCCTCGAGGCACAAGGCCCGGTGCAGCTGCCGGCGGCCGAGCCGGGAGTGAGCGCCGCGGTGCAGGTGGCGGAAGCCGGCTGCAAGATCGCGCGCCAGGCCGTGCCGGCCAATCACGTTGTCGACAAGGCCTATGTGCGCAAGTGGCTGCCGGTCGCCGACCAGCAGTTGCGCCTGGGCGGCGCGCGACTCGCGCAAGTGTTGAACCGCATTCTGGGATAAGCGTACCCGGGGCGGCTTTTCTGCAGGAGCGGCGAAGCCGCTCCTGCTTCCGTCTTCGGGGTCACGAAGCCAGCCGCGCCACCTGCTCGGTCAGCGCGTCGCGCTGGGTGGTCCAGTCGGTCAGGCGCTGGCGTTCCTGGGCGACAACGTCGGCGGGCGCGTTGTCGACGAAACGTGCGTTGCCGAGCTTGCCTTCGCACTTCTTTATTTCGCCTTCGATGCGCTTGATTTCGCGCGTCAGGCGGCTTTTTTCGGCGTCGACGTCGATCAGCCCGGCCAGCGGAATCAGCACGCGCAAGGTGCCGACAACGGAAGCGGCGGCGGCTGGTTCTTCGGCGCCGGCTTCCAGCCAGTCTTGCGTGGTGACGCGACCGAGGAAGGCCAGCGATGGCGCAAACACCTCGGCGCGGCGGCGGTCGTCGGCATCGCCATCGGCCAGCAGCAGGTCGATCGGCTTGCCGGGTGCGATGTTCATCTCGGCGCGGATGCGGCGGATGCCCGACAGCACGGCCTTGAGCCATTCGATGTCGGCCGCGGCGGCATCGTCGCGGGCAAATTCATCCGCGCGCGGATAGGGGCGCGTCAGCAGGCTGTCGGCGGTGATGTCCAGATGTGGCGCGACGTTGTGCCAGATTTCTTCGGTGATGAACGGAACCACCGGATGCAGCGCGCGCAGCACGGTTTCGAGCACGGTCAGCAGCGTACGGCGGGTGGAGGCGGCGGCTGCCTGGTCGTCGCCGCCCAAGGCCGGCTTGGTCAGCTCCAGGAACCAGTCGCAATATTCGTTCCAGACAAACTCGTACAACGCCTTGGCCAGATGGTCGAAGCGGTAGCTGACGAAGTGTTGCTCGACCTCGTCCAGCGTGGCCGCCAGGCGCGTCAGGATCCAGCGTTCGGCGGCCGTGACCGGCGCGGTGCCGGCCGGTGCCAGCGGATGCGCGGCGTCGACATTCATCAGCACGAAGCGCGAGGCGTTCCACAGCTTGTTGCAGAACGCCTTGTAGCCTTCGGCGCGGCTGATGTCGAAATTGATGGTGCGGCTGTAGCTGGCCAGCGCGGCGAAGGTGAAGCGCAGCGCGTCGGTGCCGATGGCCGGAATGCCGTCGGGGTACTGCTTGCGGATGCGCTTTTCGACCTTGTCGCGCACCTGCGGAATGAGCAGTTTGGCGGTGGACTTTTCGACCAGCGGCTCCAGCTCGATACCGTCGATCAAATCCAGCGGATCGAGCGTGTTGCCTTTCGATTTGGACATCTTTTTGCCTTCGGCGTCGCGCACGATGGCGTTGATGTAGACCTCGCGGAAGGGGATTGAGCCTGTGAAATACAAGGTGGCCATGACCATGCGCGCCACCCAGAAAAAGATGATGTCGAAGCCGGTGACGAGCACCGCGCTGGGCAGGTAGATCTTGTCGGCCGTCCAGTTGGCCACTTCGTGGCCATCAACGGTGACCGGCCCATCCAGCGGCCAACCGAGGGTCGAGAATGGCCACAAGGCGGATGAGAACCAGGTGTCGAGCACATCGTTGTCGCGCGTGAGCGCGCCGACCGGCGAGGCGTCGGCATGCGCTATGGCGTCGGCCTCGTCCTCGCCGACGAAAAGGTTGCCGGCCGCGTCGTACCACGCCGGAATCTGGTGGCCCCACCACAGTTGGCGGCTGATGCACCAGTCCTGGATGTTGTCCAGCCAGTTGGTGTAGGTGGTGGTCCAGTTTTCGGGCACGAACTTGATCTTGCCCGAGCGCACCGCGTCCAGCGCCGGGCCGGAAATCTTCGCGCGGCCTTTTTCAGACGTGAGATCGACGAACCACTGGTCGGTCAGCATCGGCTCGATCACGGCGTCCGAGCGTTGGCTCACCGGCACTTGCAGCTTGTGGTCCTTCACTTCGACCAGCAGGCCGGCGGCTTCCAGGTCGGCCAGGATCCGCTGGCGCGCGTCGTAGCGGTCCAGGCCGCGGTAGGCTTCGGGCGCGTTGTCGTTGACCTTGGCGTCGAGTGTGAAAATGGTGATGTTGTCGAGGTTGTGGCGCTTGCCGACCGCGTGGTCGTTGAAGTCGTGCGCCGGCGTGATCTTGACGCAGCCGGTGCCGAAATCGCGCTCGACGTAGTCGTCGGCAATGACTGGAATCTGGCGGCCGACCAGCGGCAGGGTGAGCGTCTTGCCGACCAGATGCGTGTAGCGCTCGTCGTCGGGATGCACGGCCACGGCCACGTCGCCAAGCAGGGTTTCCGGACGCGTGGTGGCGATCACCACCGATTCGTCCGAACCGGTGACCGGATAGCGGATCGACCACATGTGGCCGTCGCGCTCGACGTTGTTCACTTCCAGATCGGACACCGCCGTGCCCAGCACCGGATCCCAGTTGACCAGTCGGTTGCCGCGGTAGATCAGCCCGTCGCGATACCACGTGATGAACACCTTGCGCACGGCGGCCGACAGGCCCGCGTCCATGGTGAAGCGCTCACGCGACCAGTCGGCGGCGGTGCCCAGGCGGCGCATCTGGCGCGTGATGGTGGAGCCGGATTCGCCTTTCCACTGCCACACGCGTTCGATGAACGCCTCGCGGCCCAGCGCGTGCTTGTCGGTACCGGCGGCGGCCAGCTGGTTTTCGACGATCTTCTGCGTGGCGATGCCGGCGTGGTCGGTGCCGACCTGCCACAGCGTGTTGTCGCCGCGCATGCGGTGGTAGCGCACCAGCATGTCCATGACCGTCTGCTGGAAGGCATGGCCCATGTGCAACGTGCCGGTGACATTCGGCGGCGGCAGCAAAATGCAGTACGGATCGCCCAAACCCGCGGGCTTGAACAGGCCATGGCTCTCCCAGAAGTCGTACCACTTGGATTCGATGGTGCCGGGTTCGAAGCTCTTTTCCATGGGGCGCGCACAAAAAACGAAACCACCGATTGTACGGCGAGCCTGCG
>DASVGR010000002.1:0-27607 GCA_036379395.1 Rhodanobacteraceae bacterium | reverse complement strand
GGCTGTGCGGAGTTCCAAACGTAGTGCTTGCGGTGATGGCCAGCGCCATGCTGATGGCCTTGGTGCTGCCCAAGCTGTTATGGATCGCCCGCAGCCACCTTGGCAACCGGTCTGGCAGCGGCTCATTCATTGCCAATGCGCAACGACAAGTGGCTTGCGGCCGTGCGGCATCCATCGCGCACAAACACCCCCTACGAAAAACCGTACCGCCCGCGCACGATGACCTGGCGGTCCATATTGGTGCGTGCGGGCTACGCATAATCGTAGGCCGGCGCCATGCGTACGTCATTGGCCATCGGGTCACTGTAGATGACGCCAAAATTCTTGAGGCGAGCATCACCGTTGCCGGCCAAGCATGACAACGCTACCTGATCGAACAATTGCCCCAGTGCCAAGGTTACATGCTGCGGCGCGCAAAACGCCCACAGCGCCTTGGCGATTTGCGCGTAACTGCCGAGGTATCTTGTCCGCCGACGAGCGTCCCATGAGCACGGCCACCGGCCGCCCCGCAAGTAAATCTGCGAGGGCAGTCGATGGCCGTGGGCTAGAAGCGGCGCCTGGCGCCGCTTGCGTGATGGCTTACAGCACCGATTTGACCGTATCGACCACGTTGGCGACGGTGAAGCCGAAGTGCTCGAAGCACTCCGGTCCCGGCGCCGAGGCTCCGAAGGTGGTCATGCCGACCACGGCGCCGTCCAGACCCACGTACTTGCGCCAGAAGTCGGCGGTACCGGCTTCGATGGCAACGCGCGCGCGGCAGTGGCCGGGCAGGACGCCTTCGCGGTATTCGGCGCTTTGCTCGTCGAAGGTTTCGGTGCAGGGCATGGAAACGACGCGTGCGGCGATGCCGTTGTCGGCCAGATGACGCATGGCGTCCATGGCCAGACCGACTTCGGAACCGGTGGCGATGAGGATGACCTGGAACTGGCCGTCGGCCGGATCGGACAACACATAGCCGCCGCGCGCGATGGCATCGACCTGCTCGGGCGTGCGCGGCTGGTGATCCAGCTTCTGGCGCGAGAAGACCAGGCACGACGGGCCAGCCTTGTGCTCGATGGCCCACTTCCACGCCACCGCCGACTCGACCGCGTCGCACGGCCGCCACACGTGGTTGCCGGGGATGTAACGCAGGCTGGCCATGTGCTCGACCGGTTGGTGGGTCGGACCATCCTCGCCCAGACCGATGGAGTCGTGGGTGTACACATGGATACTGTGCGCCGGGATCAGGCAGCTCATGCGCACGGCGTTGCGTGCATAGTCGGAGAACGTCAGGAAGGTGGCGTCGTACGGCACCAGGCCGCCGTGCAGGGCAAGGCCGGTGCCGATGGCGGTCATGCCGAATTCGCGCACGCCGTAATGGATGTAGTTGGCGTCAGGGCCGCCGTCGAGGATGTTGTGCGAGCCCTTCCAGATGGTGAGGTTGGAACCGGCCAGGTCCGCCGAGCCGCCGATCAGTTCCGGCAGGTGCGGGCCGTAGGCATCCAGCGCCATCTGCGAAGCCTTGCGCGAAGCCACTTCCGGGCCTTCGGCCTGGATTTTGGCGATGTAATCGCGAGTGACGTCAGCCCAGCCATCGGGCAACTTGCCGTCGATGCGGCGCTTGAATTCGGCGGCCAGTTCCGGATAGGCCTTGGCGTACTTGCCGAACAGGGCGTTCCACTCGGCTTCGCGCTTCTTGCCGGCGTCGCGCGCGTCGTAGCCGGCGTAGATCTCGTCGGGAATCTCGAACGGCGGATAGCGCCAGTTGAGCATGTCGCGCGCGGCGGCGATTTCATCGGCACCCAGGGGCGATCCGTGTGCCTTGGCGGTGTCTTCCTTGTGCGGCGCGCCAAAGCCGATGATGGTCTTGCACATCACCAGGGTCGGCTTTTCGGTTTCGGCGACGGCTTCCTCAAGGGCTTTTTTCACCGCCTCGGCGTTGTGCCCGTCGACGTCGCGGATGACGTGCCAGCCACAAGCTTCGAAGCGCTTGGCGGTGTCGTCGGTAAACCAGCCCGGAACTTTGCCGTCGATGGAGATGGTGTTGTCGTCGTAGATCAACTTCAGCTTGCCGAGCTTCCAGGTGCCGGCCAGCGAAATGGCTTCCTGCGAGATGCCTTCCATGAGGCAGCCGTCGCCGCAGAACACCCAGGTGAGATGGTCGACGACGTCGAATCCGGGCTGGTTGAAGCGTTCGGCCAGCACCTTCTCGGCCAGCGCGAAACCAACGCCATTGGCGATGCCCTGCCCCAGCGGGCCGGTGGTGGTTTCCACCCCGGGGGTATCGGCAGCCTCGGGATGACCCGGCGTCTTGGAGTGCCACTGGCGGAACTGCTTGATGTCGTCCATCGACAGGTCGTAGCCGGCCAGATGCAGCAACGCGTACTGCAGCATCGAGCCATGGCCGTTGGAAAGCATGAAGCGGTCGCGGTTGAACCAGTCCGGGTTGCCGGGATTGTGGCTGTAGAAATCGTTCCACAGTACTTCGGCGATGTCGGCCATGCCCATGGGCATGCCCGGGTGACCAATGTTGGCCTTTTCGACGGCATCCATGGAAAGCGCACGGATGGCATTGGCAAGTTCGCGGCGACTGGGCATTGGGCAACTCCGAGAGACGACAAGGAAAGCGCTCATTGTCGCGCATCTGGCACGCGGGTGTCCCATGCGGCCTCATGGCCAAGCGGCATTCAGGTCGATTAACCGTATCTTAATTATGAACCGCAAGGTTCTGGAATTATTCACGCCCAGCCGCATCTAATGCTTCGCGCCGATCGGAAGACCGGCGTTGCTGCATCACTTCGGCCATCCCCAGGCCTTTGTATACATAACAAGTCACAAGGAGTCTCTCCTCATGAAAAAGACCATTGCTGCCCTCGCCATCGCTACCGCCGGCATGCTGGCTCTGCCCGCAGCCTTCGCCCAGACCGCTCCGACCCATCATGACGGCTGGTTCGTCAACGGCCAGGTCGGCCAGACCCACATCAACAACAGCCTGTATGACGGCCACGACACCGGTTACCAGCTGACCGGCGGCTACCGCTGGGCGCTCGGCCAGAACGTTCTGCTGGGTGTGGAAGGCGGCTACAACGATCTCGGCAACATCGACGTGGACCACGCGTTCACCAGCAAGGACGTGTTCAACCGCAGCCAGTCCGAGCTGCACGGCTGGATGCTGGGCGCCAACGGCCACTTCAACATCAACCCCAACTGGTACGTCAGCGCGCGCGCCGGCCTGTACCAGTGGAAAGGCCACGGCCTGTCCAACAACTCCAACCCGCTGCGCCGCAGCCTGGACAAGACCGACTGGTACTCGGGCGTCGGCTTCGGCTACGACTTCGCCAACAACGTCAGCGTGGGCCTGAACTACGACTACTACCACGCCAAGAAGGACCGTCTGGACCTGTCCACCGGGATGGTTTCCGTGGGTGCCGAATACCGCTTCTGAGTCGGGACACCAGCCAACAAAAAGGGCGCCTTTGGCGCCCTTTTTGTTGCAAACGAAGCGGCGCTTACGCGAGCGCTTCGTCCCACTGGCCCAACGCCGCCAGGCCGTTGGCGCGGGCGCGCGCGGCGACGGTCTGCTGCGCTTCGGCGTAGTTGGCGTTCATGTCTTCGGCCCACAGCTTCAACGCGGCTTGCTGCATGGCGCGGCCGTAGGAAAAGCTCAACGGCCACGGGTGCGGACCGAACTTGTTCATGGCGTTCAGGTGCGCGGTGGCGTCGCGGTCGGACTGGCCGCCGGACAGGAACACGATGCCCGGCAGGGTCGCCGGCACGGTGGATTTGAGGCAGCGGATGGTCGCTTCGGCCACTTCGTCGATGTCGGCCTGCTCGGCGCAATCCTTGCCCGACACCACCATGGACGCCTTGAGGATGGTGCCTTCGAGCATGACGTTGTGCTCGTACAGCGACGCAAACAGCGTGCGCAGCGTGGCCTCGGTCACCTCAAAGCAGGTGTCGATGTCGTGGTCGCCGTCCATCAGCACTTCGGGCTCGACCATCGGCACCAGACCGGCTTCCTGGCACAGCGCGGCGTAGCGCGCCAGCGCGTGGCAATTGGCTTCCACACAGGTCGAGCTGGGCGTGTCTTCGCTGATGGTGATGACAGCGCGCCACTTGGCGAACTGCGCGCCCAGGCGGGCGTATTCGGCAAGGCGGTCGCGCAGGCCGTCCAGGCCCTCGGTGACCAGCTCGCCCGGAAAAGCGGCCAGCGGCTTGGCGCCACGGTCGACCTTGATGCCGGGAATGATGCCGGCCTCGCGCATCACCTGCGTGAACGGCACGCCGTCGCGTGTGGACTGGCGGATGGTTTCGTCGTACAGGATGGCGCCGGAGATGTGGTCGCCCAGATGCGGCGCGGTCAGCAGCATTTCGCGATAGGCGCGGCGATGCTCCTCGGTGTTGTCCACGCCGACCGCGGCCAGGCGCTTGGCGATGGTGCCGGTGGACTCGTCAATGGCAATGATGCCCTTGCCGGGGGCGACCATGGCCTGGGCAATGGATTCGAGGTCTTCGATGCTCATCTTTTGGCTCCGCAGAAGGCGCAAGTATGGGCCCCGCGCAATCGCGGCGGCAGTAAAACGCGAATTATAGCCAGATCGGAATAAGCCCGCGTCTCAGTCGCCGTAGCCGGGCAGATGGCATTGCTTGAGCACGTGCTCCAGCGCCGCCTTGTCGCCGGTGGGCACGTTGAACGGCACGATGAAATACGTCGCCACCGGCATGTCATGCGTGTTGCTGTCGGTGGGCGCGTAATGCAGGCCCTGCACGAAGGTCTTGGCCATCAGCGAAAAATCGCTGGTCTTGGGATAGACCTTTTCGACCTTGACGTTGTAGGTGTTGCCGTTGGCGCCGATGAGGTAGCTGACCGACGCGCAGCCGACAGCCTTCAAGCCTTGGCCGCCATTGGGCACGCTGACGTCGACGTGCATGGTGGTGCGCACCCAGTAGTCCGACAACTGCGACGGCGCCACCTTGTAGGCGTTGACCTGCGCCGATGCGGGCGTGGCGACCAGGACGGCAGCGGCGGTGGCGACAAGGGCGAGCAAAGTCTGGCGGTACATGGAAAGTCTCCGGTGTCAGGCCTGCAGTTTAACGCGCCGCCTTGGCGCCGACCGCAGCGGCGATCCGGCACGCGTCCGGATCGCCGCCGGCTCAGTAGCGCGGCACCGAGGTATCGATCTGCTGCGCCCAGGCGTCCATGCCGCCGTCGACGCTGTAGACATTTTCGAAGCCGTGCGCGGCAAACTGCTCGGCCACGCCGCGGCTGGACACGCCCAGATGGCAGATGAACACCAGCGCGGTGTTCTTGGGCAGCGCGTTGAGCTTTTCGTAGCCTTCTTCTTCGAGCACGCGCGCCTGCGCCAGCGGCGCGGCCTTGGCGCGCGAGGCGGTCGGGCGCACATCGACCAGCGTGATGTCGCCGGCGTCGAGGTGGTCCTTGAGCTCGCTCACGCTCATGGATTTGACTTCGGTCGCGCCGGGAAAACGCAGGCTCAGGCCGGCGCCTTCCAGCGTTTCGATCCAGTCGATGGTGATGCCTTCGGCGCGCCGCGCGCTGCCCGGGTCCAGATGCACTTCCAGGCCGTTGGCGACGGCGACGATGTCGTTGTCGCCCGGCTCGGCGACGCTGAAGCCGGCGCTGTGGTCGGGACCGACTTCCAGAAACAGCACCATGTCGCCGGCGTCGGCCAGGCCCGCGCGGATCGCGTCGGCGGCCTTGTCGGTGACGGTGATGGCAGGTGGCGTGCGATCGGGCTGCGGCAGGCCGAACAGGTCATGCAGCTCGCCGCTGGAATACATCTGCTTGACGATGTCGGCACCGCCGACCAGCTCGCCGTCGACGTACAGCTGCGGAATGGTGGGCCAGTTGCCGTAGTCCTTGATGCCTTCGCGGATTTCCGGATCGGACAGCACGTCGACCGTGTGGTAGTCATCCAGCACGTCGTTCAACGCGCGGCTGGCGGCAAGCGAAAAGCCGCACATCGGCTGCTTGCGGGTGCCCTTCATGAACAGCACGACGCGGTGTTCCTTGAGGATGGCGTCGATGCGGTCGCGGACGGCGGGTTCAATGGCCATGGAATGCTCCGGGGTAAACGAGGGTTCTACGTGTGGGTGGCGCGCCGTCGTGACTTGCGAAGCATGCTTCCCAAGCGCGCCGTTCAAGGCGTATCGAGGATGCCTTGTGCGATCGGCGCGATGCGGTCTGTCCAAGCCGCGTATTGTAAGGCCGACGGGTGCAGACCGTCAGCGGCGAGCTGCTCGGGCATGGCGCCGCACTGGCGCGAAACGCCGGTCACGTCGACAAACGCCACGCCGGCATGGCCGGCGATGGTGCGCGCGGCATCGTTGAACGCGTCGATCGAGGCGGCCACGGCGGCTTGGTCGACATGCTTTTCGGCGGCAAAACGCGTCACGCCCCAATCAGGGATCGACACGACGAAAACGCGCCCGGCGGCATCGCCGGCCAGCGCCACGGCGCGCGCCAGAAGCTCGGCAAACTGGTTGGCGAACTGGCCCAACGGACGGTCGCGGTACTGGTTGTTGACGCCGATCAGCAGGCTGACCAGGTCGTACGGCGGCGTCAGCCCGGCCGCGTCCATGCCGGCGGCCAGCTCGTCGGTCGTCCAGCCGGTGACGGCGACGATTGCCGGCGTTTCAACAACGCCATCCGGCGTGCACAGACGACGCGCCAGCTGCATCGGCCAGCGCGCATCGGCAGCCACACCTTCGCCGATGGTGTACGAATCGCCCAGCGCGAGAAAACGCATGCTTGCCCCGATCAGGCGACGACGGCCTGCGCCTTGTGCTCGCTGGCCATGCGCGCCAGCGTGCGCTCGATGCCGGCGAACACGGCCGGAAAATCCTCCGGCTGCGGCAGCAGCGTCAAACGCATGTGGCGGCTGGCCGGCACGTTGAAGCTGGAACCCGGCGCCAGCAGCACCGATTCTTCTTCCAGCAGACGCAACGCGAACTCGCCGTCGTCGAACACCGGCAACGCATCCACGCGCACCGACGGAAACGCGTACAGCGAGCCGCGCGGCACCACCAGATCCAGAAAATCACTGGCGGCCACACCCTCGACCACCGCCTGGCGCGCCCGATGCAGCCGCCCGCCCGGCGCGGTCAGCGACTTGATCGTCTCGGGGCCTTCCAACGCCGCCGTGACCGCCCATTGCGTCACGCCGTTCGGGCACAGACGCAGCGCGGCCAGCAATTGCAGCGCATCGCGATAGGCCGCCACGGACGGCTTGGCACCGGACAACGTCATCCAGCCGACGCGATAACCGCAGGCACGATACACCTTGCTCAAGCCTCCAAACGACACGCATGGATGATCCCCGGCCAGCGGCGCCAGCGGCTGGAAATAGGCGTCGTCGTAGGTGATGCCGTCGTAGATTTCGTCGCACAACAGCAGCAGGCCATGGCGCCTGGCCACGTCCACGACAGCTTGCAGCAGCGCGCGCGGATACACCGCGCCGGTCGGATTGTTGGGGTTGATCAGCACGATGGCGCGCGTGCGCGGCGTCACCAGCGCCTCGATCTCGTCCGCGTCCGGCAAATGCGCGTTCTCGGCCAGGCAGCGGTAGTAGCGCGGCCGGCCACCATTCAACAACGTGGCGGCGCTCCACAGCGGATAGTCAGGACTGGGCAGCAGCATCTCGTCGCCCGGCTGCAACAGTGCGCGCAGGGCCAAGTCGATCAGCTCGCTGACGCCGTTGCCGAGAAACACGCGGTCGTTGTCGAGCGCGGTCACGCCGCGCGCCAGCTGTTGCGCCACGATCGCCGCGCGTGCCGCTTCCAGCCCCTGCTCCTGGCCGTAGGCCTCGCCATCGCCCACGTGCGCCTCGACGGCTTCACGCAGGTTGTCCGGCGTGCGGAAACCGAAACGGCGCGGGTTGCCGATGTTCAGATGCACGATCTGTCGCCCCGCCGCTTCCAGCTCGCGAGCTCGCCGCACCAGGGCTCCGCGGATTTCATAGCGGACTTCGGCAAGGCGCGGGCTGGTCTGGATCGGGTTCACAACACATCTCCACAGGGCGATGAGCGCATCCTAGCAGCGCCTGTTACGCTGCGCCCATGTCCCCTCCGCATACGGCGCTTGCATTGCTTCGGCAGATCGGTTGGCGCGGTCCCGCACCGGCCGGTCCGGTCGCGCGCGTGGTGGCGCAGCATCGCGCCGGCTACGAATTGCACGACGGCGAAAAAGTCTTCGCCGCGCAGCCCGACGGACGCTTTCTGAAGCGCAAGCTGGACGCCTCCGCGCGTCCCGCCGTGGGCGATTTTGTCGAATACGCGCCCGGCGAACCGGCGCTGATCACGGACATCCTGCCGCGCCGCACCCTGCTCACGCGCGCTGCCGCCGGCGAGCGCTACGCGCACCAGATCATCGCCGCCAACATTGACTACGTGCTGGTGCTGACCGGCCTGGACGGCGATTTCAACCCGCGCCGCATCGAACGCTATCTGTTGCTGGTGGAAGGCTCCGGCGCGCAACCGGTGGTGCTGCTGAGCAAGGCCGACAGCTGCGCCGATGCCGACGCGCGCGTGGCCGCGCTGCGCGAACGCGTGCCGGACGCGCCGGTATTGGCCATCAACGGCAAGGATACGGCGACGATCCAGCAACTCGCGCCCTACCTCGGCCCCGGCGACAGCGCCGTGCTGGTCGGTTCGTCCGGTGCCGGCAAGTCGACATTGACCAACACCCTGCTGGGCGAGACTCGCATGGCCACCGGCGCCGTGCGCACCAGCGACAGCCGCGGCCGCCATACCACCACGCATCGCGCCCTGCTGATGCTGCCGTCCGGCGGCTGCCTGATCGACACGCCGGGGATGCGCGAACTGAAACTCACCGGCAACGAGTCGATGGACCTGTTTGCCGACATCGAAGAACTGGCGCAACGCTGCCGTTTTGCCGATTGCCAACACGGCAACGAACCGGGCTGCGCCGTGCGCGAAGCGCTGGAGGCTGGCGCGCTGGACGCCGAACGCTGGCGCAACTACCTCAAGCTGCGCGGCGAGCGCGCCGAACAGGCCGCGCAACGCGAAGCCCGCCGCCAACGCAACAGCGGCGGCCATCGCCCGTCACCCAAGGGATCGCACCCGCATCGTTGATGTCTGGCCGCGTCGCAGGCCGCTGACCGGCCCGAAACTACAGCAGCGCGCCCAGAATATGCCGGTCCGCCGGCGCCAGCCGGGTCAACGGCACGTCCCCCGGCGCCAGCCAGACCAGCGACTGGCCCTCGCACGGCCGCGGCGTGCCTTGCCAGTTCAGCACGCGGTGCGCGTGCAGGCACAAAGGGCGCGCGCCGGCCCGCCAAGGCACGTCGATCAAGGCCACGGGCTCGATGGCATCGGCCTCGATGTCCAGTTCTTCGCGCAATTCGCGGCGCAAGGCGGCAACGACGCTCTCGCCCGCTTCCAGCTTGCCGCCCGGAAACTCCCACATCCCGGCCAGTTGCTTGCCGGGCGGACGGCTGGCCAACAAGACGCGACCGACGTCATCAACCAACACGCCGGCCGCCACCTGCAAAACCGTCACGAACAATTACTCGCGCACGTATTCGACGATGTCGAACGCATACGCGTGCTCGGCATCCTTCTTGTGATGCACGCGCGACATCTCCACCCACTCGTGGAAATTGACGTTGGGGAAAAACGCGTCGGCGCCATCGATATTGGCATCGACCCAGGTCAGGTACAGCCGCAAGGCAAACGGCAGCGTCTGTCGGAACACCTCGCCGCCGCCGACCACCATCAGGCCGGTGCCGCCGGCAATGGCCTGCGCCTCGGGCAGCGAGCGCACCGTGGTCTGGCCGGCAAACGGCGCATCGTGGCGGCGCGACAGCACCAGGTTGTGCCGGTCCGGCAACACGCGGCCAATCGCCACCGCCGTCTTGTGCCCCATCAGCACGTATTTGCCGAGGGTCAGTTCCTTGAAATGGCGCAGGTCATCCGGCAAATGCCAAGGCATCTGGCCGTCCTTGCCAATGGCCGAGTCATTGTCGATGGCCGCAATCAACGATATGGACATGCACGCTCCTTCAATCGGGCTGGGCGCACCGGAAGCGGCGCGCCGTGGTCGTTCGGAATTATGCAACAACGAGAGGACGCGCGGCAGCGCTACACGGCCACCGGCGCCTTGATGGCCGGCAACGGCGCATAGCCTTCCAGGCGGATGTCGTCGTAGCGAAAATCGAAGATCGAGCGCACTTCGCGATTGAGCACCAGACGCGGCAGCGCTCGCGGCTGGCGCATCAGCTGTTCGCGCGCCTGATCCAGATGATTGCGATACAGATGTGCGTCCCCCAGCGTGTGCACGAACGTGCCCGGCGCCAGGCCGCACACCTGCGCGATCATGTGTGTGAGCAAGGCATAGCTGGCGATGTTGAACGGCACGCCCAGAAAGATGTCGCCCGAGCGCTGGTACAGCTGGCAGCTCAACTTGCCGTCGGCCACATAAAACTGGAACAGCGTGTGGCACGGCATCAACGCCATCTTCGGCAGCTCGCCCACATTCCACGCGCTGACAATGAGGCGGCGCGAATCCGGGTTGCGCTTGATCTCGTCGACCACCCAGGCGATCTGGTCGACCACGCTCCCGTCGGCTGCCGGCCAGGCGCGCCACTGGCGGCCGTAGACCGGACCCAGCTCGCCGTCCGCATCGGCCCATTCGTCCCAGATGCTGACGCCGTTGGCTTTCAAGTACGCGATATTGGTGTCGCCGCGCAAAAACCACAAAAGCTCATGCACGATCGACTTGAAGTGTACTTTCTTGGTCGTCACCAGCGGAAAGCCGTCGGCCAGATCAAAGCGCATCTGGTAGCCGAACACCGAAAGCGTGCCAGTGCCGGTGCGATCGGACTTGGGCGTGCCATGGTCGAGCACGTGCTGCAAAAGATCGAGGTAGGTGCGCATGCGACAAGGATACCGCAGGCCCTTCACGTACCGCCTCACTTCATCGGTGGGCGCGCGCCTGACGGCGCGTTCGCCCGCAGGCGGGCTCCTACAAAAGCCTTGTTTCGTCGGTAGGAGCGCGCCTGCGCGCGATGGCCAGACGCCAGCTCAAGGCGAAATTTTTTCGCCTGCAGGCAGGCTCCTACGGGGCGTTGCGGCATTTTGCGGCGTAGACGCGGTCTGCGCGCGATGGCATCAAACCTTGCCCATTCACGCCTCGTCCGACGCCGTGGACGCCACCACCGGCAACGTCGGCGCGCGCCGCGACAGCCACAGCAGCACCACACCCAGCACGATCAACGGGAAGGACAGCACCTGCCCCATCGTCACCCAGCCCCACAGCAAATAGCCCAGCTGCGGGTCCGGCAGGCGCACGAATTCGATGGCAAAACGGAACACGCCGTACATCAGCGCAAACAGGCCCGACACGGCATAGCGCGGACGCGGCTTGCGCGAATACAGCCACAGCACCGTGAACATCACGATGCCTTCCAGAATGGCTTCATACAACTCGCTCGGCTGGCGTGGCAGGTGGCCGCCGAAGCGCTCATAAACGGCTTGCCATGCGGGATGCGCCGCAAAATTGAGCTGATTGCCAAGCAGGTCCGTGCCAAACACGTACGCGTGATCTTCCGCATGCGCATGCGGGTAGATCACGCCCCAGGGCAAGTGCGTCGGCTTGCCCCACAACTCGCCGTTGATGAAGTTGCCGATGCGTCCCAGAAACAGGCCGATCGGCACCAACGGCGCGACAAAATCCACGGTGTCGAAGTAATGCAGCTTCTTGCGGTGCGACCACCAGCCCACGGCAACCAGCACGCCGACCAGCCCGCCATGAAAACTCATGCCGCCGTCCCACACGCGGAACAGCTGCAGCGGATCGGTCCAGATCCAGCTCAACGGCTGATACACCAGCATGTAACCCACGCGCCCGCCGATGATGATGCCCAGCACCACGTAATACAGCAGGTCGACAAAGGCGTTGGAATCGACCGGAATGCGCCCGGCCTTGCGCCGTATCTCGCCCACCCACCAGCCGCCGAAAAAGCCGCCCAGGTACATCAATCCGTACCAATGCACGCCCACCGGGCCAAGGTGGAAAGCGATGGGATCGAGATGATTGACGAAGGGTGCAAGCATCGACATTGGCCAGACCGGACGGAAAGGCGCCAGTGTACCGGCTCGCCCCGACCCTCGGAGTGACGCCGGCGTCGCAGCCGGACCAGGCTTTTCGCATTGCACGACGGGTACAGCTGGTGTTCACTATGAGACGCTCATCCCTTGGGGAGTTTTTGGGGTGACGCCACTGCATTCCGACAGGCGAGCGCTTGGCGCAACTGCCGGGATGCCTTTATCTTCAGGAGGAAAATATGCCGCACTCTGCACTGCTCGGCTTGCTGGCCGGCGCGTTGGTACTGGCCACGGCTCCAGCACCGGCAACGACCCTTGCCGCCACACCAAAATACCAGCCCGTCCCCATCAAGGCGCTGTCGCGCACGCCGGCCATTCAATCGGTTTCAATGAGCCCGGACGGCAAACACATCGTGGCGCTGATCCCGCAGCCCGACAAGCCCAGCCAGGCCGCCATCGCCATCTGGGACGTAGACAACCTGCCGGCAGCGCCCAAATACATCACGCCATCCGGCCGGCACATGAAATTCATCGCCGCCGAAGCGCTCAAGGCCGGCAAGGTCATCGCCGTCGCCCGCCAGCAATGGGAAGGCCAGCTGCATGGCTGTGGCGAAGGCAACGCCACCGGCTCCACCAAGACCTTCATCACCAAGGTCTACCTGACCGGCGACAAGCTGGAGAAATTCCACGAAGCGTTCAAGGACGACCACCATTCGGCGCACGTCAACAAGGCGTTGCAACGCTGCCTGGAACTGGGTTCCTCCGCCAGGGTCGTCGACGCGCTTCCGCTGGATCCCGACCACGTGATCATCGAGCGTATGAGCCTGCTCTCGCTGATGACCAACTACTACTTGTACAACCTCAAGACCGGCAAGGCCGATTTGCTGTTCCGCGGCGGCGGCCGGATCACGCCCTCCCTGTTCGATCGCCATACCGGCCAAGTGCTGGTCAAATCGGCAGTCGAGCCCGTCGGCAACGACTACGAGAAACTGACCTACATCCGCGACCCCAAGACCGGCCAGTTCGTCGTGCAAAAGCCGCTCACCAACCTGCTATCGGATCGGCACGAAGTCAGCGTCGTGGGCATCGACGACGCTACCGGCAAGTACTACGTGCTGACCGACCAGTTCTCCGACCAAGTACAGGCCCGCCTGTACGACGCCAGAGCGCAAAAGTACGATCCGCAGCCGCTGGTCGCCGTCAAGGACTTCTCCATCGGCGGCCTGATCTTCAGCCACCGCAAGAGCAACTTCAACCAGGTCATCGGGTTCGTCGTGGACGGGCCGGCAAGCCGGCAAGTCTTTGTCGATCCGGCCATGAAAGGACTGCAGGCCAGCCTGCAAAAAGCCTTCCCCGGCCTCACCATCACCATCCTCGACTACAACAACGATTTGTCGCGCGTGCTGTTCAGCACCGAAAACAACGACCACCCGACCGACTGGTACGTTCTTGCCGATCACAAAAAGGTCATCAACATCGGTTCGGAGCGCCCCTGGATCAATCCCAAGGACATCGGCACGGAAAAGTGGGTTACCTACACGGCGCGTGACGGCCTGGCCATCCCGGCCATCCTCAGCCTGCCGCCGGGCTGGCAAAAGGGCGACAAGCCCCTGCCGGCCGTCATCATTCCGCATGGCGGACCGTGGAGCCGCGGCTACATGGGCTGGCCCGGCATTCCGTGGGTCACCATGCTGACCTCGCGCGGTTACGCCGTGTTGCGCCCGCAATTTCGCGGCACGGAAGGCCTCGGCCGCAAGCTGTGGCTGGCCGGCGACAAGCAATGGGGCCTGAAGATGTCCGACGACAACGACGACGGCGCCGCGTGGCTGGTCAAGCAAGGCATCGCGGCCAAGGATCGCATCGCCATCTACGGCTACTCGTACGGCGGTTTCGCCGCCGTGGCAGCCGACGTGCGCTCGCCCTCGCCCTATCAGTGCGCCATTGCCGGCGCCCCCGTCGCCAACCTGGGTCGCCTGGGCACATCGTGGAGTTCCAACCGCCTGCAACGCATCCTGCAAGGCCGGACGGTCAAGGGCATGGACCCGATGCGCAACACGGCCAAAGCGCATCTGCCGATCCTGCTGTTCGGCGGCGACCGCGATGTGCGGGTACCGTCCTACCATCCGCGTGACTACTACAAGGCCGTCAAGGACATCGTGCCGGCCAAGTACGTCATCATCCCCGACATGCCGCACAGCCTGCCGTGGTATCCGCGGCAGAAAAAACAGGTGTTGAACCTCATTATCAACTACCTGCAAAAAGACTGCGGTCCCGGCGGCCTGTAAGCCGGAAGGTTGTCAACAAAGCCCCCGACGTGGATGCCATGTCGGGGGCTTTGTTCTGCCCGCAACACCGGGAGTGAACCCTTGCGTCACAAGGTGGCATAGCATTTTCTTAGCATTTCACACTGAATTTTCCACGGCCAAATCCCGCTGCAGCCGGGTGAAAAGCGGGTATCCCATATCGTCAATCTCTTCATATTGAATACACCAAGTGCCCGATTGACGGCGACTTTTGGCTATCGTGAACACTTGCATAACATCGCAAGGCATGGCTAGATTGAGGTGTGCCGCAACCACCGCGGTGCTGGGGAGATCATTCGTACAAGCCTGTTTGACCTTACGGGCGTTTACGGAAATTTCACGTTGCAATGCTCCAATCATTGGGGGTTTCAAATCATGAGGAAGAACGGAAGCAGGCTGTCGCGCCTGCCTTTGGCCATTGCTGTAATCGCAGCGCTGAGCATCACGCCGGCGTTCGCTCAAAGCCAACAGACAGCTGATTCAAGCGCCAACCAGTCCACCAACAACTCGCAGTCAACCGACCAGGCCCAGACCAAGACGGCGAAGACCTCGCAGACAGCCAAGCAAAAGGCGACGGATCTGCAAGCCATGACGGTCACGGGTTCCCTGTTGAAGCACCCCGAGTACCAGGACACGGTGCCGGTGCAAGTCATCAACGTCGAAGTGCAAAAGGCCGCCGGTGATTTTTCGGTGGCAAACTTTGTGCAAACCACGGCTGCCGCCGGTGGTTCCACGCAGATCAACAACCAGTTCAACGGCTTCGTCGTATCCGGCGGTACCGGCGTGCAAACCATTTCACTGCGCGGCATGGGCGCCAATCGCACCTTGGTGTTGCTGGATGGCCAGCGTCCTGGCCCCGCCGGCACGCGCGGCCAGGTTGGCGCATTCGACCTCAACGTCATTCCCTCGGCGATCATCCAGAACATCGAAGTGGTGAAAGACGGCACCTCGTCCATTTACGGTTCGGATGCCATCGCCGGCGTGGTCAACCTGATCACGAAAAAACGCCTTGACCACACGGTGTTCGATTTTTACGCCGGCATTCCGCAGCACGGCGGTGGCCAGCAATACTCGGCCTCGGGTGCTACCGGCTTCAATTTCAGCAACGGCAACATCACCCTGGCATTCCAGTCCGACAAGCAGAAAGCCCTCACCTACGGCGACCGCGACTTCCTGAGCTGCAATCGCGACCGCGTCTGGGGCAAGGACGGCAAACGCATTGATCGTGCCGATCACTCCATCAACCAGGGCACGCCGATGGAGGGCTGCGACAACCTGCTGAACAACGTCATCATCACCGGGTTCGCCGCGCCGTATGACCGCTTGGTGGCAACCAAGGATGGCGGCTATGACCCCACGCTCGGCCCCGGCTATTTCCCCAAGGGCTTCGGCCAGTGGATCCACACCACATACGCCGACACCACGACTCCGTCGGACAATGAACCGACTGATTTCGCGCAGTGGAAAAACGCCTACGCCATCAACGAAAGCTCCCACCAAAGCGCCTGGGCCTCCAGCAGCTTCAGTTTCGGTTCGGTCGGTTGGGACACGCAGCTCTTGTACACGCGGCGTGAGACGCGTCAAAAGAACTGGCGCCAATTCTTCCCGGTGCAGTACTACAACAGCCCCAACCTGGGGCCAGTCGTCATGGAACCGGTAATGCTGTTCCCCATGAACCAGCAGATCGCGGTCGACTACTTTTATGGCCACACCAAGTTGGGCGGCATCTTCACCAATTCCGACAGCTGGTCATGGGAGGTCAATGCCAACTACAGCCATTCCAGCGGCGACTACAACACCGTAGGCATTTCCGTCGCCAACAGCGCCGACTTGTCCAACCCCGACAACAAACTGTCCACGCCGCTTATCGACTACTTCGACAAGGACGTGATCAACGGCAACAAGATGGGGGCGCTGGTCAATGCGGTCGGCCAGTTCCTGCACGGCAATACCGTGTACGAACAAAAGGACGTCAACGTCGTCTTCAACGGCGACCTGTTCGAACTGCCGTACGGCCCGGTCAGCTCGGCCATCGGTGCCGAATGGCGCCAGTATTCCATCCTCGACAACCCGCCTCCGGGTTCGTGGGGCCTGACGTCGGCCGGCATCACCAAAGGCGAAGACACCGACAAGGAAGCCTTCGCCGAAATCGGCATCCCGGTGCTGAAGGGCCTGCCTGGCGTCAACTCGCTGGCTCTTGACCTGTCGGGGCGCGTGTTCCGCTACGACTCGGTCGGATCGACTTCCCACGTGTGGAAAGCCGGTTTGAACTGGCAGATCGTACCGACATTCCGCGTGCGTGCCTCGCTGGGCACGTCCTATCGAGCGCCGGGCCTGTACGAGCTGTATCTGAACAACCAGACCGGCTTCCTCAGCCAGACAGCCATCGACCCCTGCATCCAGTGGGGCACCAGCACCAGCACCCGCATCAAGACGAACTGTGCGGCAGCGGGCATCCCCGACAACTACAACGGCGGCAATCCGGCTGGTGGCGGTCCGTACTCTTCGGCGCTGTCATCTCTGAGCGGCGGCAAGGGCGTGTTGAAGCCCGAGACCTCGCGTTCCAAGTCCGTCGGCATCGTGTGGTCGCCACTCAACGGCAACTTCAACATGTCTCTGGATTACTTCGACTACCACGTCAAGGGTGAAATCGCCAGCCTCAGTGGCAGCTCCATCCTGTCTGCATGCTATGGCCTGGCAGTCTCGCCCAACCGCTACTGCGACATGTTCCACCGCAATGGCGCCAATGACACCAATCCGTACATGATCACTGAGATCGACGGCAGCTACGTCAACATCAACAGCGAGCGCAACCGCGGCTACGACTTCGAAGCCAACTACGACGGCGACTACTCGTTCGGCCACCTGTTCGCGGGTGCCCAGTTCACGTACACCATCGAGGATACCCAGCAGCTGTTCGATTCGGCCGAGGAAAGCGGCTTCACCGACACGAACTATGCCGGTTCCATCGGTGATCCCAAGCTCTACGGACTGGCCCACGTTGGGCTGAAGAAGGGCAACTGGACCTTCCAGTGGCAGGGGCTGTACACCAGCTCGACGGAAGTCAAGGACTACGGCAACATCCACAGCTACTTCGGCTACGAAGGCGCGGCTTACGACATCAAGGCCGAGTGGCAGATCCGCCACAACGTTTCGGTGACCTACAACCAGCCGAAATGGCAGCTCATGTTCGGTATCCGCAACCTGTTCGACAAGCAACCGGACGTCGTGTCCTCCGGCATGGACAACGAGGCTGGCAACGTTCCGCTGTCTTCCTCACAGTACGACTGGTACGGTCGCACGTTCTTTGCCCGCTTTGAGTTGAAGCTGTAACTTCGTTCATCACGAAAACCCGGGGGCGGCTTTGGCCGCCCCTTTTTTGTGGATCTGCCAGTACCCCCCGCTGTACTTGATTGCACATCAGGAGTTACTGTTATCCAACGTGGACAGCGCTTTCAGGGGAAATGCGTTGCCGCAGCGGCCGTGCATTGGCAACAACACGGCAAACGCTCATTTGTTCAGGGGAGAACTCATGTCGATACATTTCACGCGCACACTGGGCGCGTTGTCTCTGGTGCTGGCTTCGATTCTGGTAACCGAATCGGCAATGGCTTCGACGACGACCACGCCACAAGCCCAAGCCATCACTGCCGCCGAACTGCCGGTCAGCACCTTTGCGCGTCATGCCACGCTCGGCGCGCCGCGCCTGTCGCCGGACGGCAAGCATTTGCTGGTGCGCGTCGATGACGCCTCGGGTCGCGAACACACGCTCGTCGTTTACGACTTGAGCAACATGCACATCGTCAGCCAGCTGCGCATGCCCATCTACGAGCTGCCGCTGGATCCGGAATGGGCCGGCAACGACTGGATCGTGCTGGAAATCGGCAAGCACATGGGTTCGCTGGACAAGCCGGTCAACACAGGGCAGGTCATTTCCACGCGCATCGACGGCAAGCGCCAGCATTACCTGTACGGCTGGAACAACCAGGGTGGCGACTTGCGCACGCAATCGCACGGCTCGGACGAAGGCCTGGGCTACATCGTCGGCCTGCCGCAAGTACCTAACAACCACGTCTACGTGCGCACCGAACCGTTCGGCCATGACAACCAGAGCATCATCTACGACATCAACGCCGAAAACGGCGTGCGCCACCAGCTGGCGCAAATGTCGGTGGCCGGCATGAGCTTCCTGGTCGCGCCGGACGGCCATGCGGCCTACGCCTTCGGCAACAATGCCGACTTCGACTACGTTGCCTACCGGCAGATCGACAACCGCTGGCAGAGGCTTTCGCCCAAGAAGGTGGGCGACTACTTCGCGCCGCTGGCCTACACCCCCGACCACCAGCACATCTACGCCATGGTCAACCCCGACGGCGGTCCCACCCAGCTGGTGCGCGAGGCGCTCGATGGCAGCGGCCGCATCGTCCTGGCCAGCAACCAGCAAGCCAGCGTCGGTGACATCCAGTGGACGGCGCCGCCATTGCGCCCGTTCGCGGTGATTCCGGAAGCCGGCATCCCGCAGCCCGTCTTTCTTGACCCCAATGCCAAGGATTCCAAGCTGTACCGGGCGCTTGCCAAGACCTTCGCGCCCAAGGTCGTCGATTTCATCAACTTCGATCAGGATGGCGGCAAACTGCTGTTTTTCGTGTCCAGCGACCGCGATCCGGGCACCTACTACCTGATCGACACGCACACGTTCAAGGTGCGCAAGTTGTTTGCCGTCGCGCCGTGGATCAATCCCGGGCAAATGGCCGCCCGCCAACCGTTCCAGTTCAAGGCCAGCGACGGCACCGAGCTGGACGGCATCCTCACGTTTCCGCTGCACCGCGCACACAAGAACCTGCCCATGGTGCTGGTGCCGCACGGCGGCCCGTACGGCATTCGCGACAGCTGGGATTTCGACGAGGACGCGCAATTTCTGGCCAACCGCGGCTATCTGGTGCTGCAGGTGAACTATCGCGGCTCGGGCGGTCGCGGCGTCAAATTCGAAAACGCCGGCTTCGGCAAGTGGGGCACGCGCATCCAGCAGGACCTCATCGACGGCGTCAAATGGGCCATCGCGCAGCACTACGCCAACCCCGGCCGCATCTGCGTGTACGGCGGCAGCTTCGGCGGCTATTCGGCGCTGATGACAGTGATCCGCGCGCCACACTTGTTCAAGTGCGCCATTGGCTACGCCGGCGTGTACGACCTGCCGATGATGTTCAAGGAAGGCAACATCCAGTCCACGCAGTCGGGCAAAAGCTATCTGGCCGCCGTGCTGGGTACCGACCCGGCCGTGCTGGACGCCAACTCGCCGGACAAGCTGGCCGACAAGATCGACGTGCCAGTGTTTCTGGTCCACGGCAAGGACGACCATCAGGCTCCCTACGACGGCGCGCTGGCCATGCGCAAGGCACTCAAGGCCGCCGGCAAACCGTTCCAGTGGCTGGCCATCAACGGTGAAGGCCACGGCTTCTACACCGAGGCCCACCGTGTCGAATTGCTGACCCAAATGCAGGCCTTCCTGGCCAAGTACATCGGCCCGGGAGCGCCACCGGCAAAGCATTGACAATGGTGGGAGCGCGCCCGCGCGCGATGGCCGAATGCGGGTTTGCGGCAAGATCCCTTCGCCCGCGGGCGGGCTCCTACAGGGCAAGACCGACGGCCTTCAGGGCAATGCTGAATGTAGGAGCGCGCCCGCGCGCGATGGCTGGATACCGGTTCAAGGCAAGATCCCTCGCCCGCAGGCGGGCTCCTACAGGGCAAGGCTGGCGGCCTTCAGGGCAATGACGACGGCGTCAGTTCCAGCCGCGACTGGCCTTGCGGTTTCCCGTCGGCACCGAAGCGGCGCTCGATGATGCAGCCGGCACCGGCGTGGTCGATGGCGATCACCGTGCTGGCGCGAGTGCCGAAAGCGTGGCCGCGAATGAAAGCGGCCGACAGCTGGCGTTCCAGCGCGATGCCGACACCGGTATCGGGCAGCACATCGTCGGGCCACGGGCTGTCGTCGGCCAGTGCGGCAAACAGCGGTTCGAAATCATCCGCCTTGCCGCGCTTGACCCAATCGGACAGGTGCTCGGCCAGTGCCTCGGTCTTGGGCCAAGGCGTGTCGAAGTCGGCATTGGACAGGCCGTGCACGCCGGGCTTGACCGGCTGCAACCGCGCATCGGGATGGTTGCCCAGATACATCGCCTCGTCGTGGTCAAACAACAGCAGGTTGAACGGGCGGTAATGCACCGGACCGTCGCGCAGGCCACGCGCGTAGAACCCGGCACCAGCGTCGCCACGCAGATAATCGGAAATCAGCAGGCCGCGCGAGGCGCCATCCTTGCCGGCGACTGGATCGCGCACGTTGGTCACCACCGCCGCGCGGCCGTCATCAGCCACGCCCATCCAGGTGCCGCCGGCCTGCAAATCGCGTCCGGCCAAGATGTGCGGCGCATCACTCCAACGCGCCAGCGGCGCGGCCGGGCGCGCGTGCGCCTCGTCGCGGTTGCCCAGCAGCACGAGGCGCCAACGGGGATGGGTTTTCCAGGCGGCGGCGATCAGGCACATGCACACATTATGGCCAGAGCGCGCCGCGGTTCGAAATGACGACACGCACGTTTGGCCCCGATCCACCTTCGATCGCATGAACGGCCCGACATCCGCGTCTCGCGAAGCACGTGCCCGCCCCGGCATAATCGGCCGATCATGCGCAACTTTGCCCTATCCCTTCTTGGTGCATTCGCCCTGACGGCCCTGGTCATCGGTGGCACCTGGCCGATGCCGGCCCAGGCTCACACCACCAAGGCCAAGCAGGCCGCCACCCAAGCCAAGCTGGCCAAGGTGAAACAACGCATCGCGACCCTGGCCAAAGCCGAGCGCGCTGCGACCAACCAGCGCGACGCCATCAACGCCACCCTGGCCAAACAGGCCGACCAGTTGGCCGCCGCCGCCAAGGCCGTCCACACCAGCGATGCGGCCATTGCCGCCAACGAGCAACAGTTGGCCAAGCTGCAAAAACAGCGCGACAGCCTTGACGCCACGCTCAAGGGCCAGCGCGAAGCGTTGGCCGACCTGCTGCGCGCGGCCTACAAGATCCAGCCCGGCTCGGACCTGCGCCTGCTGCTGGGCCAGGCCGACGTGGCCAAGCTGTCACGCGCGCTGGCCTACTCGCGCTACTTCCAGCACGACCGCGTGCAGCGCATCCACAAACTGCTGGGCCAGCTGGCGCAGCTCGATCAGGTCAAAACCCGCATCACGCAACAACACGCGGCCTTGCAATCGGCCCGCGCATTGCGCCAGCAACGCCTGGCCGGGCTGAACGCGGCACGCCGGCAACAACGCACGCTGCTGGCCAAGGTCGACGCCACGCTGAAAGGCCAGCACCAGCAATTGGCGCAGCTCAAGCGCGACCAGCAATCACTGGCCAAATTGCTGGCGCAATTGCGCGACGTGTTTGCCGACATCCCCGACAAGCTGCCCGACACCGTGCCCTTCAGCAAGCGGCGCGGCAAGCTGCCGTGGCCGGCCACGGGCCACACCATCGCACGCAACGACGGGCTGCAGATCCGCGCGCATCCCGGCTCGGCGGTGCACGCCGTCGCGCATGGCCGCGTGGCCTACGCCAACTGGCTGCGCGGCTACGGCCTGCTGATCGTCATCGACCACGGCCATGGCTGGATGAGCCTGTACGGCGACAACGAAACGCTCAAGGTCACCGTCGGCGACTGGGTGCGGGCTGGCCAGACCATCGCCACCTCCGGCCACGGCGGCGGCGCCAACGCAGGGGTATATTTTGGCTTGCGCCACAACGGACAAGTCGTCAGTCCGCGCCAGTGGCTGAGCAAACACCCCTGACATCGGCACCCGCCGTGCCGATACACCGGAGATCTTGATGCGTCTTGCCTTGCCTTTGGCTGTCACTCTCGCCCTTGCCGCCGCACCGCTGGCCCATGCCGCGCCACCGGCCGCACCGGCCACGGCCGCTTCCAGTGCCACGGCCGCCAAGACGCCCGCCTTGAACCCGCCCAGCCTGCAGCAAATCCGCAACTTCACGCACGTGTACGCCGCCGTGCGCCAGGCTTTCGTGCGGCCCATCGACAACAAGGCGCTGATGGACGCCGCCATCCGCGGCATGCTGGCCAGAATCGACCCGCACAGCGCCTGGCTCGACCGCGACGGCATGCGCCAGCTGTCGCAGGAAACCACCGGCAGCTACAGCGGCCTGGGCGTGGTCGTGGCCACGCGCAACCACCAGCTCGTCATCATCGCGCCGATTGACGGCAGTCCCGCCGCCAAGGCCGGCATCCAGCCCGGCGACACCATCATCGACGTGGGCGGCGTGCCGGTCGATGCCGACGACATCCAGGCCTCGGTCGACCGCCTGCGCGGCAAGCTGGGCACGTCGATCACGCTGACCATCGTGCATCCCGACGCCAACGTGCCGGTCAAGGTCACGCTCACGCGCGCGACCATCACCATGACGTCCGTGCGCATCCACCCGCTGGTGCCCGGCTACATCGACATCCGCGTCAGCCAGTTCCAGGCCAATACCGCGCGCCAGCTCAACCAGCAGCTGACCACGTGGATTGCCAAACACGGCCTGCCCAAGGGCGTCGTGCTCGACCTGCGTTCCAACCCCGGCGGCGTGGTGGAAGCGGCGGCCGACGTGGCCGACACCTTCCTCGACGGCGGCACCATCGTGACCACGCGCGGGCGCATTTCCAGCTCGGACATGCGTCTGGAAGCCCATCCCGGCGACCTTTTGGCCGGCGCGCCCATGGTGGTGCTGGTCAATCGCGGCACCGCCTCGGCCGCGGAAATCCTCACCGGCGCGCTCAAGGACAACCACCGCGCCCTCGTCATGGGCCAGCGCACGTTCGGCAAGGGCGTGGTGCAAACCATCATCCCGATCGACGCCGACCACATGCTGAAACTCACCACCGCGCGCTACTACACGCCCGACGGCACCTCGATCCAGGCCGAAGGCATCACGCCGGACATCCTCATTCCCGACCTCGTCGCCCGCACCAGCGATGCACCGCCCACACTTGTCACCACCGAAGCCGATCTGCCGCACCACCTGGACAACGCCAACCCCAAGGGCATCGAGGTGACTGAGCAGGCCTCGGCCAACGCGCTGGGCGACGACGCCAAACTGGCCCAGGAAGACTACGCGATGGCGCAGGCACTCAACGCGCTCAAGGCGCTGGTGCAATACAAGACCCGCTGACGCGCCCGGTGGAAGCCCGCCCGCGAGCGAAAGGCTCTCGCTTCAAACCAGCACCGCGCCATTGCGCGCAGGCGCGCTCCCACAGGGATGCGCTGAAGTTTGAGCTTTGCCCTGTGGAAGCCCGCCCGCGGGCGAAAGGGCCTTGCCACAAACAACACCCGGCCATCGCGCGCTCCCACGGGCGCTCTCGCGCACCGCACGATCACCGCCACGGGGTTGCCCCGCGCCAAGCCTGAGCTACCATGACCTTCCGTGGCCGCTATGGCCGTTTTTCATATGAAACCATCCATGTCCAGGCTCCCCGAGGAACTCGCGCAGGCCGCGCTCGAATACCATCGCAAACCGCATCCCGGCAAGATCAAGATCACGCCGACCACCTCCTTGCTCAACCAGCGCGAATTGGCGCTGGCTTACTCGCCGGGCGTGGCCGCGGCGTGCGATGCCATCGTCGAAGATCCCGAGCAGGCGGCCGAGCTGACCGTCCGTTCCAATCTGGTCGGCGTGATCACCAACGGCACGGCCGTGCTGGGCCTGGGCAACATCGGTCCGCTGGCCGGCAAGCCGGTCATGGAAGGCAAGGCGATCCTGTTCCAGAAGTTTGCCGGCATCGACGTTTTCGACATCGAAATCAACGAGACCGACCCGGACAAGCTGGTCGACATCATCGCCTCGCTCGAACCCACCTTCGGCGGCATCAACCTTGAGGACATCAAGGCGCCCGAGTGCTTCATCATCGAGAAGAAGCTGCGCGAGCGCATGGGCATTCCGGTGTTCCACGACGACCAGCACGGCACATCGATCATTGCCGGCGCGGCCATCATCAACGCGCTGCACGTGGCCGGCAAGAAAATCGAGGACGTCAAGCTGGCGACCGTCGGCATGGGCGCGGCCGGCATCAAGTGCGTGGACATGCTGGTGACGCTGGGCCTGAAGCCCGAGAACATCCTCGCGGCCGACATCGGCGGCGTGCTCACCACCGCGCGCACCGATCTTGACCCCAACAAGCAGCGCTACGCGCGCGACACCGACTGCAAGACCGTCGCCGACATCGTCAAGGGCGCGGACATTTTCCTCGGCCTGTCCGCCGGCGGCGTGCTGACCGGCGAGATGGTCAAGACCATGGCCGACCAGCCCATCATCATGGCGCTGGCCAACCCCACGCCTGAAATCACGCCGGAAGAAGCCAAGGCCGCGCGCCCGGATTGCATCATGGCCACGGGGCGTTCGGACTACCCCAACCAGGTCAACAACGCGCTGTGTTTTCCGTACATTTTCCGCGGCGCGCTGGACGTCGGCGCCACCGGCATCAACGAGGCCATGAAAGTGGCCTGCGTGCACGCCATCGCCGAGCTGGCGCGACGCGAAGCGTCGGACGTGTCGGTGCGCGCCTACGGCGGCAAGGTGCCGCATTTTGGCCCCGAGTACCTCATCCCGCAGCCGTTCGACCCGCGCCTGGTGCTGCAATTGCCGCCGGCCGTGGCCAAGGCCGCGATGGATTCCGGCGTCGCCCGCCGTCCCATCGAGGATTTCGCCGCCTACAAGGAAAAACTCACCGCGTTCGTGTTCCGCACCGGCCTGGTGATGAAGCCGATCTTCGACCGCGCCAAGGCCAACCCGCAGCGCGTGGTCTACGCCGAAGGCGAGGAAGAAGTCACCCTGCGCGCCGTGCAGACGGTGGTTGATGAAGACCTGGCCAAACCGATCCTGATCGGCCGCCCGGAAGTCATCGCCGAGCGCATCGAACGCGCCGGCCTGCGCTTGGTCGAAGGGCGCGATTTCGAGCTGTGCAACATCCTGTCCGACCCGCGTTTCGAGGATTACTGGCAGCACTACTTCACCGCCATGGAGCGCAAGGGCGTCAACCCGTCCATGGCCAAGGCCGTCATCCGCTCGCGCTCGTCGGCCATCGCCTCGGTGATGGTCGCGCGCGGCGAAGCCGACGCCATGCTGTGTGGCCTGGTCGGCCAGTACCACAAGAAATTGCGCTACATCAACAACGTCATTGGCCTGGACGCCGGCGTGTCCGCGCCATCGGCGATGTCGGCCGTGGCCACGCACAAGGGCCTGTTCTTCTTCATCGACACACACGTGCAGGACGAGCCCACGGCCGAGCAGATCGCCGAGGCGACGTTGCAGGCCGTCATCCGCCTGAAACTGTTCGGCGTGCACCCGCGCGTGGCGCTGATGTCGCACTCCAACTTCGGCAGCACCGACCACCCCGGCGCACTCAAGATGCGCCACGCGCTGGAGCTGATCCGCGAAAAGGCGCCCAAGCTGGAAGTGGAGGGCGAAATGCAGGCCGACATGGCGCTCATCCCCGAATTGCGCGAGCGGCATTTCCCCAACTCGCACATGACCGGGCGCGCCAACGTGCTCGTGTTTCCCAACATGGACGCGGCCAACACCGCCTACAACCTCATCCGCGTGCTGGCCGATGGCGTGTCGATCGGGCCGATCCTGATGGGGCCGGCCAAACCGGCACATGTGCTCACCCCGCAGTCGACCGTGCGCCGCGTGGTCAACATGACCGCCCTGGCCTGCGTGGAAGCGCAAATCCGCGCCGTCGGCACACGGAGCGCATAAGGCGCGAAAATCCATCGCCACCATCAGGCGATCTGCATAACCGCCACGCAACAAGACGCCGCCGGGGCATTGTCACGGTGGCGTTTTTTATCCACGACAATATCGCCACAACGGTCGTGATGGCTTGCCCAACCACCCCACTCCAGCCAAGCACTTGCCCTCGCCCGCCACGAATGCAAAGATGCCAAAGCACCAACCTGAACGACATGCAAACACGGCAAGGTTAGGCGGCAGGATTAGACGGCAACAAGCGGTGCAAGCCCCTGTTGCCAAAGCAAACGCCCTCATCCCGCGTAGGCTTGCGCCAGTGTTAGGCTGAGGGGGTTACATTGTATTTTGCAATCGAATAAGCGTTAGCTGCCACGGGGGAAATTTTGGAATTCGATAAACTACTGTCATTTCTACGTCGTGTTCCTTCGATCCAGGAGTCCATTGGTGCTGGCACGTTCGAGAATGGCAATTGGTGGGTCAAGTTTGCGCTCAATATCGAGCATCCTTTGGCGTGGCAAGTCGTCCAAGAATTTGGCTGCGTTCTTAACTACATTTCGGTAAATGAGCGTTTGCCAACAATCTTCATGCCGGTATCACCCGCTCCATACCTCAATGGTGGACCCGAAGAGTTCCTCTCTTGGGTCATTGAGTCCAAGGAGCCTGAGTTCACGCCATTGGACGCTGCTGAATGGCTTGAAGGTCGTCTGCCCGATCCAGTGGACGATCCGAGTCAATGGGACTTTGAGGAGTCCGAAAGTGGCAGCTAACAGTTCAGTCAAGCGGACGCCAAAACCGCTACGCGGTTTCGTCGCCGCTTACTTCAAGCGTTAGCCAGCTATGGGGGATATAAGGTGATTCGACAAGGTCTTCTTACGGGCTCGGTGCTACTCCTCGCAGCCGTCGCGGGATTCGCGCACGCCGCGCCAATGCCCGCGTCCTATTCCACGAGCGTGCTGGTCTCGGAATGTAAAACACAAGTTGCAGTGGTCAAAAATGGCCCGTCCGGTAGCAGCCCTGCAGCGATGGAGCATGAGCTCAACGCCGCGGCTAGCTGCTTGTCCTACATATCTGGATTTCGTGATGGCGTACAAGTGGGGTCGTACCAAAACCCACACGCGAAGATATGCATACCAAGCAAGACAACCAACGGTGAGTTGATCCGCGTTTATTTAAACTACGTCGCCGCGCATCCAAGCGTTCTTTCCAAAAGCCGCGAAATCAGCGTTCTCTTGGCACTCGGCACGAACTACCGTTGCTCGTGATGCGCTGGCTAACAGTTCATTGCAGCGGACGCGCGAAAAAGCCCGCGCGCCGCTGAACTCAGGCGTTAGTGGGTTTGCTTGGAATGTTCTGCGTTGCTTGTAGCTGGCCGGTTCGGAGCAAGCCGCAAACGGTTTCAGCCTCACGGGGTCTGCGCGTAGCTAGTTCCAGGCAAGCGGCTCACTTTACGTCCGCGTCATGCACA
>DASVGR010000001.1:0-27246 GCA_036379395.1 Rhodanobacteraceae bacterium | reverse complement strand
GCCGCATCTGGCGCGGCGTCATGGCGTCACGCAATTGATCGTGGACGGCAAGCCGTTCCTGATGCGGGCGGGCGAACTGGAAAATTCCTCGGCATCCAGCCTGCCATTCCTGGACAAGCTGTGGCCACGGTTCGAGGCCATGCATCTGAACACCCTCATCGCGCCGGTCTACTGGAACCTGATCGAGCCGCGCGAAGGGCATTTCGATTTCGGCAGCGTGGATGGCCTCGTCGACGCAGCCCGTGCCCATCACATGCATCTCGTGCTGCTGTGGTTCGGCAGCTGGAAGAACAGCATGTCGAGCTACGTCCCGGGCTGGGTCAAGCGCGATTCGCGCCGGTTTCCGCGTGCGCGGCGTTCCGATGGCGCGCCCATGGAAATATTGTCGGCCTTCAGCAAGGCCAATCTGGAAGCCGACAGCACGGCGTTCGTCGCACTGATGCGGCACGTGAAAAAGAAGGATGCCGAATACCACACCGTGGTCATGGTGCAGGTGGAAAACGAGGTGGGCATGATTCCCGAGGCGCGCGACCACGGCGCGCTGGCCGACGCGGCTTTCCGCGCGCCCGTCCCGACGGCACTTGTCGATTATCTGGCCCGGCACAAGAACACCCTGGCGCCGGCGCTCAAGGCGGGGTGGCAGGCGCACGGCGACAAGACCGGTGCGGATTGGGACAAGACGTTCGGTGCCGGCATCGCGACCGACGAGTTGTTCACGGCATGGTCCGAGGGACGCTACACCGGCGCGGTGGCCGCCAGCGGCAAGGCCGTCTATCCGCTGCCGATGTACGTGAATGCGGCGCTCGTGCGGCCGGGCAAGCAGCCTGGGCAGTATCCCAGTGGCGGTCCGTTGCCGCATCTGTTCGACATCTGGCGTGCGGCGGCGCCGGCGATCGATTTTTTTGCGCCGGACATCTATTTCCCCGATTTCCGTTCGTGGGCGCGCCGATACGTGCAGCCCGGCAAGGCTTTCTTCATCCCCGAGACGGGCAGGGTGTCCGGCGCGCAAATGGGTGCGAATGCGCTGTACGCGTATGCGCAACTGGGCGCCATGGGCTATTCGTCGTATGCGCCCGAATTTTTGTCGACGCGTGACGGGCAGGCGCTGGGTCAGGCCTACGCGGTGGTGGCGCAAATGACGCCGCTGATCCTCGCCCATCAGGGCACCGGAAAAATGGTGGGCGTGCTGCCGCCGACGCGATTCGACGGGCATGTCGATCTGCAACCGCAGACCGTGGTTTTCGGCCACTACACGATGACGATCGACTTTCACCAGCCTGGTTCGACGTCGGACAAGGCGCAGGATACTGTCGCGCACGGTGGCCTGATCATCCAGACCGGACCGGATGATTTCTGGTTTGCGGGCATCGGGATGACTGTCCGTTTCGGCTTGCACGACATGCCGCATGCCGCCGCGGGCATCGACGCGATCCGGGCCGGGCATTTCGTGCATGGCCACTGGGTCCGCGGACGCCAGATGAATGGCGATGACGATGACCAGGGCCGTTATCTGCGCTTGCCGGCCGGCCGGTTTTCCATCCGCCACGTGAGGCTTTACCACTATCGCTGACGCGCTGTCGGCCATGCGCCGCCGCATGGCCGCCGGGTCCGGTGATTTTCCATCGCAACATTGCCAATGCGTTTTCTTCCATGAAAAAAATCCTGTGTCTTCTTTTGTGCCTGGTGGCCAGCACTTCCGTCCAGGCGTTGCCGTCGCACTGGCAATGGGTGGGCAGCTGGGCTTCGGCGCAGCAGATCCCGGAGCCGGTGAACACGCTGCCGGCGGCCGACCTGGACAACGCCACCGTGCGCCAGGTTGTCCACTTGTCGCTGGGTGGCAACGAAGTGCGGGTGCGGTTGTCCAACGCGTTCGGCACGCAGCCGCTGCGTTTTTCGTCCGTGCACATTGCCCGGGCGGTGGCGCCGGGGTCTTCGCAAATTGTTCCGTCGACGGATACGGCGCTGACCTTCGACGGCCGCCCGCAAGTGGTCATCCCTCCGGGGGCGGAATACGTGTCCGATCCGGTCGCGTTCCATGCCGCGCCGCTGTCCAGCCTGGCGATCACTTTCTATATCAAGCAGGCGCCGGCACGGGAAACCAGCCATCCCGGCTCGCGCGCCACGACGTATTACGTGCATGGCAACCACGTGTCCGCCACGCAGCTGGCGCACGCGAAAACGATCAACCACTGGTTCCAGATTTCCGGGGTGGACATGGCCGGGCCGCGGGGCGCTTCCTGCATCGTGGCATTGGGTGATTCGATTACCGACGGGCACGCTTCAGGGGTCAACACGAACCGGCGCTGGACCGATTTTCTGGCGGCGAAGCTGCAGGCCAATCCGGACACGCGCAATGTGTGCGTGCTCAACGAAGGCATCGGCGGCAACCGGCTGCTGCATTACGGATTGGGGCCGGCGGCCATGGCCAGGCTGGATCGTGACGTGCTGTCGCAGTCGGGCGTGCGCTATCTGATCGTCCTGGAAGGCATCAACGACATCGGCACGCTGGATCTGCAAAAGCACGTGACGGCGGCGGAACACCACGCGCTCGTGCACAACCTGATCCAGGCCTACAAGCAGATCATCGCCAGGGCGCACGCGCATGGCATCGAGGTCATCGGTGGCACCATCATGCCGTTCATGGGCTCGGCCTATTACCACCCGGACGCCGCGGCGGAGCATGACCGGGAAGCGGTGAACGCATGGATCCGGGCGCCCGGGCATTTCGACAAGGTGATCGATTTCGACAGGATCATGCGCGATCCGCAGCATCTGCATCGGCTGCGTCCGGCCTATGACGCGGGCGGGCACCTGCATCCGAATCCGGCCGGCTACAAGGTGATGGGCGATGCGATTCCGCTGAGCCTTTTCGAGAGCGCGCAGGCCGGGCCGGGGCGCAAATAGCGCGGACGGGTGAAACATGACGATGGCGCCGGCCGCCATGGCGAATGTCCATGGGCAGCCGGCGGACAGGCAGGGATGCCCGGATCACGGTGCGCGGGTTGGCGCCACAGCGGGAGAAGACAGATGAAATGGCGAGCAGCGGCAACGGTCTGGGCGGTGATGATCGCGGGGGTGGTCCTGGCGGCGGGACAACCGGCACGTGCCGAGGACGGCGCGGCCGGCTGGTTGCGCTACGCGCCGGTCAAGCTGGCCATCCAGCCGCCGCGACAGATGCTGGTGCTGGACAAGGCGGCGACCGTCGACAGCGCGGCCGGCGAGCTGCAACGTGGCCTGCTGGCCATGGCCGATGACCATTTGCAGCGGGTGGACCGGCTGGCCAACGCGCCGACCTTGCTGCTGGGCACCATCGACGAGGTGAAGGCCCGGCTGCCGGGCTGGCAGGCGCCGGCGATCAGCACGCCGGACGGCTACGTGATCCAGACGTTCAAGGCGCACGGGCAGGTGCGCTGGATCGTGGCCGGAACCACGCCGCGAGGCGTCCTGTACGGGGCATTCGCGTTGCTCGAAAAACTGGGTGAAGACCCGTCGTTGCAGCGGTTCCGCGAGGTTTCCGCGCCGTCGGCGCCGGTGCGCTGGGTGGACCAGTGGGACAACCTGGACGGCAGCATCGAGCGTGGCTATGCCGGGCGATCGATCTTTTTCCACGACCGGCACGTGCGCAAGGATTTGACGCGGGTGAGCGCGTATGGACGCCTGCTGGCCTCGATCGGCATCAACGGCTGCAACGTCAACAACGTCAACGCCAGCCCCAAAATGCTGACGCCGGCGGTGATCGCCGGGCTGGCGCGGATTGCCGACGCGCTGCGTCCGTGGGGCGTGCGGCTGGCCATCTCGGTCGACCTGAAAAGCCCGGAAACGCTGGGCGGCCTGAAGACGTTCGATCCCACCGACCCCAAGGTGATCGCCTGGTGGAACCGGAAGGTCGCGGCGATCTACAAGGCGATCCCCGATTTTGCCGGGTTCACGGTCAAGGCCGATTCGGAAGGCGAGCCCGGCCCGTCGCAGTACGGACTGACGCCGGTGGCCGCGGCCAACATGCTGGCGCGGGCGCTGGCCCCGCACGGCGGCGTGGTGATGTACCGGGCGTTTGTCTACGACAATCACCTGGACTGGAAAAACCTGAAGGCGGATCGCGCCAAGGCCGCCTACGACATCTTCCATCCACTGGATGGCCAGTTCGCCAGCAACGTCATCATCCAGATCAAGAACGGCCCCATCGATTTCCAGGTGCGCGAGCCGGCCTCGCCGCTGTTTGCCGGCCTGCGCCACACCAACGAGGCGATCGAGCTGGAGGTGACGCAGGAGTACACGGGCCAGCAGCAACAGACCGTGTACCTGGTGCCGATGTGGAAAACCACACTGGATTTCGACATGCGCGTCGACGGCCGCCACACGCCGGTGAAGGCCATCATCGAGGGCAAGACATTCCATCGCCCGCTGGGCGGATTCGCGGCCGTGTCGAATGTCGGTCTGGACACCAACTGGATGCGCAATCCGTTGGCGATGGCAAACCTGTGGGGCTACGGCCGGCTGGCGTGGGACCCGAACCGCAGCTCGGCCGACATCGCCCGGAACTGGACACGGCTGACGTTCGGCGACCATTTCAGGGTGGTGTCCGTGGTCGACGACATCCTGCTGTCTTCATGGCGCGTGTACGAGGACTACACCGGGCCGCTGGGATTGCAGACGCTGACCAACATCCTGGGTTCGCATTACGAGCCCGACCCGCAATCGCAGGAGCGCAACGGCTGGGGACAGTGGTTCCGCGCCACGCACACCGGCGTGGGCATGGACCGCACGACGGCCACGGGCACGGGTTACATCGGGCAGTATCCGCCGCAGGTGGCGGCGATGTACGCGTCGCTCAAGACCTGCCCGGACAACCTGTTGCTGTTCATGCACCACGTGCCGTACACGTACCGGCTGCACGACGGCAAGACGGTGATCCAGTATCTCTACGATGCGCATTATCAAGGTGCGCGGGATGCGCAGAAATTCGTCGACGAATGGCAGACGCTGCGCGGATTGATCGATCCGCAGCGTTACCGGAAAGTGCTGGGCATCCAGGAATACCAGGCGGGCTACGCCATCGTGTGGCGGGATGCGGTCACGCGGTTTTTCCACAAGATGTCGGGCATCGCCGATGCCAAGGGGCGCGTGGGCCACTATCCCGACCGCGTGACAGGCAGCGAGATGAAACGGGACGGCTATACGCCGGTCAAGGTGAAACCGTGGGAAGACGCGTCGCATGGCCAGGCCGAGGCATGCCTGCATCGGACCGCATGTTCGGCAAGCATCGTGTTGAATCGTCCGGCGGGCGTGTACGACATCGGCGTGCAGTATTTCGATTTGCCGGCCGGCAAGGCCACTTTCCAGCTGCTGCTGGACGGCAGGGAAATTGCGCGCTGGACAGCGGATCGCCAGTTGCCCGGCGGCAAGATCAGCGGTGACACGTCGGTGCGCTACCTGAAAAAGCAGGTGGCATTGAAGCCGGGCGACACGTTGACGCTGACGGGGTATCCGCAGGGCGCGGAGCCGGCGCCGTTCGATTATCTGGTGGTGTATCCGTCGTCCCGCCGGTCGGGGTTGCACGATTGATCCACCGCGGATGTCCGAAGGCTGTTTTCCGCATGCATGGCCGGTCGTGAGCGGTGGTTTCGACCGACCGCGGGGACGGGTTTCACGGCCCGTTGCGCGGAAGATGGCGAGGCCGGTCAGGGCGTTGGCGAGGCGTGTCGAACGGCGACAAACAGGGATTGTTGACGCGTTGACTTGTTAGCGCTATCATGCTACAAAACAGACGAATCCAACCGAGGGGAGAGCCTGTGGAACACAAGACGCGCATGGGTGCCGCTGCAACTACGCAGTGTCGGGGTGACGCTTCATCGGTGTGTGTGTTGCCCGGCATTTCTCCCGTCTGCGGAATGCCGGATGGACGTCCCGATGACGATGCCGGCAGTGCGGCACGTGTCGGTCATGACCAAGCTGGTTGCGGGAGCCGCGCATGAGCCGGGTTGCGGGCATCGATCTGGGCACGCAAAGTGTCAAGCTGGTCATTTATGACGACGACGCGCGATCCGTCGTGGCCACCGCGGCGGCGCCGCTGGAGCTGATCAGTGGTGATGACGGCCGTTGCGAGCAGCAGGCCGAATGGTGGGTCCATGCCGTGGATGCCTGTTTCGCGCAGGTCGAGGCGGGCGTTCGCCAGAGCATTGCCGCCATCGCCGTGTCGGGCCAGCAGCATGGTTTCGTCCCGGTCGATGCGGATGGCAAGGTGCTGGCGCCGGTCAAGCTGTGGTGCGACACCAGCACGAATGCCGAATGCGCGCAGATCATGCAGGCGGTCGGCGGCGTGGCGCGCTGCATCGAGTTGGTCGGCAACCCCATTCTGGCCGGCTACACCGCGTCCAAGCTGCCGTGGACGCGCAAGCATCGGCCGCAAGCCTACGCGCGGATGGCGAAGATCCTGCTGCCGCACGATTACCTCAATTTTCATCTCACCGGCGAGTATTTCTGCGAATACGGCGACGCGTCCGGGACCGGCTGGTTCGACGTGCGCGCACGCCGGTGGTCGTCGGCGCTGCTGCGGGCGATCGATCCGGAACGCGACTTGACGCCCTGCCTGCCGCCGCTGGTGGATGTCGGCACGACCTTCCCCGTGCGTCCGGACATTGCCGACAGGCTGGGCATTCCGCATGCCACCGTCGTGGCCGTCGGCGGCGGCGACAACATGATGGCCGCGCTCGGCACGGGGGCCGTGGTGCCGGGGCGTCTGGTGATGAGCCTGGGCACGTCGGGAACGCTGTTTGCCTGTTCGAAGGTGCCCATGGTCGATGCGAACGGCGCGTGGGCGGCCTTCTGTTCGTCCGGCGGCGACTGGTTGCCGCTGATCTGCACGATGAATTGCACGGTGGCCACCGAAACCGTCGCCAGGATGTTCGGTTTTTCCACGCGTGACGGGGATGCCCGCGTCACGGCCACGGTACCCGGCGCCGGCGGCTTGACGCTGTTGCCTTTCTTCAATGGCGAACGTACGCCGGACCTGCCGTTGGGCAAGGGCGTGCTGGCCGGCATGAACCTGGGCAACGTCTGCGAAGCCAACATGTACCGCGCGGCGATGGAGGGCGCGACTTACAGCCTGAAATACGGCTATGACGCCTTCATCCGCGCCGGCATGGCTTTCGACAGCGTGGTGCTGACGGGCGGCGGCTCCAACAGTGCGGCCTGGCGGCAGATGGTGGCCGACGTCTTCGACCTGCGCGTGGACGTACCCGAAAAGTCCGAAGGTGCGGCGTTTGGCGCCGCGCTGCAGGCCCTGTGGTCACTGCACGTGTCGCACGGTGGCGCCATGTCCTTGCCGGAACTGGTGGCCATGCATGCCGTGACCGATCCCGCGCTTGCCACGATCCCCGACCGCGGATCCGTGGACGCTTACCGGCAGCCTTACCAGCGGTTTCTGGACCACTTGCGTGTCGCGCGTTCGTTGTACGGCACGTAGTTGCCTTCCGTCACGACTCCCCACTTCCGGCATTACCCAGCTATCCACAGTTACAGGAAAATCAGATGAGCACAAAACCCTTCATCGGCGCCAAGGAATACTTCCCGGGGATCGGCCAGATCCCGTTCGAAGGCCGCGATTCCGACAATCCGCTGGCGTTCAAGTTTTACGACGCGAAAAAAACCATTGGCGGCAAGACCATGGCCGAACACCTGCGCTTTGCCGTGGCCTACTGGCATACCTTCTGCAATGACGGACCGGATCCGTTCGGTCGCGGCACCCGCCACTTGCCGTGGCAGGAAACGTCGGGCAAGCCGCTGGAACGTGCCGAGGCCAAGATGGACGCCGCGTTCGAGTTCTTCACCAAACTCGGGGTGCCGTACTACTGCTTCCATGACATCGACATGGCGCCGGACGCCGACGATGTCGCCGAGTACGAAAAGAACGTCAAGCACATGGTGGCGTTGGCCAAGGAACGCCAGCAGGCCAGCGGCGTCAAGCTGCTGTGGGGCACGGCCAACCTGTTCACCCATCCGCGCTACATGAACGGCGCGGCGACCAATCCCGACTTCAACGTCGTCGCCCGCGCCGCGGTGCAGGTGAAGGCGGCGCTGGAGGCGACGGTCGAGCTGGGCGGCGAGAACTACGTGTTCTGGGGCGGCCGCGAAGGCTATGCCACCTTGCTCAACACCCACATGAAGCGCGAGCTCGAGCACATGGCACGGTTCCTGGCGGCGGCGCGCGATTACGGGCGCAGCATCGGTTTCGGCGGCACGTTCCTGATCGAGCCCAAGCCCATGGAGCCGATGAAGCACCAGTACGACTTCGACGCCGCCACCACCATCGGTTTCCTGCGCCAGCACGGGTTGGACAAGGATTTCAAGCTCAACATCGAAAGCAACCACGCCACCCTGGCGGGGCACACGTTCGATCACGACCTGCAGACGGCGGCCGATGCCGGCCTGCTGGGCAGCGTCGATGCCAACCGCGGCGATCCGCAGAACGGCTGGGATACCGACCAGTTCCCCAGCGACCTGTACGGCACGGTGGGCGCCATGCTGGTGATCCTGCGCAATGGCGGGCTGGGTTCGGGCGGCCTCAATTTCGATGCCAAGGCGCGGCGTGAGTCGACCGATCTGAGCGACCTGTTTGTCGCCCATATCGGCGGCATGGACGCTTTCGCGCGTGGCCTGGAGGTGGCCCACGCACTGCTGCAGGATTCGTCGCTGGAAACCCGGCGCCAGCAGCGCTATGCCAGTTTCGACGGCGGGGAAGGGCAGCGTTTCGAGCGTGGCGAGCTGGGACTGGCCGACCTGCGCGAGCATGCGGCGACGAAGGGCGAGCCGCAGCAGACCAGCAGCCATCAGGAAATCTACGAAGGCCTGCTCAATCAATATCTGGTGCGCTGAATCTGGAGAGGTTCACCGGTCTGCGGCCTCCGATGTCGTGGAGGCCGCGGACACGACGGCGACGGATGCGGAAAATGACATGACGACAATCAGTGAGGGGAAGGCATGGCCATTGCAGCAGGCAAAAGCAGCGAGAACACCGGGTTCATCATCGTAATCAGCCTGGTGGCCGCCATTGGCGGCTTTCTGTTCGGTTTCGACAGCGGTGTCATCAACGGCACCGTGGATGGTTTGGAGCAGGCATTCCACTCGAACTCGGTGGGTACCGGCTTCGATGTGGCATCCATGTTGCTTGGATGCGCGGCGGGCGCTTTTTCCGCCGGTCGCCTGGCAGACTTGTATGGCCGTCGCAGCGTACTGATCGTTGCGGCGGTATTTTTTATCGTGTCGGGGTGGGGATCGGGCATTTCGGCCTCGTCCGTCGAGTTCGTGATCTATCGCCTGATCGGCGGTGCGGCGGTCGGCGCGGCCAGCGTCATGGCGCCGGCGTACATCAGCGAAGTATCGCTGGCACGTTATCGCGGCCGGCTGGCCAGCATGCAGCAGATCGCCATCATCTTCGGCCTGTTTGCCGCCTTCCTCAGCAATTACCTGCTGGCCAGGACGGCTGGCGCCTCGACGAATGTGCTGTGGCTGGGATTCGAGGCGTGGCGGTGGATGTTCTGGATCGAGCTGGTGCCGGCGGTGGTGTTTCTCGCCTCGTTGCTGTTCATTCCGGAAAGCCCGCGCTATCTGGTGGTGAAGGGCCGCAACGAGCAGTCGTTGGCGGTGCTGACGAAGTTGTACGGGGCGATCACGGCGCGCGGCAAGCAGGCCGAGATCGAGACCTCGCTGTCCGGTGACCACCGTCCCCGGCTTGCCGACCTGATCGACAAGGCCGGTCCACGCAAGCGCGTGCGCCCCATCGTCTGGGCGGGTCTTGGCCTGGCCGTGCTGCAACAGCTGGTTGGCATCAACGTGGTGTTCTATTACGGCGCGGTGCTGTGGCAGGCCGTGGGTTTTTCCGAGAACGACGCGCTGCTGATCAACATCCTGTCGGGTGCCTTGAGTGTTGCCGCCTGTCTGGTGGCGCTGGCGCTGATTGATCGCATCGGTCGCAAGCCGTTGCTGTGGGTCGGTTCGGTGGGCATGACGGTGACGCTGACGCTGGTTGCCTGTGCCTTTGCCACGGCCCACATGGATGCCGCCGGGCACCTGGCGCTGTCCGGTGCCATGGGCGTGCTGGCGCTGGTGGCGGCCAATGCCTATGTCGTGTTTTTCAACGCGTCCTGGGGCCCGGTGATGTGGGTCATGCTGGGCGAGATGTTTCCCAACCGGATCCGCGGTTCGGCGCTGGCCGTGGCCGGAGCGGCGCAATGGCTTGCGAACTTTCTCGTCACCATGACATTCCCGATCCTGCTGGCGGGCATCGGCCTGGCGGTCACCTACGGCATTTATGCGTTCGCGGCGCTGCTGTCGGTGGTGTTCGTGCTCAAGTGCATCAATGAAACCAGCAACAAGGAACTGGAGCAGATGCAGGGATGAACGCCTTGGCCTGTCTGCCGATGCGGCCAGGGAATGGCCGGCCGGAGCGGCGACGTCGCGCGTCAGCCTCCGGCGGCGCGCGGCTTGCCGGCCGAATCGCGCTTGACCAGCGTGTGCGCCACGATGTTGTCGACCACGGCGTTGGCTTCCCCGTCTGTGCGCCGGATGCTGCGCAAGAGGATGTCGACGGCAGAGTTGGCCATCGCGGCGATCGGCTGGCGCACGGTGGTCAGCTCGGGCCAGACCATCGTGGCGGCCGAAGTGTCGTCGAACCCCACGACCGACAGGTCGCCGGGAACCTCCAGTCCGAGCCGGTAGGCCACCGACACGGCCGCGGCGGCCATGTCGTCGTTGCTGGCGAAGATGGCGCTGGGCGGGTTGGGCAGGGCCATCAGCTTCTGGGCCGCCTTGAGGCCGGAGCGGTAGGTGAACTGGCCTTGCTGGACCAGCTCGTCGTCGATGGGGATGCCGGCCTCGTTCAACGCGGCACGAAAGCCTTCCAGGCGGCGCGTGCTGGCGGCCAGGCCAGGGTGGCCCTTGATGTGTCCGATGCGGGTGTGGCCGAGCGAAATCAGGTATTCGGTGATTTCCTTGCTGGCGTTGAAATCGTCGATGCGGACGCGGGACACGTCGTCGCTGCGCCGGTTCGAGGCAATGGCCACCACGGGAATGTCGGCGTCCACCAGTTCCGAAATGATGGCCTTGGATTCGCACAGCGGCGG
Organism: Rhodanobacteraceae bacterium; assembly: GCA_036379395.1. GTDB lineage: Bacteria > Pseudomonadota > Gammaproteobacteria > Xanthomonadales > Rhodanobacteraceae > Oleiagrimonas. The sequence continues at coordinate 16,129 of DASVGR010000001.1, read as the reverse complement.
CGGCAGGATCACGCCCGCCACGCTCTTGGCCAATGTGCGCGCCGCGTTGCGCCGGGCCTCGACGCCGAAGTCGGCCCAGGAATCGATGACCAGCTGCACCGTGGTTCTTGCGGTGCCCTGCAGCACGCCCACCAGCAACTCGCTCAGGTAGGCCGCGCTGGGGTTGGTGTAGATGAACGCGATGCGCGCGGCCTTGGCGGCGGCCAGCGAACTGGCTGCGAGGTTGGGCGTGTAGTCGAGCCGGTGCACCGCGCGCATCACGCGTTCGCGGGTGCTGTCGCGGACGTTGCTGTGGCCGTTGATGACCCTCGACACCGTCATGGGGGAAACCCCGGCGAGCGCAGCCACCTCGTCGATGGTGGTTGCCGTTCCTTTGCTGCGGGTCGATTTCTTGGTTGTGCGCAACGTCAGCTCCTTGGCGGGACCCATGACGAAAGGGGCCTGTCATGTGCATTGAATGCGGGATCACCGCTGTCATCGCCACCGTTGAAAGGCGGGTTCCTGTGGACATCGGACATGCACATGGTAGCGGGAACAAGGCGTGTTGGCGATGGGGCCATGGACTTGCCGGGTCGGGAACGGATCGATTTTGACGGGTGGCATGCCGGCATGGCGGGATTCCGTTGCGGCACGCCCAAATTGATGAAGTGCTTCCTTCTTTCAGGATGCTTGTAATGGACAGGGCGACCAACGGGGTGAAGATGAAAACGCTGTCGCGGTTGCGTTCGGCCGGTGTCATGGCGGTTGTCCTGTGGGCTGCCGCGCTGTCGGTCCACGCGGCCGACGCGCCGCCGTCGTTGTTGAACACCGTGTTCCAGGACCACATGGTGCTGCAGCGCGGAAAGACGATTCCGGTCTGGGGGCGGGCGGCGCCGGACACGACGGTCACGGTCTCGATCGACGGCGAAAAGGCCAGCGCCCGCGCCGATGCGCAAGGGCGTTGGGAAGTGAAGTTGCCGCCGTTGCACGCCGGCGGCCCGCATGTGTTGACGGCCGCCGATGGCGCGACGTGGCAGACCGTGCACGACGTGCTGATCGGCGACGTGTGGTTGTGCGCGGGGCAGTCCAACATGGCGCTGCCGATCAGCCGCACGCTGAACTTGCCGGCCCTGATCGCCGATGCGCACGACGACAGCATCCGCATGCTCACGGTGGAGCGACGCGAAAGCGTGTCGCTGCGCAGCCGTCTTCCCGCGCCGGTGACGTGGGAGAAGACCTCGCCGCGGACCGTCGCCCGTTTTTCCGCCACCTGCTATGACTTTGCGCGCGCGCTGCAAAAGAAGATCCATGTACCGCTGGGGCTGATCAACGCCTCGTGGGGCGGCTCGCAGATCCAGGCATGGATGAGCCCGGCGGCGCTGCACAAGGTGGGCGGTCATGACAAGGCGCTGGCCGTGCTGGCGCAGTACGCCAAGGATCCCGTGGCGGCGAACGCGCGCTGGGGCAAGCTGTGGGAAGCCTGGTGGCGGGCCTTGCCGAGCACGGCGCAAGGCGGTGCCGCGCAGCCGTGGAATCCGGCCCGCCCGGCCGGCGCAGGCTGGCATGTGGCGCCGCGTGGCCTGGGTGGCTATGGCGAATGGGGCGTGCCCGAGCTGGCCCATTTCGTCGGCATGCTGTGGTTCCGCACCACGGTGACGCTGACGGCCGGACAGGCCGCGCAACCGGCCATGCTGTCGCTGGGCACGGTCGACGAACTCGACGAGACGTGGGTCAACGGCCGCGCGGTGGGCAGTGCCTACATCGGTTCCGCACGTCACTATCACCTGCCGCGCGGCCTGCTGCACGCGGGCACCAACGTGATCGTCGTCAACGACCTCAACACCTACGCCGACGGTGGCATCATCGGGCCGGCGTCCTCGCGCGCGCTGCATTTTGCCGATGGCACCTCGGTGCCGCTGGACGGCACCTGGAAGTACCGCATGGTGCCCGCGACAACGGATGCGCCGCCGATCGCGCCGTGGTTGTCGGCCTACGGCCTGGGCACCCTGTACAACAGCATGATCGCGCCGCTGGGCCACTATGCCATCCGCGGCGAGATCTGGTACCAGGGTGCGTCCAACACCAGTGATCCGGCGCCCTATGCCGCGCTGTTGCGCGCGTACCGGGCGCAGATGCGGGCCCGGTTCGGCAAGCATCTGCCGTTTTTGATCGTGCAGCTGGCAGGCTACGGCCCCGCGTCGACACAGCCCGGTCCGAGCCATTTCGCGCAATTGCGCGAGGCGCAACGCGAGGTCGCCAGCGACGATCCGCACAGCGCGCTGGCGGTGGCCATCGACATCGGCAGCCGCTACACCATCCATCCGGCCAGCAAGCAGGAACTGGGCCGTCGCCTGGCACGCGCCGCGCGGCATGTGGCCTATGGCGACAAGGCCCTGCCACCATCCGGGCCGGTGCCGCTGTCGGCGACGCGCGACGGCAATGCGGTGGTGGTCCGGTTTGGCGATGTCACGAAGGGTCTGGTCGCCTATGGCGCCAGCCAGCCGATCGGTTTCGAGCTGTGCGGCGCCAAGGCGGATGCGTGCCATTACGCCACCGCCACCATCCACGGCGACGACGTCATCCTGCAGGCCGCCAATGCCGCGACCGCGACGCGCGTGCGCTACGGCTGGGCCGACGATCCGGTGGTCACGCTGTATGACCGCGCACCGCTTCCGGCCGGGCCGTTCCAAATTTCCATCCGACAGGCACATCGACAAGGCAAAACGCCATGAACACATCTTCCGCTTCCGAAACCACGGCGCAGGGCTCGGCGCGCGATCGCGAGATCGTCGACGCCAAGGTCATCGTCACCAGTCCGGGGCGCAATTTCGTTACCCTGAAGATCACCACGCGCAGTGGCGTCACCGGTCTGGGCGACGCGACGCTCAACGGCCGCGAGCTGGCGGTCGCGTCGTATCTCAAAGACCACCTGATACCCAACCTGATCGGCCGCGACGCGGGGCGCATCGAGGACACCTGGCAGTTTTTCTATCGCGGCGCGTACTGGCGGCGTGGCCCGGTGACGATGTCCGCCATCGCGGCGGTCGACGTGGCGCTGTGGGACATCCTGGGCAAGATGGCGGGGCTGCCGATCCACCGGCTGCTCGGCGGCCGGTCGCGCGAGGGCGCGCTGGTCTACGCGCATGCTTCGGGGCGCGACATCGACGAAGCCAGCGACGAGGTGGGCAAGCTGGTCGAAAGGGGGTTTCTTGCCGTGCGCGCGCAATGCGGCGTGCCGGGCGTGAAAAAGCCCTACGGCATCTCGACGACCGGCAAGCCCTACGAGCCGGCCGAGAGCGAACTTCCGCTTGAGACGGCCTGGAACACGCCGCGCTACCTGGAAACCGTGCCGAAACTGTTCGAGCGCCTGCGCCACGATCACGGCAACGAGGTAGAGCTGTTGCACGATGTGCACCATCGCCTGACGCCCATCGAGGCGGCGCGGCTGGCGCGCGATCTTGAGCCGTACCGGTTGTTCTGGCTGGAGGACGCCGTCACGGGAGAAGACCAGAAATCGTTCGAGTGGATACGCCGGCATTCGGTGACGCCGCTGGCCGTGGGCGAGACGTTCAACTCGATCTGGGACTGCAAGTACCTGATTGAAAACCGGCTGATCGACTACATCCGCGCCACCATCGTGCATGCCGGCGGCATCACGCATGTCCGTCGCCTGGCCGACTTTGCCGCCCTGCATGACGTGCGCACGGGCTTCCACGGTGCCACCGACCTGTCGCCGGTGACCATGGGCGCCGCCCTGCAATTCGACACCTGGGCGCCAAATTTCGGCATCCAGGAATACATGTTCCACAGCGAGGAAATCGACGCCGTTTTCCCGCACGGCTACAGCTTCCGCGACGGCCGCCTTCACGCCAGCGAAACCCCCGGACACGGCGTCGACATCGACGAGGCGCTGGCCGCGAAATACCCCTACCGCCCGCGGCAATTGCCGGTGGCGCGGTTGGAGGATGGAAGCATGTGGGACTGGTGAGCGGAATCGGACCATGAACATGAGATCGATGAACATGAGATCGACGGTTTTGTCGTGGCGCCGCGCGACCCGCCATTCCGGTCGGGAGCGTCGCGTGGCGCGGTGGCGCCTGCCATGGGTGGCCCGAGCCGGCCTGATCGTCGGCCTGATCGGCCTGGCGATGGCCTCCTGCGCTGGTGCGGCGGACGCCGTGCACTTTCGCTGGTTCAAATATCAGGGACACGACACCCGCTTCGCGCAGCCCTTGCCCAAGGGCCATTACCGCAATCCCATCCTGGCTGGTTTTCATCCCGATCCCAGTGTCGTCCGGGTGGGCGATCGCTTCTACCTGGTCAACTCCACGTTCGCGTGGTTTCCGGGCATCCCGGTATACGAGAGCCGGGATCTGGTGCACTGGCGGCAGATAGGCCATGCCATACAACGGGCGTCGCAGATCGACTACGCCGGGCTTGGTGTGTCGCGCGGCATTTTTGCGCCCGACATTTCTTTCCATGACGGGAAGTTTTACGTGGTAACCACGGCCATGGATGCGGGTGGGCTGTTTCTGGTCACCGCAGACAATCCCGCCGGGCCGTGGTCGCAACCCACGTGGTTCGGCAAGATCAAGAACGTGATCGATCCGTCGCTGTTTTTCGATGACAACGGCAAGGCCTACATCGTGTACAACGGGCCGCCCAAAGGCCGACCCGCCTACAAGGGCGAACGCGCGATCTGGATGCAGGCGTTCGACGTGGCCCATGACCGGCTGGTCGGGCCGCGCAAGATGGTTCTCGATGGCGGGGTGCCGGTGCCGGGTTATCCGCATCCCGTGTGGGTGGAAGGGCCGCACCTGTACAAGCACCACGGCTGGTATTACCTGATGTGCGCCGAAGGCGGCACCAGCCTGCAGCACTCGGAAGTGGTGCTGCGCAGCCGCTCGCCCTGGGGGCCGTTCAAGGCGTATGCGCACAATCCCATCCTGACCCAGCGCAACCTGCCGGCTGATCGCCCGCATCCTGTCATCAACGCCGGTCACGCGGACCTGGTGTCCGGCCCGGACGGCAGCTGGTGGGCCGTGTTCCTGGCCAGCCGCGCCTACGGCAAGACCCATTTCAACACGGGACGCGAGACCTTCCTGCTGCCGGTGCATTGGCACGCCGGCTGGCCGACGATACTGGCGCCCGGCAAGGTCGTGCCGATGCAGGCGCCGGCGCCCGCCTTCATGCATTCGCAGGCCAGCCAGGCACCGCTGACCGGCAACATTGTCTGGCGCGACGATTTCAACGCGCCGACCATCGGCCCGGGATGGATGACGCTGCGCGCTCCGGCCAGTCGCTGGTACGACCTGACCTCGCGACCGGGCAGCCTGACCATCCATCCCTTGCCGTATCGCCTTGATGGCGGGCACAGCCCGTCGTTGCTGGCGCGGCGCCAGCAGAATCTGCGGTTTTCCGCCAGCACCGCGCTGACGATCCCCGTGCACGCCGGCGTGGTGGCGGGCATGGTGGCGTTCCAGAACGAAAACCACTGGTACTTCCTGGGCGTGCGCAACGTGCACGGCCGGGCCGAGGTGTTTTTGCAAAAACGCGACGGCAAGACCACGACGACCGTGGCCAAGGCGTTGATCGATGCAAGCGGACCGCTCGAACTGAAGATGCGCGGCGAGCTTGGCGACTATTCGTTTGCGTACCGACCGCATGGCGCGGCCTGGCACCGGCTTGGACGCGATGAGGACGGAACCATCCTCAGCACGGACGTGGCTGGCGGCTTTGTCGGCACCATGATCGGGCTGTACGCGAGAACCGGGGAGAAACATCCATGAACATGGCGAATCGTGACACGTGCGGCACCCCGTGGCGGGTGCTGCCGAAAAAGGTGGCGGGGGCCGTGGCGCTGGCCTTGCTGGTGGCCGCGCCGGCAGGCATCGCCGGTGAATCGCCGACATCGGGACAACAGCCGGTGGCCAAGGCGCAACCGATTTATCGCAACCCGGCCTACAGCTTCAAGCAGCGTGCGGCCGACCTGGTTTCGCGCATGACACTCAAGGAAGAAGTGGCCCAGATGCAGAACGCCGCGCCGGCCATTCCGCGCCTGGGCGTGCCGGCCTACAACTGGTGGAGCGAGGGCCTGCACGGCGTTGCCCGGGCCGGTGCGGCGACGGTGTTTCCGCAGTCCATCGGCCTGGCGGCCACGTTCGACGTGCCGTTGCTGCATCAGGTCGGCCAGGTGGTCGGCCTGGAGGCGCGTGCCAAGCACGACCTGTTTCTGCGCGAGGACAAGCGCGGACGTTATCAGGGGCTGACCCTGTGGGCGCCCAACATCAACATCGACCGTGACCCGCGCTGGGGCCGCGGGCAGGAAACCTACGGCGAGGACCCGTACCTGACCTCGCGCATGGGCGTGGCCTTCGTGCGCGGCATGCAGGGCGACAACGCCAAATATCTGCGGGTGGACGCCACGGCCAAGCACTTCGTGGCGTACAGCGGACCGGAATCGGAACGGCATCATTTCGACGCGCGGGTCAGCCAGAGTGATCTGTACGACACCTACCTGCCGGCTTTCCAGGCACTGGTGCAGAAGGGCAAGGTGGCCGCGATCATGTCGGCCTACAACAGCGTCAACGGCGTGCCGGCCTCGGCCAACAAGCATCTGTTGCGGGACATCCTGCGCAAGCAGTGGGGTTTCAACGGCTACGTCGTTTCCGATTGCGATGCGGTGGCCGACATCTACCAGCACCACAAGACCGTGGCCACGGCCGCGCAGGCGGCGGCGCTGGCGGTCAAGAACGGTGTCGAACTCAATTGCGGCACGACCTATGCCAGCCTGGTCGAGGCCGTGCACGAAGGGCTGATAAGCAAGGCCGACATCGACAAGGCTGTCTCAAGTCTGATGCTGGCGCGCTTCAAGCTGGGCATGTTCGACCCGCCGGGCAAGGTACCGTGGACGCATCTGCCGTATTCGGTCGTGCAGTCGCCGGCGCATACCGCGCTGGCCTGCCGCGCCGCGCGCGAGTCCATCGTGATGCTCAAGAACAACGGCGTATTGCCGCTGTCGAGCGACCTGAAACGGTTGGCGGTGATCGGCCCGACCGCGGACGACATCGACGCCCTGCTGGGCGACTATTACGGCTCGCCGAAAGCGCCGGTGACGATCCTGCAGGGCATCCGGCAGGCCTTGCCGCACACGCAGGTGACGTACGTGCACGGCGCCAATCTGGTGGAAGGCCGCGACGATCCCATGGCCGCGTCCGCCATCCCCTCGCGCTACCTGCGGCCGGCGGCCGGCTCGAACGTGCATGGCCTGCAGGGCGAGTATTTTCACGGGCGCGATCTGAAGGGCGCGCCGGTGCTGGCGCGCGTCGACGCCGATGTCGATTTTCGCTGGTATCTCGGCACGCCGACTTCCGCGCTGGTCACGCACGGCAAGATGCCGGCCGACCAAGCGCTGACCCGCAACGACTACAGCGTGCGCTGGAGCGGCCGGCTGCTGCCGCCGGTATCCGGCAGTTACGAGCTGGACGTGGCGACCAACAGCGGTTTCCGCTTGTACGTCAACGGCAAGCTGGTGCTGGACAAATGGCACTGGGACACGCACAACCACATCGACATGGCCAAGGTCGCCGTGCCATTGCAGGCGGGCAAGTCGTACGCCATACGGCTTGAGTATTTCGAGAACCAGGGCGAGTCCGCGATACGTCTGGGCTGGCGTCTGCCTGGCGCCAAGCCGGCGTTCCAGGCGGCGTTGGACGCGGCCCGCAATGCCGATGCCGTGGTCTTCGTCGGTGGCCTGACGGATGCGGTCGTGGGTGAGGAAATGAAGATGGACCACCCCGGCTTTTCCGGTGGTGACCGCACCAGCCTGCGCCTGCCGGCACCGCAGAGAAAACTGCTCAAGGCCCTGTATGCCACCGGCAAACCGGTGGTACTGGTGCTGACGACCGGATCGGCCCAGGCGATCGACTGGGCCCAGCAGCATCTGCCGGGCATCCTGGTCGCGTGGTATCCGGGGCAGTGCGGCGGTACCGCGGTGGCCGACGTGCTGTTCGGCAAAACCGATCCCAGCGGACATCTGCCCGTCACGTTCTACAAGAGCGTCAAGCAACTGCCGCCGTTTGACGATTACGCCATGGCGGGACGCACCTACCGCTACTTCAAGGGCCAGCCGCTGTATCCGTTTGGCTACGGGTTGTCGTACACGCACTTTGCGTATTCGGATTTGCGATTGGACCACTCCCGCGTCGGCCCGGACGGCAAGCTCGTGGTGTCGTTCAAGGTGACGAATACCGGCAAGCGCGCCGGCGATGCGGTGGTGCAGCTGTACCTGCGCCCGATCGACTCGAAACACATGCGCCTGCGCAAGACATTGCGTGACTTCAAGCGCATCAGCCTGCAACCGGGGCAGGCGCGCGTGGTGTCCTTCACCATCGTGCCGGCCACGGACCTGCACTATTACGATGTCGACAAGCATGCCTACGCGGTGGAGCCCGGCGCCTACGACGTGCAGGTCGGGGCTTCCAGCGCGGATATCCGTCTCAAGCAGCGTTTTGACGTGGACTGAAGACATGTCTGCCCATCCATCATCAACCGGCGACAGGAATCGCATCGTCTGTTTCGGCGAGCTGCTGATGCGCCTGTCGGCTCCGGGGCACGAGCGGTTGCTGCAGACGCCGCAACTGCAGACGACCTTCGGCGGTGCCGAGGCCAATGTCGCCGTTTCGCTGGCCATCCTCGGCCATCGCGCCGCCGTGGTCAGCACGTTGCCGGACAATGCCATCGGCCACACCTGTGCCGGCGAGTTGCGCCGGCATGGTGTCGATGTCGCGGACATCTGTTTCGATGACGGGCGCATGGGCCTGTATTTCCTGTCGCCCGGCGCCATGCAGCGGCCGTCCGAGGTGCTCTACGACCGTGCCGGTTCGGCTTTTGCCATGGCGCCGGCCGATACGTACGACTGGCCGCGTTTGCTGGCCGACGCGCAATGGCTGCATGTGTCGGGCATCACGCCGGCGCTGGGCGACAACACGGCACAGGCGGCCCTTTCCGCCGTGCGCGCCGCGCGGGCGGTGGGCACGCGCGTCTCGTTCGATTGCAACTATCGCGGCAAGCTGTGGGGCAAGCAGGCCGCGCAGGCGCCGCGGCGGTTGTGCGAGCTGGCCGCCGAGGCCGACCTGCTGTTCGGCAACGATCGCGACGTGGCGTTGATGCTCGGCATGGAGTTCCCGCAGGCCGATGCGGGCGAGCGTTTTCGTGCCGCGGCCAAGGCGGCATTTGCCACCTGGCCGCATCTGCAACGGATGGCGACCACCGGGCGCCACCATCACAGTGTCGACGAGCAGGATCTTGTCGGCATGCTGGCGGATGCCGATGCGGTGCGGGTGACGGACGCGCATGCCTTGCGCGGCATTGTCGATCGCGTCGGCGCGGGCGATGCGTTCGCCGCCGGTCTGCTGCATGGTTTGCTGCAGGGCATGGACGATGCCGCGGCGCTGGATTTTGCCGTGGCCGCCGCCTGCCTCAAGCATTCGATACCCGGCGACGTCAATTTGCTGGGCGAGGAAGCCGTCCGGGCTTTCCTTGCCGGCGATGGTTTCGAGGTGAAGCGCTGATGGCCCATTCGCCTGTCACGCCGCGTTTGTGCGACGCGACGCTTGCCACGCTGCCGCCGGACGTCGTCCGGCCGGCCTACGACCGCGCACGGACCCGCATCGGCATCGTGCATTTCGGCCCGGGCGCGTTTCATCGCGCGCATCAGGCCGTGTACGTGGACGATCTGCTGGCCGACGATCCGCGTTGGGCCATCTGCGCCGTGTCCCTGCACAGCCGCAAGGTGTGCGACGCGCTGCGTCCGCAGGACGGGCTGTATACGTTGGCCTTGCTCGACCAGCCGCCAAAGTTGCGCGTGATCGGCTCGATCCGCGAGCTGCTGTACGCGCCCGAAGACGGGTTGGCGGTGCTGGTGCGCCTGGCCGATCCGGCGGTGCGGCTGGTCACGCTGACCATCACCGAGAAGGGTTATTGCCTGGCCGGTGACGACCTCGACATGTCCCATCCGGAAATCGTCCACGACCTTGCCGCGCCCGGTGCGCCGGTCAGCGCGATCGGCCATGTCGTGGCCGGGCTGCGCGAGCGCCATCGGCGCGGCCTGCCGCCCTATGCCGTCCTCAGCTGCGACAACCTGGCCGACAACGGGCGGCGGCTGCGTCGGGCCGTATCGCAGTATGCGCGGCATGTGGATGCCGATCTTGCCGACTGGATCGAGGCCAACGTGGCCTTTCCGCGTTCGATGGTCGACAGCATCACCCCGGCCAGCGATGACGCGCTGCGCGAGCGGGTTGCCGCGCGCCTGGGCTGCGTCGATGCCTGGCCGGTCCAGCGCGAGCCTTACACCCAATGGGTGGTCGAGGACGATTTTCGTGACGAACGCCCCGCGTTCGAGCGTGTCGGCGTGACGGTGAGTCGCCACATCGGCGGCTACGACCGTGCGAAATTGCGCCTGCTCAACGGCTCGCATTCGACGCTGGCGTATCTCGGCCTGCTGATGGACATCGAGAATGTCGCCGAGGCGATGCGCCAGCCGGCGCTGGCCGGTTTTGTCGAGCGGTTGATGCACGAGGACATCGCGCCCTGCCTGGACGTGCCGCGGGGTTTCGATACGGGCGCCTACATCGATGCCATCCTCGCGCGCTTTCGCCATCCCGGCATTCGCCATTTGCTGTCGCAGATCGCCTGGGACGGCTCGCAGAAACTGCCGGTGCGTCTTCTCGGCACCATCGCCGACGCGCTGGCGGCCGGGCGGCGCGTCGACCGGCTGAGCCTGCCGGTGGCGGCGTGGATGCGGTTCGTCTGTCGCCAGGCCCGTCGCGGCACGCCACTGGTCGATCCGCTGGCCGAGGTGCTGGCCAGCATCGCCCGCCGCACGACCGGCGATGCGCGGCATGATGCCGAGACTTTTCTGGCGCTGGATGCCGTGTTCGCGCCACTGTCGAGCGACGCGCGTTTCGTGGATGCCGTGTGTGGCGCGCTGGCCACGCTCGGTGATGCCACGCCGGTGGCCGTGGCGCGTGCACTGGCCGCCGCAGGGTAGTGCGGCGGCGTCGCTGCGTGGCACTGATTACAGCTTGTAGGCCCGTTTGGGCAGCGTGTAGGTGAGGTCCACCGCCACGTCGGCGGCGGCGTCCTCGTCCATGCGGTGCTCGGCGACCAGTCTGGCCAGGAACGCGCAGTCCATGCGCCGTGCCACGTCGTGGCGTGCCGGGATCGACAGGAACGCGCGGGTGTCGTCGTTGAAGCCGACGGTGTTGTAGAAGCCGGCGCTGCTCAGCGTGCGCGCGCGCAGACGCCACATGCCTTCCGGCGCGTCGTGGAACCACCAGGCCGGACCGAGCAGCAGGCAGGGATAGTGGCCGGCCAAGGGCGCCAGTTCGCGCGAGTAGGTGCTTTCATCAAGCGTGAACACGATCAGCTTGAAATCGGGCTCGTTGCCGAAGCGGTCCAGCAGTGGCTTGAGCGCGTGCACGTATTCGGTGTGCAACGGGATGTCGGCGCCCATGTTGTAGCCGAAACGCTCGAACAAGGCCCGGTTGTGGTTGCGGAAACATCCCGGATGGAGCTGCATCACCAGGCCGTCGTCCAGGCTCATCGCCGCCATCTCGGTGAGCATCTGCGCGCGGAACAGCTCGGCATCCTGCGCGGTGGCGTGGCCACGCACGATTTTGTCGAACAGCTTGCCGGCCTCGGTCGCGGACAAGTCGGCGGTGGCAGGGCTGGGATGGCCGTGGTCGGTGGCGGTCGCGCCCATGGCGATGAAGTGGGCGCGCCGCAGGCGGTGCGCGCGCAGGTAACCGGACCAGCGATAGACATCTTCTCCGGTAAGTTCACCGAGCTGCTTCAGTGCCGCCGGAAACTGTTCGTGCTCGGGATCGACAACCGCGTCCGGACGATAGGTGGGAATGACGCGGCCGTTCCAGTCGCCGTGGCGAATGGCAGCGTGGTGCTGCAGCGTGTCCAGCGGCGAGTCGGTGGTGGCCAGGACCTCGATGCGGAAACGGCCGAACAGCGCGCGGGGACGAAATGCGTCCGTCTGCAGGGCCGCGGTGATGTGGTCGTAGTAGAGATCGGCGCTGTCCGCATCCAGGCGCACGCGCAGGCCGAACACGTCATGGAAGACATGGTTGAGCCACAGCTCGGACGGCGTGCCGCGAAACAAGTGGAAATGGGCCGCGAACACGCGCCATGCCGTCCGCGGATCGACCGCCGCCCGCGAGCCGTCGCGGCGGGGAATGCCGAGGGCATCCAGATCGACGCCCTGGCTGTAGAGCATGCGAAAGACGTAGTGGTCCGGCACGACCAGCAGTTCGGTGGCGTTGGGAAAAGGCGCGTTGTCGGCAAACCAGGCCGGATCGGTATGGCCGTGCGGGCTGATGATGGGCAGCCTGGCGACCTGCGCGTACAGGCGCCGGGCGATGTCGCGCACGTCGGGTTGCGCCGGAAACAGGCGGTCGTCGTGCAGTGCCAGGGGTGAGGTGGTGGGATTCATGGTGATGTCAGTATCCGCGTATCCGAAGGACTGGCGCACATGTCCAGTGCCTTGCCTTGATGATCATGACGGCTGTTTTTCCGTGGTTGGCGGCAAATCGTCCATTTGCGCCGGCTGCAGGCGCGGCACCAGCAGATGCACGACCAGCAGTGCGGCCAGGTAGGCCGAACCGGCGATGATGAAGATGGGCAGGTAGCTGCCGGTGAATTGCAGCAGGAAACCGGTCAGGGTGGAGATCAGCATGCCGCCGACCGCGCCGGCGAAACCGCCGACGCCGACGACCGAAGCGACCGCGCGGCGCGGAAACATGTCCGACGGCAGCGTGAAGATGTTCGCCGACCACCCCTGGTGCGCGGCCGTGGCCAGCCCGATCAGCGCCACCGCCAGCCATTCGTGGCTGGCGTGTGCCGCGAAAATGACCGGCACCACGGCCACGGCGCAGATCGCCATGGCGCCCTTGCGTGCACGATTGACACTCCAGCCGCGCTTGACGAAGCGGCCGGCCAGCCAGCCGCCGGTGACGCTGCCGACATCGGCAAGCACGTAGATGACGATCAGCGGTGGTCCCAGGCCAAGCAGCGACAGCCCATATTTGGCATGCAGGAATTTCGGCAGCCAGAACAGGAAAAACCACCAGATCGGGTCGGTCATGAACTTGGCCGCGATGAACGACCAGGCCTGGCGATGGCGCAGGATGCGCGCCCATGGCACACGTACTTCCGGATCCGGCGGATCACTGCGGATGCAGGCCAGTTCTTCCGCCGTCACGGCCGGTTGCTGTTCCGGCGTGTGGTACCAGAGCAGCCACACGATGACCCACAGGGCGCTGATCAGGCCCGTCAGCAAAAAAGCGGCCTGCCAGCCAAACGTGACCGCGATGATCGGCACCAGCAGCGGCGCGACGATGGCACCGAAACTGGAACCGGAATTGAAGATGCCCACGGCAAGCGCGCGTTCGCGCTGCGGAAACCATTCCGCGACGGTCTTGACGCCCGCCGGAAAATTGCCGGATTCGCCCAGGCCCAGCGCGAAGCGCACCACGGCAAAGCCGATCACGGTGGTGACCAGCGCATGTCCCATCGCGGCCAGGCTCCACACGCCGATGGCGATGGCGTAGCCGATGCGCGTGCCGAATTTGTCGATGATGGCGCCGGCGCCCAGCATGCCGATGGCGTAGGCGGCCTGGAACGCGGTGACGATGTAGCCGTATTCGATCTGGTCCCACCCGAACCGCTGCTGCAGGAACGGCGCCAGCACCCCGAGCACCTGGCGATCCATGTAGTTCATCGTGGTGACCGCCAGCAGCATGGCGCAGATGCGCCAGCGATAGTGGCCGGGGCGGGACATCAACGCGAGGAAGCGCGGGATGGGAAATGACTTGTTCATTCACGGCGGTCCGGGACGGGTGGACGGAAAGGCGAGTGATGAAACGACGGGCAGTGGGCGATACGCGTACATTTTTGATAGCGCTATCAACATAGTGGCACATACCCGCCTCGGGAATCCATCGAAAGATCGATCATGGATCACGCGGGGTGCGAGTCCGTTGCCGTTGCCCCGGAAGGCGCCCGTGGCCCGCCGTGGATCAGCTCAAGGCAAAACGCGTCGTGGGACGCCGCGGCGCAGGTGATTCCACAGTTTGGGCGACTGCACGGATTGCCGTCAGCCAATCCACGCATGGATGGCCGGCTCGTGTGCTACGGCCGCGCGGGGGCAGCGCCAAGCCACGCTTCGAGAATCACCGCTGCTGCCAGTGCATCGATTTTTTCCGCATCGCGACGCTTTTGCGTGCCGGCGGCGCGCGCGTTGGCGAAGCGGCGCGCGGCTTCCTGCGAGCTGTGGCGCTCGTCGCGCATGGCCACGGGCAGCTTGTAGCGTTGGCCGGCCTGTTCGGCAAAACGGCGCGCGTGGCGGGTGATGGGCTGGTTGCCGCCGTCCAGCGTCAGCGGCAGGCCGACGACGAGCGTGTCGGGGCTCCATTGCTTGACGAGACGGTCGAGGAAGGCCCAGTCCGGCTCGCCGTCGCGCACGCGGATGACGTCCAGCGGACGCGCGTTGCCGGTGAAGCTGTTGCCGATGGCCACGCCGATCAGGCGCGTGCCGACGTCGAATCCCAGCGCGGTGGTCATGCGTGGCCGGCGTAATCGGCAAGATTGTCGACGTCGACGCCGACCAGCGCGGCGGCGGCACGCCAGCGGTCTTCCACCGGCGTGGCGAACACGATGCGCCCGTCGGCAGGCGTGGTCAGCCAGGCGTTGGCGCGGATTTCGTCATCCAATTGGCCGGTGCTCCAGCCGGCGTAGCCCAGTGCCACGGCAGCGTGTTGCGGGCCTTCGCCGGCGGCAATGGCGACCAGAATGTCGCGCGAGGTGGTGACGGCCCAGCGCTCGTTGACGCGGAAGCTGGCTTCCCACGGGTGGTCGCCGTCGTGCAGCACGAAGCCGCGCTCGGTTTGCACCGGGCCGCCTTGCAGCACGGGCCGGTTGTTGATGGTGTCCTGGTCACAGTCGATCTGCATTTGCCGCAGCACGTCACCCAGCGTGAATGGCGCAGGGTGGTTGACCAGCAGGCCAATGGCGCCTTCCTCGTTGTATTGGCACAGCAAGGTCACGCCGCGTGCAAACGTGGGATCGGCCATGCCGGGCATGGCGATCAGGAAGTGGCCGGCGAGGTTGCTGAACTGCTCCATGCGGACAGTCTAGCCGCTGAGCGGGGTTCAGTGCGTGCGCAGCCGGCCGCCGCGCAGGAACTGGTAGGTGCGCGTGATGTACAGCTGGTCGACCTTTTCGCTGGTCTTGGGTATGGGCGGGAAGGGTGCGGCCATGCGCACGATGCGGATGGCCGCATCGTCCAGCACCTTGCGGCCCGAACTCTGGATGATGTCGATGCTGTGGATGGAGCCGTTGCGGTTCAGGCCGACGGTGAGGATGAGCTGGCCGGACAGGCGGCCGGTGCGCGCGGCGTCCGGAAAGTTGAGCGTGCCGACACGTTCCACGCGCTTGGCCCAGGCGCGCATGTAGGCGGCGTAGGCATATTCCTTGGTGTTGGCCGAGATGAATTTCTTGTGCGGACGTTTGGCGTAGGCCTTGGAGGCGGCGTCGATTTCGGCCGCCAGGCGCGCCATTTCCATTTGCCGCTTCACGTCGAGCGAGGATTGCGGCCGGTTGGCCGCGTCGTGCTGGCGCTGGTCCCTGGCGCTGGGCACGGCGAAGCGGGTCACGGCCGTGGTGGTGATGCGGCGCGGGCCACTGGCCAGGCTGGCAGCCGGTGCGCTGGGGGCGAGCGGACGTGGTGCCAGGCCGTTGCTGTCGGTTGGCAGCAGGCCGGAAACCGGCTGCGACGGCAGATGCACTTTGTCGGAATTGCCCCCGCCGGCATTGTTGGCCTGGGCCAGAAAGTCGGCATGCGCGGGCGCCTGCCGGTTGGCCGTGTTGACCAGGGTGACGTCCAGCGTGGGCAGGTGCGGCTTGGGCTTGACGATCACGAAGGTGATGCCGAGGATCAGCACGCCATGCAGTATCAGCGAAAACAGAAAGGTGGCACTCAGCAAATCGTTGCTGGATGGCGTTTGCGGAGCGACGGTGGTGCTCACGGCAGCGGGGCTCCGCGAGCAGTACGGGCTTCGATTTTCGACGGGGCGTGTCGGTG